>JAWOGU010000084.1:0-10652 GCA_046496595.1 Chloroflexota bacterium
GGCGGCGCGGTCGCCATCGACGTTGATCGCTTCGCCTTCAAAGCTGATGGCGGGCGGGGTGAGTACGGGTACGTAGCCACAGTCGAGCAGCGTTTCCAGCAGGCCGCTGTCCACCTCGTCAACTGTGCCGGTAAAATTGTCGCGGATGACGCGGGTACGGCCGTTTTCCACTGCCTTGATCGCTTTTTTGCGCTGACCCTGCCATAAACGGCCGTCCATGCCGGAGAGGCCAAGGGCATTGACGCCGCGCTGCTGCAAGCGTTCCACCAACCCTTTGTTCATCTGTCCGCAGTAGACCATCTGGAAAATTTCCAGGGTGCGCCGGTCGGTGAGGCGGCTGGTGTAACCGCTGGGCGAAGTCACAAACTGCGGTGGATGGCCCAGCGCCTCGGCCACTTCGTTGGTCAGCGCCGAACCGCCATGCACCAGCACCAGCCGCTGCCCTTCGCGCACCAGTTGAGCGATGTCGTCGCACACCACGTCGTAATCAATGCCTTTACTGCCACCTACTTTTACCACAATCATGTCACTTCGCTCCAATGGTTAACGGTTAACGGTTATCGGTAAATGGTTATTGGTAAACCCGACCGACATTAACAATTAACCGTTTACAATTTACTATTAACCATTAAATGGGGTGTAATCCTGTGAACCCCAGCGCTTCGTCTTCGGGGAAGCCGCACATCAGGTTCATGGCCTGAACGGCCGTTCCCGCCGCGCCTTTCATCAAATTGTCAATGGCGCTGATTACCACCAGCCGGTTGCTGCGCTCGTCTTTTTCAAAGCCGATGTCGCAGAAGTTGCTGCCCGCCAGGATTTTGGGTTCCGGGTAGCGGAAGATGCCTTTGCTGTCTTTCACCAGGCGGATGAACCATTCCTGACCATACGCCGCCCGGTAAAGTTTCCAAATTTCTTTCTCCGCCAGATTTTCGCGTAGGAACACATGGGCTGTGGACAGCACGCCGCGCACCAGTTCAACGGCCGTTGCCGAAAAATGCAGCTCACACTCGCCCAATACCTGGCGCATTTCTGCCTGGTGGCGGTGGCCGGTGGGGGCAAACGAGCGCACCGCGCCGCTGCGTTCCGGGTGATGGCTGGCGGCGCTGAAGCTGTTTCCACCTTCAGAGGAGCCAACTTTAACTTCAATCACGACCCGCTCGATGAGGTTTTGTTGGGCTAGTGGATAGAGGGCCAGATTAACGGCCGTGGCGTTGCAGCCTACGCCGCTGACATAGTTCGCTCCGGCGATTTCGTCCCGGTACAGTTCGGGCAGGCCGTAGACAAATTTGCCCAGCCATTGCGGATTGGGATGAGAACGGCCGTACCATTCTTCGTATAACGCCGCGTCGCGCAGCCGGAAATCGGCCGACAAGTCCACAATGCGTGCGGCTAATCCGGCAAAATGCTCGATTTGCCCGGCGGCGCTGCCATGAGGCAGGGCCAGAAACAGCACGTCGCAGGATTGCAGATCTTCCACGGCGCAAAATTTGAGCGAAGTGCCGCCGCGCAGGTTAGGATGTACGCCATGGACAAATTTCCCGGCAAAGCGCTGCGAGGTCACCTGCGCCACTTCCACCTGGACATGACCCAGCAGCAGCCGCAGCAGTTCGCCGCCCACATAACCGGAACCGCCAACGATGGAGGCGCGAATCACGGCTGGCCTCCCTGATTGAAAGATTGAAGAACCTGTCCTGAGCCTGGCGAAGGATTAAAGATTGAAGATTGGCTGCCGTTTAATCTTCGATCTTTAGTGTTTGATCTTTGCTCTTCCCCCACTTGCAGCACGTAATCCACAATCCGCGCCGGGATGTTGACGCCGGTGGGCGTGATGCTGTTGCGGAATTCCATGGTGTAATTGACTTCGTTGACGAGCAGACTGCCATCTGGCGTCTCGAGTAAATCCACAGCCACCACGCCGCCGCCCACGGCCCGCGCCGCCGCCCGCGATAACTGGTCGATCTCGTCCGTGACCGGGCAGTTGGCGGACAGGCCGCCGCGCGCCGTGTTGGTGATCCAGTGCGCTGAGGAACGGGTAATAGCGCAAATTGTCTCGTCGCCGACGACAAAGCTGCGAATGTCGCGGTCTGGTTTGGCGATGTATTCCTGAATGTAGAAGATGGAGTGATGGTAAGAACCGAGGGTGGCTTTGTGTTCCAAAATCGCTTCGGCGGCTTCGCGTTCGTTGATTTTAGCCAGCAGCCGTCCCCAGGAACCAACGGCCGGTTTGATGACAACCGGATACCCCATGGCGTCCATCGCGGCCAGGGCCGATTCTTCGGTGAGGGCGATACGCACCTGCGGCGTGGGCACACCGTGGCGCACCAATGCCTGCGAGGTGTTCAGTTTGTCGCCGCAAATCAGGGCCACGTCGGCGGTGTTGACGGTGGGGATGCCCCAGCCGCCCAGGATTTGCAGGGCAGCCAGCGCCTGTGAATGGCTGACGCAGCGTTCTAAAACGACATCGTATCGCCGCCATGCTTCATAATCATGCAAATTAAAAATGGACTGGCGCACGTCGATCATTTCAAAATCAACGCCGCGGCTTTCCAGCTCTTCAACGAGCAGTTTTTCTTCCGCTCTAATTCGTGAATATAAGACACCGACGCGCATGGGTTCTTCTCCTCTTTTGCAGATTAAAGAATTAATCCGGTAATCAAGAGACCTGTCATGCTGAGAGCCTGTGCTGAGCCTGCCGAAGCATCCCGAATCCCTGGAATGTCTAATACCTTTGGGATTCTTCGCTCCGAAGACTCCGCTCAGAATGACAGGCCGATTACCCGGTCATTTTCTTAAAGCATAATAGAAGTGAACAGTAAACAGTTTACAGTGAGCCGTGAGGCGCTATGCTGCTTGTATACTGTTCACTGTAACCTGTTCACTGAATTATTCGCCCCAATCTTCTTCCACTTCCGGGGCCAGTTCGATGGTCAGCGGGGAGGTGCTGGTAACTTCCAGTTCCACGCCGCAGTCGGGACATTCCACGATTTCGCCGACGATAACATCGTCTGCCAATTCCACTTCGCCATCACATTCCACACATATTACGGTTGTCATTTTGAAAAACCTCCAGATTTGAATGATTTAAGATTAAAGATTGTGACTATTCAGCGTTGTCGAGGGCTGAGCTTGCCGAAGCCCGGTTCCCTTCGACAGGCTCAGGGAACCTACCTGTGTAGTTACCAAAAATTAAAGATTTAAGATCGATGTCCGGCGTTAAATTCCAATCTTCAATCTTCATTTAATCTTTGGTCTTTGATTGGTATCTTCTCAATATTTTGGGGAAAACGAGGCCTGAGCTTGTCGAAGGCCGTTGGTTCGGCCAAAGCCGTTGGTTTCGACAGGCTCAACCAACTCCACCGCAATTTATTGAGATGCTACTTTGATTGATAAAAAAACGGGCTTACCGGATTTGGTTCCAGTAAGCCCGCTTGAAAATTGCTTTTGAGCCTTATTGCTCAGAGGCAAGCGTCCTTCTCCGGAACCATGTTTGGGTTGGTCTTCTTGCACTTCTTCTTCAGTTCGCTGGTGGTGTGTCTGATAGTCATGGGTCGATTCGTCTGGTAGTTGGTTAGTATCTTCTCAACAACTCACGGTGGAGTTGGTTGAGCCTGTCGAAACCAACGGCCTTCGACAGGCTCAGTCCTCGTTTTCCTCAGATTATTGAGATGTTACTCATCAGGCATAAAAAAAGCCCCGCCGGTGTCTGGCGAGGCTTTGAATGTTGTGTGTTTTGCCGGTAAGCAAAAGCGCCCAGACTACCGTTTGGTTTCTTGGTTGCTCTTCTTACCCTTCTTGGTTTCGCAGGCGCTTGATAATTGATTCATGTAGATGACTATAGCAGGCTGGTTTTATGGCGTCAACGTGAAATAATGACTGAGAGATAAACGGCCGTTCTTGTGCATATCTTACAACGGGTTTTCTTCGGCCGGTGTTTCGGCCGAGGCTTCAGCCCATAATTGCGCCAGGTGAATACACACTTCGGTGGCGGCCGCCATGTCTTGCAGGCTGACCCATTCCAATGGTCCGTGGCAGTTGTGGGCGCCGGTGAACAGATTGGGCGTCAACAGACCACGCTCAGTGAGGATGGAGCCGTCTGTGCCGCCGCGGATGGGCTGCACGATGGGTTCGATAACGGCCGTGTCCAATGCTTTGAGCGCCAACTCCACCGGTTTCATATCGTTTTCCAGCCAGTAGCGCATATTACGGTATTGGGGCGTGATGGCGCATTCTAACTGGGCGCTTGGCTCCTGGGTTTGGATGGCGTGGCACGCCTCCCGCAGCATGTCGCCGTAGGCTTGCAGTCCTTCCAGTTCATAATCGCGCAGAATGAAGTGCAGTTCAGCGTAGGCGGCGGAGCCGTGCATCTGGTAGGTATGGATGAATCCTTGCCGACCGTCGGTAGTTTCGGGGGTGTCGGTTGTTTGCGGCAGCAGGTTAAGCAGGTTGGCAGCCAGGGTGAGGGCGTTGACGAGCAGTCCTTTAGCGGTGCCGGTGTGGGTGGAGACGCCGGTGATTTTGACGATGGCTTTGTCGGCGGAGAAGGTTTCGTAGGTGACTTCTCCTTTGGGTCCGCCGTCCAGGGTGTAGGCCACGTCCGCGCCCAGGTCTTCGAGTTTGAGTTTGAGTACGCCGCGGCCGATTTCTTCGTCGGGTGTGAAGCAGAGGCGAATTTTGCCGTGAGGGACGTGGGGGTTTTGCAGGAGGTAGTCGGCCATGGTCATGATGATGGCGATGCCTGCTTTATCGTCGGCGCCAAGCAGGGTTGTTCCACTGGCGGTCACGATATCTTCGCCTATTTTTTCGGCCAGGCGCGGGGAATTTTGATGGTTGATGATTTGCGTTTCGTCGTCTGGCAGAATGATGTCTTGCCCGCCATAGCCGCGGTGGACGAGCGGTTTGACGCCAAAGCCGTTGAAGGCGGGAGCGGTGTCTACGTGGGCTAGAAAAGCGACGGTGGGCAAGTCGGGCTGGTTGACGGTAGCGGGAATGGTGGCCATGGTGCAGCCATAATCGGTGAGAACGACATCAGCCGCGCCGATTTCTTCCAACTCAGTAATGAGCAGACGCAGCAGATCCAGCTGGATGGCGGTGCTGGGCACGCTGCTGGATGTTTCGTCGCTTTGAGTATCGACTTGTACGTATCGCAAAAATCGAGTTTCGAGGTCTTGCAAGTATGATGACATGTTTGGCAGCTCCACTGCTTGTATTGAAATGAGGTGTAGATGACTCCATTATACCTGAGCGGCGGTGTTGGGGAAAAGGGCAAATCAGGTCCCCGCCCCCTGAGCTTGTCGAAGGGGAAACCGCTTCGACAGGCTCAGGGGGCGGAACGAATCAGGCATTGGAAGTAATATTCACGCCACCGTCCCCTTCGACAGGCTCAGGGGGCGGAACGAATCAGGTATCGGAAACAGCCGTTTCCCGGCAAGCTCTCAGTAATTCTCCCACACTCCACGCTTTGGCAATGCAGCCGCGGGGCGTAAACGGCGGATCGCCATCGAACACATCGCTGATACTGCCCACGCCATAGTCAGACATGTGGTGCAGCAGAGGGAGAAGGAAGGAACGCGCCTGCTGCGGGTCCTGATAGACGCGCAGGTGAGCCATGATAAAGGGACCCATCAGCCAACTCCAAACGGTACCCTGATGATAGGCAGACGCTCGCTGCCGCTCGTCGCCGCCGTAAGAGCCGATGTAGGCAGGATCTTCCGGGCTGAGTGAGCGGAGGCCGTGGGAGGTGAGCAGGCGGCGGCTGCATGTATCCACCACAGCTTTTTGCTGGGCAGGCGTCAGGGGGGAGTGGGGCAGTGAAACGGCGAAGATTTGATTGGGTCGTAAACGGCCGTCGTGGACAGGTTGTCCGTCCGGATTAGGACCGTCGATCACGTCGTAGCAGTAGCCTGCCTCTTCATTCCAAAAGCGTTGGAAGCCGGTTTTGGTTTGCTGCGCCATCTCGAAATATGGGTCGCTGTCGTGGCCTAATTCTTGTGTAAATTGCGACATAGCGCACAGGGCGTTGTACCATAGGGCGTTGACTTCCACGGGCTTGCCGATGCGCGGGGTGACGACCCAATCGTTGTGCTGGGCGTTCATCCAGGTGAGACGGTGGCCTTCTTCCCCGGCGTAGAGCAGCCCGTCGGTTTTGTCGACGTGGATGTTGTAGCGGGTGCCCCGCCGGTGCCAGGCGATGATGTCTTGCAGGGCGGGATACAGTTCCAGGGTGATGCTGTGGTCCTGGGTGGCCTGGGTGTAGGCGCGCAGGGCTTCAAAATACCAGAGGGTGGCGTCGACGGCGTGGTATTCCGGCGGCTCAATGCCATCGGGGAAGCGGTTGGGCAGCATACCCTGGTCAATGAAGTGGGCATAGGTGCGCAGGATTTGGGCGGCGACGTCGGCGCGCCCGGCAGCCAGCAGCAAGCCGGGCAGGGCGATCATGGTGTCGCGGCTCCAGTCGCTGAACCAGTGATAGCCGGCGAGGATGGAGCGGCCATAGGGTTTGTTGGGTAACGGCCGTTTCACCACAAACTGATCCGCCGCTAAATTGAGTTGGTTCATGAATGGCTTGTGAATGGCGCTTGGGCAGTTGATTGGATTGAGGTCGAGCAGGTTCTGTTCATCGGCTTGACGTGTTTTAAGAGCGGCTGCGCCATTGAGAGTCGGATTGGTTTCTGTGCTGAGAACGAAGGTGACATAGTCCCCTGGCTGCATGGTCACCTCGAAATCGCCGGCGTGCAGGTGATCTTCGATGGCGTCCAGCCCGCGATTGGCTTCGCGCATCAGGAAAAAGCGGTGGTGCCAGGCATGTTGGGGGGTGACTGTAGCTTTATCGCTGAGGAGGTAATAGGCGACAGCGCCCTCGTAAGCGGTGACTTTGAGGCCGTTTGAAACCGGGTCGATTTTCATTTGCCAATCGTTGGCGTGGGTATTGCTGTGGGCGTTGCGATAATTGACCAGAGCCATGACGGATAGTTCCAGCGGCTCGGTGGCGCGCATGAGGTGGTATTGCACGTAGGTGGTGTTGGCGCCGTGTTCCATCCAGATGCGTTTTTCCAGCAAGGCTTCGGCAATGGCATAGGTCCAGACTGGGGTGGTTCCTTCCAGGCGGAAACGTTCTAGCTGCTGTTGACCGTCTGGTTTGAGCACACCACCGGCCCAACGGTTGATGTGCAGGGGATAACTGCGTCCGCCGTAAACGGCCGTTTCGTCCAGTTTACTCACCAGCAGCATACGAGCGACCGGGGGCTGTAGGGGAGCGAACAGTAAACCGTGGAAGCGGCGCGTCAGCAAACCGGCGACCGTACCGGAAGCGTAGCCGCCTATGCCATTGGTCACCAGCCATTCGCGGCGCTCTGTGTTAGCCAGATCACCACAAATATCTCGTCCAAATTCAAACATGGCTTACTCCTGTTGTTTGAAAAACATTTAATAAGATTGTTTGGGCAGCAGTTGACCGGGGAGTCAACTGCCAAAATAGTGAAACGAATACAGCGATGGCAGTAGTTTTGGGATGGTCACTACAAGAGTATACCATATGCACCGCCGCGTTAATTGTCAAAGGTCATGTACCTCTTGTTACGTTCTTCACGTTTTGGCGGGTATGGTCATAAATGGGCGCTAAAACGCATCCAATCAAGGACGGCGGCTTTTCCGAGTAAAAAATGAAAGAACCATGATGTGGAGAAACGGCCGTTACCCGCGTATAATGCTTGAAACCCAGGCCAGAGTGGTCCTCCACAGCCGCTCTTCTGAGAAAGGAAAACGACCTATGCCCGAAAACGCACCTATCACCATCGTTATTTTTGGCGCTTCCGGCGACCTGACCGAGCGCAAACTAATCCCCGCCCTCTTCAATTCCTATCTTAAAAACCGTTTGCCGCAAGATTTTAACATCGTCGGTTTTGCCCGGCGGGAATGGACGCACGAATTCTTTCGCCAACACCTGGAAGAAGGGATGCATGAGTTTGCGCCGCAAATGTGGCAGGCTGAAAAATGGCAGATCTTTAGCCGCCGCTTGTGGTACTTTGAAGGCAATTTGGATAATACGAACGATTTTGAAAAACTGCGCGCTTATCTAAATGACCTGGAAGACGGCAGCCCAAACCGTCTTTATTACCTGGCTACCGCTCCTCAATTTTTCATTCCCATTGTGCAAAGTCTGGGCCGCGCCGGCCTGGCGCGAGAAGCGGATGGCGCCTGGCGGCATCTGGTGGTTGAGAAGCCGTTTGGTCATGATCTGGCCTCCGCTCAGGAATTAAACGAGGTGATGCACGGTGTTTTTCACGAGCATCAGATATATCGCATTGACCATTATTTGGGCAAAGAAACAGCGCAGAATATCCTCTACTTTCGTTTCGCTAATACTATCTTTGAACCGGTTTGGAACCGGAACTACGTAGACAACGTGCAAATTACGGTGGCGGAGAGCGTGGACGTGGGGCATCGGGCCGGTTATTACGATCAGGCAGGCGTAGTGCGAGATATGTTTCAGAATCACCTGATGCAGCTTCTCTCTCTGGTGGCTATGGAGCCGCCCTCTTCTTTTGACGATGCGGATGCCGTGCGCAACGAGAAGGCGAAGCTATTTAATTCGATTCGACCGGTAACGCTGGCAGACACGGTGCGGGCGCAGTATGATGGCTACCTGCAAGCAGAGCGCGTGGCTCCCGGTTCACAAACGCCCACTTATGCGGCGTTGAAGCTGGATATCAGCAATTGGCGCTGGCAGGGGGTGCCGTTTTATCTGCGCTCGGGCAAGGCAATGGCGGAGAAAGCGTCGGAGATCATTATCCAGTTCAAAAAGCCGCCGCACTTGATGTTTGAAAGCGTGGCGGATGAGGATTTTACGTCCAATGCCCTGGCGATTTGTATTCAGCCCGATGAGGGCATCCATTTGAAGTTTGAGGCAAAAGTACCGGATTCCCGGCAGACGGATTCGGTTGACATGGAATTTCATTATCGCTCCTCATTTAATGGCAACGCACTGCCGGACGCTTATGAACGACTGCTGTTGGACGCCATTCGCGGGGATGCCTCTTTGTTTACGCGCAGCGATGGCATTGAAGCGGCATGGCGCTTGATGGATCCTATCCTGCACGGCTGGGAGACAACAGGAATGCCGCCGATGGCCCGGTATGAACCCGGTTCGTGGGGACCGGTGGAGGCGGATGAACTGCTGGCGCGAAACGGCAGTTCCTGGCGGCATGATTGCGGCGAGCATGGCTAAAAATATCTGAAAACGGCCGTTTATTTTTGTGAACTATACGGGTATGTGAAACGGCCGTTTCTGCTAGAATGGATTCGTTTTGGCAGCAACCATCCAACTTGAAGGAGAAAGGTTTTGCCTGTGAACGGTTCCACCCATACCCCCGCTTTACTGGCCTTGGAAGATGGCTCCCTCTGGCCCGGCGCCGGTTTTGGCGCTGCCGGCGACGCCACCGGTGAGATTGTCTTCAACACCAGCCTGTCTGGCTATCAGGAAATCCTCACCGATCCCTCCTACCACGGCCAAATCGTCACCATGACCATGCCCCACATCGGCAACTACGGCTGCACGCCCGAAGACGATGAGAGCGACCGCGTCTGGACCGCCGGTTTTGTGGTGCGCAGCATCAGCCCCATCGTTAGCAACTGGCGCGCTAACCAGAGCCTGCCCGTTTACCTGGCGGAACGCGGCGTCGTCGCCATGACCGACGTAGACACCCGCGCCCTGGTGCGCCACATCCGCACTCACGGCGCCATGCGTGCTGCCCTTTCTACCAGCGATCCCGACCCGGACCGTCTGCTGGCGCTGGCCTGCAGTTCCCGCGACATGAACGGCCTGGATCTTGCCAGAGAAGTTTCCTGCATGCAGCCATATGTCTGGACCGAAGGATTGGACTGGTGGCAGCCAAATCGTCAATCCACAATCAGCAATCGTCAATACCACGTCGTGGCTTACGACTTTGGCGTCAAGCGCAACATGCTGCGCCTGCTGGCTGCGCGTAACTGCCGCATCACGGTGGTGCCTGCTGTGACAACGGCCGTTGATGTGCTGGCGCTCAATCCGGACGGCATCTTCCTCTCCAACGGACCCGGCGATCCTGCCGCCGTTATCTACGCTGTTGCCGCCGTCAGAGAACTGTTGGGGCAGAAACCCATCTTTGGTATCTGCTTAGGCCACCAGATTTTAGGACTGGCCCTGGGCGCGGAAACGTACAAACTCAAATTTGGACACCGCGGCGGCAACCAGCCGGTGCAGGTGACCGCTCATCAGGGCGTGCAAATTTCCAGCCACAATCATGGTTTCGCCGTCGATGCCCAAACCCTGCCGCCCGGCGTCGCCATGTCCCACGTCAACTTGAACGACAACTGCTGTGAAGGACTGGTCGCTCCGGCGCAGAGAGCCTTCTCCGTGCAGTACCATCCTGAAAGCTCGCCCGGTCCCCACGATTCGGACGAATTGTTCGACGCCTTCATCGCCATGATGGCCGCCACCGACTAACCGACCAACCGATAAAAGGACTCATATGGGAATTTTCGATTTTTTTCGTAAAACCAAAGTGCCGCAAATATCCGTGCAAGAAGCGCATAAAAAATTGCAAGATGACAAAACCGTGATCATCGTCGATGTCCGCCAGCCGTCCGAGACAAAATCCGGCGTCGTTCCGGGCGCG
>JAWOGU010000162.1:0-29126 GCA_046496595.1 Chloroflexota bacterium
CGGAATTCACGGTCGATAACGGCCGTTCCTACCGGCAGCCTGTCAAACAAATACGCCCACACTTGTTCGGGGGCGGTGTCTAAAAAGTCCGGGAATTGGGTGGTCATCACACCTTTGATTCTACCGGGCAAACCCGCTTCCCGAAATGGACGAAACTCATCTTTGCCTGAGACAAACGTCATAAAACGGGGGCAGAGTGGGCCAATCTGTGAAGATTGGTCCACTCTTGTTTACTGTTGAAACTGCAAGCTGTTTTGCAGTTGGGCCAGCACCGGCAGGGAAATTTCGCCCTGGCTTTCGCGGCCGGGGAACTCAGTCACCCAGTCGGTGATGACGATCCAGGTGTCCGGGCGGTAGGGATGGGGGAAGATCTGGTGGCTGTAGCCCGGTTCCAGGGACAGCACGTAGGCCAGGTTGCGGCCCACTGAACCGATTTTTGCTTCTTCAAGAGGGAGGAAGGCGCGGGAAACGGCCGTTTCGTCACCCACTACCACGTCCACCTGGAAGGAAGCCACCACGGGCGGCGCCTGCGGGTCCGGCGGACCGCTTTGAGCGGCAATCTGCTCGGCCACATCGGCGGGCATCACCTGCCAGGAAGCCAGCACCGGCCAGTCATCGGGCATGCCCGGCCCTGCCAACTCTTGTTCCGCCAGCACCCAGTCCGCCGGGTAGTGGAAGGAGAAGCCGTACGCATCGCTGTGGAACGGCGTCACTGCCGGCGCGTTCTGGCTGTCTACGGCGTTGATTTGGTAACGGCCGTTTTCCCCCACAAAAGATACCAGAGCCTGCCATTCATTGTACGGTTCCCCTTTTTCGTCCAGGAAATAGAACGTGACCAGCGCTTCCTCCGCGCCAGGACCAGGCAGCACACTGAATCCATGCGGAATATCCTGCGCCAGTAAAAAGGGATCGAACCCGCCCTGCGCCTTATCGGCGAGCAGGGCATCCACGCGCTGCACGAAATCGTCTGACAGGAACGGTGTGTCGCGGTAAACGCCGTCCACCAGCGGATTGCGGAATTCGCCGCCTTCCCGGGCGCCGATGTAGCCCAGGTACCAGGTGTAGAAGGCGCGGGCTATGCCCGCCGGTGACTGGCTGGCGCACTCGATTTCATCAATAAGCCAGCCGCCGTCTGCAGGGCGCAGGGTGAGTACCAGATAGTGCGGGCCGAAGAAGCCGGTGCGCAGCAGCACCCGCGCTTCGTCGTCGCCAACCACGAACGCATCGGGCACAAAGACGCTGACGGGGATGTTTTGGGCGCAGAGAAAGGGATCCGCGCCGCCCATTTCCCGTTCATGCATTTGCGCCAGGGTGGTGTCCATCGCAGCGATGAGATCGGCGCTGAGGGAAGGGGATTCGGCATAAGCCCGTTCGGAAAGCGGGCTGCGGAATTCGCCGGCGGCGGGACTGCCGGTATAGGCCAGGTACCAGGTGTAGAAGGCTTCTACCACTTCCTCGGGCGTGTTCCCGTCGGGGGTGAAATAGGCGGCGTTGACCACGCTGACGTCATCAATCAGCCAACGGCTGTTTTCCTGTTTTAGCAGCACCTGCATGGGCAGCCAGGTATCCAGGGTGCTCCAGGCGCGCCTGATTTCCACCACGGCCTTGTCCCCTTCGACAACCGCTTCGCCTACCGTCCATTCCGACGGTATCTGCACCGCCATCACGACCGGGTCGTAGCCGTGGGGATTGTAGGCAGCGGTGTAGTCGGCCAGTTCCTGGATGAAGCGGGGGCTGAGGTAGGGGCTGTCTTGATAGACGCCGTCCACCAGCGGATTGTTTTCCGTGCGCAGGAAATCGTCGCCGGCGTAGGCGACGTATTCCTGGTAAAAGGCGTCCACAGTTTCGGCCGGACCCAAAGGTTCTTCCTCTGGCTGCGGCGTGGGGGCGGCGGTGGCCGTTTCGGTCTCGACTGCGCTGTCGCCGGTGTCAACCGTGGTCGGTTCAACCGTAGGCGGTTCAACCGTAGGCGGGATAGGCATGGCTTCCACCTGTACATTTTCTTCATACAAAGTCTGACCGGCGCAACCGGCTGTGAAGCAGATGAACAGGATCATAACCAGTATGATGCTCCCAAAATTATGTTTCATCGTAACCTCCATCTATTTGTGTTCTGACTGCCGCCAGCAGTTCTTCTGGCGGAGCGCTTTTACTGACAAACGCATCGACGTGGGCGGCGAGGGCGCGTTTACGGGCTTCCGGGCGGCTGCTGAGGGCGATGATGCGCAGCAACGGCCGTTCATAGCGCAGCAGGCGCAGGAGCTGTACCGGAGACAGTCCGGGCAGTTCCCAATCCAGCAGGATCATGTCTGGCTCAACGCGCTCAATGGCTTGCAAAACGGCCGTGGCGTCGGCGCTTTCCCCGATGATCTCCACCTGCGACTCCTGCTCCAAAAGCAGCCGCAGCGCCGATCGGACTGTGACTTGATCGTCGGCCAGTAAAATCCGCATCCTATCACCTCACTGTCCCAAGTATAAAAAATGCGTTTCCCATCCACATCAGGCAGATGGATAAATTTATACCTGGTCAACTGACCAGCCAGGTTTTGAACGGCCGAATGTAGATGAATGTGGGTGAAGGATTGGCTTGAAGCTGAGGATTGCAATCCTCGCTTGCTCGCGGCGCGGTAAGGATACCGCGGCTACAGACCCCAGACTTTTGCTATTCAAGGGGGATGTCGTTATCATTGCCGCGACGGTTAACATCCATGAACGACATGCAAAAAATGAACCAATCCCCTGATTTTTTCACCGACTTGAAACGTGAACTGCGCGAGGTGCGGACGGCGCTGTCTACCTATTGGTCTACCGGCAGCGTGTCTCTGCGCAACGGGCTGCGTACCATGCGCGGCGTGTCGCTGGACTATGTGCTGATGCCGTTGGGCGGGCCGCTGCCGGAACGGAGTGAGCCGCCGCGCAGTTTTTTGGAACGGCAGCTTCCCCTGCCGCCGCCGCCGTTGAGCATGGAGGTGTTGAACCGGCGGCTGCAAGCCATCGCCGATGCGGATAACGTGAAAGGGGTGGTACTCCTGTTTCAAGGGTTTGGCGCGGGATTGGGCACGCTGCAAAATGTGCGCCGCTCCATCTTGCGCCTGCGCGAAGCGGGCAAAGAGGTGGTCGTGTATACGCCTTATCTGGACATGGCGCATTATTACGTGGCCTCGGCGGCGGACCGCATTGTGACGCCGCCGGGCACGATGTTTGAGGTGCTGGGTCTGCGCCTGGAAGCGATGTTTTTGAAGGACGCCCTGGCGCAGGTGGGAATGCAGATGGACGTGGTACAGATTTCGCCTTACAAAACAGCCTTGAATATGTTTGGCGAAAGCGACATGACGCCAGAGCAGCAGGAACAAATGTCGTGGCTGTTGGATGACCGCTTTGATGAGATGACGGCGGCGATGGCAAACGGCCGTTCTCTGTCCCAGTCCGCCTTCCAAGACCTCATCAACCGGGCGCCCCTGTTTGCCGAAGAGATGCTGGCGGCCAATCTGGTGGACGCTGTTGCCTACGAAGATGAGCTGGCTTACCTGCTGGCCCCTGTTAAACCAGAGGAAACGGCCCTGCCTGAAGCGGAGGAAACGCCAGAAACGGCCGTTGCCAACCCTGAACCAGAAGCCGACAAAAAACGGCCGCAGGCGAAACTGGTTGCCTGGTCTGAAGCGGCCAACATGCTCCTGGAAAAACCACGGCGGCGGCAGAAAAAGTTTATCGGCGTGGTCAGCCTGGAAGGCGGCATCATCATGGGACCCAGCCGCAATCCGCCCATCGACCTGCCCATCCCGTTTATTGGCGGCGATATGGCGGGCGAGCAAACGCTGCGCCATCTGCTGCGTGAAGCGGAGAAGATGGACGCCCTGGCGGCGCTGATTTTCCACGTGGATTCCGGCGGCGGGTCCGCCCTGGCTTCGGATTTGATCGGGCGGGAAATTGAGCGCATCAGCCGCAAAAAGCCGGTGCTGGTGTATATGGGCAACGTGGCGGCCTCCGGCGGCTACTATGTGAGCGCCTATGGCGGGCATATCATGTGCCAGACGGGCACGATTACCGGCTCCATTGGCGTGATCAGCGGCCGCTTGAGCACGCAGGGGCTGCGCCAGAAGCTGCACGTGACTCAGGTGAGCTTACAGCGTGGAGACAACGCGGGATTGTATACGGAAAGCGGCCCCATGAATGACGGGGAACGGGAGATTTTCTGGAACAGTATCGTGAAGACGTATGAGCAGTTTAAGCAGGTGGTGGCAAACGGCCGTTCTCTACCTTATGATGAACTGGACCCCCTGTGTGAAGGGCGGGTGTGGACGGGACGGCAGGCCGCCGACCTGAAGCTGGTAGACAGCCACGGCGATTTTGTGGACGCGGTGCGTAAAGCGGCGGAGATGGGCGGCCTGGAGACCGGCCCGGATTATGTGATACCGGTGATGAATTTATTTGAGAAAAACGGCCGTTATCTGCTCCCGCGTCCCTTTGAAGCCGCCGACCCCACCGACGAGCCGCTTAAAAACCTGGCCGACCTGGGACGTATGCTGCTTGGCGACAATATTGCCGTCTACAACGGCCAACCCCTCTTCCTGATGCCCTTTGAAATTCGATTCTGATAACGACTGGTTGAACTGTTAAACGAATGAATGGTTAATGAGGCGCGTTCGCACATTCATTAACCATTCAACCATTCAACAATTCAGCCATTAACTATTTATTGGGGGTGCAGCCGGCAAGGTAAAATAAAACTTGCAGCCGCCGCCGGGCTGATTTTGCATCCCCACCTGACCATCCAGTTTTTCCACAATACGTTTCACAATTGATAAACCGAGGCCATGGCCTTGCGCTCGCGTTTGATCCAGCCGGGTAAACTCGGCAAATAGTTTATCAACTACGTCCTCAGGCACCCCATCCCCATTATCACACACCCAAAAGCAGATGAAGCCATCTCCCTGCGCGTGAGAGCCAATCTTCAGATGAGGCGGGTTACCGCCATATTTAATGCCATTGCTCAAATAATTTACCCACACCTCTTCTATCCAGGGCGCATACCCTAAAGCCACGGGCCACTCTTCCGGAATGTCCAGGCAGGCTTCATAATCTGCCATCATGACGCTTAACCTGTTTGCCGCGTGCGCCACGATGTCTGTCATTTGCAGCGGCACTTTTTCCACCGTTTCTTTGCGCACACTGGACAGCAGCAGCAGTTCGTCGATGATGTTGTTGAGCTTTTGGCTGCTTTCGCGCACGGTACCAATGGCTTTAAGCGCCTTCATCTTCATGTCCTGGTTCATAAAAAACTCGATCAAATCCAGGCTGAGCAGCGAACTGGCGAGCGGATTTTTCAGATCGTGGGCCACGGTGTGGGCAAAGGCATTGAGTTCGTCATTGCTGGCTTGCAGGGCGTCATTGGTCCCCATTAGTTCGTTGGTTAAGGTTTGCAGCTCTTCCACTCGGTTTTCTAACTGTTTGCGCAGCCGGCTGATGGTGAGATGGGTTTCCACCCGCGCCAATACTTCTTGCACCTGAAATGGTTTGGTGATGTAGTCGACCCCGCCTACGGAAAATGCCTCCACTTTGTCCAGAACATCATCCAGGGCGCTGATAAAAATAACCGGCACTTCGCAGCTTTGCGCATCTGCTTTGAGGCTGCGGCATACTTCATAGCCGTTTTGTCCGGGCATGTTGATGTCGAGCAGGAGGAGATCGGGCGGCTCGGCTTGCACCACGGTGGTGACCATGGCGCTGTTTGAAATGCCGCGCACCTGGTAGCCGTTGTCTTTCAACATGCGTGAAAGGAGCCGTAAATTGGGCAGCGCATCGTCTACGATGAGAATATCACCTTTCGTTTTTGCCAGTGGGTCAGTGGGCATCAAGAACAATCTCCAAAGAGCTAGAGGTAGAATTGGAGTCGGAGTTTTATTTTTCCTCTTGCTCTAACTTTTCATGATGTCAGGGTGATGATTTTATCGAACTGGAAATCTTCAGCGAGTTGCGCCAGGTGTTGGGCTACCTGGGGATAATCGCTCTGAATATCAGACAACAGCAGTGTGATTTTGTCTGCTCTGGCTCTGATGGCGGCGTCGTGCAGGTTCTCCAGCCAGGGCTGCGGCAGCGCAGCCAGAGTGTCTGGCGTGAAGATATCTTCAGGCCGCCCAGGGTCAGAAGTTGTGGAAGGTTGTTGGTCATCGTAGTGGTATTCTACACCCAGATATTCCGCCATTTTCTCGAAGATTTCATTTTCGCGGAAGGGTTTGCGCACAAAGTCGTCGCAGCCGGCGGCGATGACGTTGGTGCGTTGTTCTTCAAAGGCGCTGGCGGTGAGGGCCAGAATGAAGGATTCTTTACCGCGTGGTTTTTCGCGGATGAGGCGGGTGGCTTCGTAGCCGTTCATCACCGGCATACGCATGTCCATCCAGATGAGGTGCGGCTGCCACGTTTCATATTGTGCTACGGCTTCACGGCCGTTTTCCGCTTCTGCTACCTGGAACCCGACTGATTCTAATAATTTGCGCAGCAGGAGACGGCTGTATTCATTGTCTTCCACAATGAGGATGCGATAACTCTCCTCGTTGTGAACCAGACCTGTCACTTTACCGGCGCTTTCTTCTAGGATAACGGCCGTTGGCTCCGAAATCTCAGCTTGAATGTCAAAACGAAACGTAGCGCCCTGGCCGGGTTGGCTTTCCACGACGAAATCGCCGCCCATCAAATGCACAAACTGGCGGCTGATGGGCAGGCCAAGTCCTGTACCCTCCTGGCTAGACTGACCCCTGCCGGACTGTACAAACGGTTCAAATAAAACAGCGCTGTCTTCGTCGGCAATGCCGGAACCGGTATCGGATACGGCAAATTGCAGGTTGGCCGTCGTGTCATCACGAGAATTCAGGCGAGCCTGCACGATCACCCTGCCCGCTTCTGTGAATTTGATGGCATTACTCACTAAATTTGTGATCACCTGTCGTAATTTCTGTTCATCCGTGGTGATGTAGCGGGGCAAATTTGGATCCATTTCCACGTCCAGCGTCAGGCCTTTTTTAGTAGCTGTCATGCGGAACATTTCGGTTAGATTTTGTAAGGTTACCGGGAGATCGAAGGTGGTGGTTATGAGGGTGGTTCGTCCCGCTTCGATTTTCGACAGTTCTAATACGTCGTTGATCAGCCCCAGCAGATGAACGCCGCTTTTGGAGATAATGTCCAGATATTCTCGTTGGGAGGCGGAAATGTTTGTGTCGCGCTCCATGAGTTGGGAAAAACCTAAAATAGCGTTGAGCGGGGTGCGCAGTTCATGGCTCATGTTGGCCAGGAAGGCGCTCTTGGCGCGATTGGCCGTTTCTGCCGCTTCTTTGGCTTCAGCTAACTCTTCGGTGCGTTTGCCTACCAATTCTTCCAGGTGATCCTGGTACTGGCGTAATTCATCTTCAATGCTTTTGCGTTCGGTGACGTCGCTGATGACGCCGTAGACCAGATAGGCGTCTCCTTCTTGTTTGACGCGGGCGCTGTCACGCACCCAAATGATTTCGCCGTCTTTGCGGATCAGGCGATATTCCACTTCGCTGTTTTGACCCATTGCCAGCAGTTTTTGCTGGGCTTCTACCCGGTTTGTGTCTTGCGGATGGATGAGACTGGGCCAGAAATTGGCGTCTGCCATGATGGCTTGGGGCGGGTATCCGGTCAGGGTTTCGCAGTTGGGCGAGACATAGCGGTAGGCAATGGACGCTTCTGCTGTGATTTCCATGAGGTAGATGTGATCGCTGATGGAGGAGATGACTTGTCTAAATCGCTCTTCGCTGACGCGCAGCAGGCCTTCGGTCTGTTTTCGTTCCTGGATGTGGCTCCATTCGCGCAAGGCTCTATCGGCGATGTAGGGCATTTGCAGGAGGGTGTCTTCCGTTTTGACGACGTAATCGAGGGCGCCGGCTTTGATGGCTTCGACGGCGATCTGCTCGTCGCCATGACTGGTCATGATGATGATGGGGTAGGGGGCGTTTGGGCCAGCCATAGACAGGAATTCAATGCCCTTACCATCCGGCAGCAGGAGATCGACGATGGCGAGATCGGGGGTGGATTGGGAAACGGCCGTTTGCGCTTCTTGCAGGCTTCTGACAACCTGTACCGCCATCTGAGAAATTTTGACTTTGAACGAACGCCGAATGAGTTCAGCGTGTCCAAAATCGTCTTCCACCAATAAAACCTGCTTGATTTTTTGTGTCAATGGTTAGTTCTCAGATATATGGTTGACAGAAATATCAGCTAAGGAATCGTTCCCAAATGAGTTTGCGATTTAGGCAAGTTGCTACGGTGATCTTAAAACGATCGGGACGCGCCTGGTGTAGTCCGTTGATGTTGGTTCCAATGCAGCCAGTAGAAGCCCATTTCTTCCATTAATTGCAAGAATTTGTCGAATTCAACCGGTTTTACCAGATAGCTGTTAACATAATGTTTGTAAGCGCCTGCTACATCTTGTTCGGCGTCGGAAGTGGTGAGAATAACGACAGGGATATGGCGCAGTTCCTCTGAGGATTTGAGTTCTTTGAGTACGTCCAGGCCATTGACTTTGGGCATGCGGATGTCTAGCAAGATGATATGAGGGAGGGGGTATTCTTCTTCGTCTGTGAACTCGCCCCGGCGAAACAGGTAATCGAGCGCCAGTTCGCCGTTAACAACGTGGTAGATGTCGCTGCCAATTGCATGGTCTTTAAAACTGCGAATGACGAGTTCTGCATGAGCCGGATTATCTTCCACAAGTAATATTTTGAATGGGGATCCGGTGATGTTCTTGCGAATCATGTTTACTGTTTCCTTGAGTATCGTGGAGCGTGTGCGTCAGGTGTAAGTTCAAGTTTTTGGTGGTGTACCTGAACAAACTCAACACAAGCCGAAGCGCTATTGTAACAGAAATGTAATATGATGGAGGGTGAAAATATGGGACACGATACACAAAACGGCCGTTTTCCCCTGATAGTGAATATCTTTGCGCTCTCGCCCCGATCCAGTACCTGATGGATTCCCGTTCTTGTGATTATACAAGTGTCGCCAATACTTTTTGTCCATATGGTATCTAACTGCATTAACCTTTCGTCTGGTGTTAAAAGCTAGACGTGTGCTCAGGGTTTGGGGGACACGGCAGGGTGAAATGGAATGTGGAGCCATGTCCCGTGCCATTTGATTCCACCCAGATTCGCCCGCCATGCATCTCAATGATGCGTTTGACCAGAGCCAGACCAATGCCCGTTCCTTCTTCAGTGTGGTCCAGCCTGTCGAAGAGGCCAAAGATTTTTTCATGATACCGGGCGTCAATGCCGATACCATTGTCTCGTACAAAACAGCATATTTCTTGCGCTTCTGTTTCAGCGCCAATGATGATCTGGGGTTGCGGTTGCAATCCCATGTATTTGATGCCATTATCCAGCAGATTTTGCACCACTTCTATCAGACGAAATACATCGCCATAGACTTCCGGGAGATCGGGTTGAATGGTCACGGTGACGCCACGCTCTACGATCTGGCCTTCGACGCGGCTGAGAGCT
The DNA here is from genome assembly GCA_046496595.1 of Chloroflexota bacterium. GTDB lineage: Bacteria > Chloroflexota > Anaerolineae > Promineifilales > Promineifilaceae. Next base: position 9,510 of record JAWOGU010000162.1, read on the forward strand.
TCGGCAATGATTTGTGAAAACGGCGTCCATTCGCGGTTATTGACGAGACGACCTACCCGAGATAGTTCCAACAGATCATCAAGTAGGGTTTGCATTTGGTCCGTTGCCTGCCGGATGCGGGCAATGTCTTTGTGAAGCTCATCGACATTGCCGCTGAGGGCGTCTTGGGCCAGGAAACCCAGAAAGCCTTTGATGGTTACCAGGGGACTTTTGAGGTCGTGGGATACGGTGTAGGTAAATCGTTCCAGTTCTGCGTTTTTGGTTTCCAGTTCTTCGATCAGATTTTCGCGGGAGGATTCGTTTTCTTTGCGCTCGGTAATGTCTCTGATGATGCCTAACACGTTACCCGGACCCACAGCCATCAGCCTGACCTCGTAGGTGCGCCGGTCCGGGCCGATGGTGATGGGCATTTCTTGCAGCAGAATTCCCGGTGTGTGCAGCGCCTGAGTGATGGCGGCTGTGCATTGTTCGGCCAGTTCCGGCAGAAAGACGTCGAAGAGTGTCAGGCCAAGATAGTCTTGCAGGGAAACGGCCGTTTTCAAACCTTCTGACGGTATAAAATTCAGGAAACGATATTCTTCGTCTACCAAAAAGATGGTGTCTGGGATGGCTGCCAGCAACGCGCGCATGGTGGCTTCGCTTTTGCGCAGCGCTTCGGCTATTTGCTGCCGTTCCTGGATTTCTTGTTGTAATTCGGCCGTGCGAATTTCGACCCGTGTCTCCATCTCATCCTGGGCGGTTTGTATTTCGCGTACCATGAGCGCTCGTTTGAGGGCGCTGCTGAGTTGGCTGCGCAGCGTTTCATACACAATGCCTTCGCGCGGTCCGATACCAAACACAACCAGGCCCAAATTTTCTGAGCGGAAATAGAGGGGCGCTGCTATGTAATTTTGGCGCTCGCCCGATGAAAGCAAGGGGGGTGGCATCACTGTCTGGTTGAAATGCCAGTGGCTGTCAGGGGGGAGATCACAACGGCCGTTTTCCGTATAGGCCAACAGCAGTTTTGCCTGTACTGGCGAGTCTGATCCTGCTTCATATAAAGCCACAGCACAGCGCTGTAACCCAATCTCAAGAGAAGCAGACTCAATCAGGTCTTGCAATTGTTCCAGGCTAAAGGCGGTGATCAGCGTGTTGCCGATGTTATGCAGGTTCATCGTCAGGTGTTTTGCCGTTGTCATCTGAAACTCGTGTGTCCAACGCTCCGTATCCGCCACCAACAAACGCGCCTGATGGCAAATTTCCTCCGCCTTTTGAGCCTGTGTCGGCGAGCGCCAATAAGGTCTGCCTGCCAGGCGCATCACAGAAATTACCTGATGCCACACTGCCAATTCTTCAGGCTTATAAACCTGGCTTAACAAGATTTTGTCAAACTGGATTAAAAATGATTTGACATCTGCTACTGTGACACTATCTACAAAGGCCGCCGACAGCGCTTCTAGTTGTGCCAGCGGTCGGCTGTATGGGACGATGCTTAAAACCTCGGCGGTAATCTGTTGGGAGACGGATGGGAGGATGTCTCGTGGCAGGATGTTTGGGTTTGCCAGCGTCAGGTTATATTCCAAACCGGCTGGCAGACAGCCGCAGGAACGACGGATGACCAATTCAGCCGGTATTTCAATGTAATCCGGCACGCTTTGCCCTTTTGCCAGGGCGACGCATGTTTCCAAAGCCAGCCGACCCATTTCGTAAAAAGGAGGGTAGACTGTTGTCAGTGGTGGGAAGGTGGTCTGGTCCTGGTCGAAACCGGCAACGGCCGTTTGCAAGGGCACATGAATCCCTCTGGCCTGCAAGGTTCGTATGGCGCCTATCGCCATCTTATCATTGGCTACCACCAGTGCGTCGAATGTTTTTGGATGTTTATTTAGCAAGGTGGAAACGGCCGTTGCCCCCGACTGCTCCGAAAAATCACCGGCGACCACCATGTCCGGATCAAATACCAGGTTATGAGCCTGCAAACAGTCACGATACGCCTGGAAACGATCCTGCATCCCCCTGTGTCCCGCCGGACCGGCGATGAAAGCCAGGCGCTGGTAGCCATGAACCACTATCAAATGCTGCACCAAATCCCACATCCCCTGATAGTTGCCAATCGTCACAGTCGGCGCGCCAGGGATGGGCGTTTCCATGCTTACCAGCGGTACAGAGGCAAATTGAGAGACAAACGCCTGGAGTTCCGCCTCAGAAACAAACCAATCCAGGGCGCCCGTCCACATAATCAACGCATCAAAAAATGCCGGGTTGATAACCTTAAAAACGAGGTTGGCCTGGTGTTCAAAGTTGTCAGGTGATTGGAGTGCATGCCCGGGGTAAATGATGAGATTGACGTCCAGATCATGAGCTGCATCCAGCACGCCCCACCACTGCGCTTCAAACACTTGGGCATAAATTTGATTTGTGATCAAGCCAATTGTTAATCGATTGTTTTTGTCAGGCATGATTTTCTGTATGAGGCGTTGCTCAAGTCATGGCGGGTAGTGAAAACCAAAACGTGGCGCCCTGGCCCACGCCTGCCGATTCGATCCAAATACGGCCGTTATGCAGCTCAACGATTCGTTTCACCAGGGCCAAACCGACGCCGGTCCCCTCAACTTCCGGATAAATACGCTCAAATAAACCAAATACTTTTTCATGATACCTGGCATCCAACCCGATGCCATTATCGCGTATAAAAAAATGATACTCTGCCAGGTGTCTTTTCCAACCAATTTCAATCTGCGGTTCAGGCTGTTTCCCCATAAACTTAACCGCATTGTCAAGCAAGTTTTGCAGAACTTCCACCAGGCGTTGGCGATCTACATGTACAACTGGCATGTCCTGCGCCACCACCACCGCAATATCCCGCTTCGTAATCTGCCCGAACACGTTCGCCAGAGCTTCCTCCACTATCAAGCTAAACGACACCGCTTCTGAGGGATTTACCATGCGTCCCAACCGGGAAAGCTCTAACAAATCCTGCAAAAGCATATACATCTTGGCTGTGGCATTTTTAATGTGGTTCAGATCTTCTTGCACGTTCGGCCAATTTTTCTCGATAAGGTCAGCTTCCAGAAAACCAATGAATCCCTGAACTGTCACCAAAGGGCTTTTCAGATCGTGAGAAACGGTATAGGTAAACCGCTCTAATTCCGCATTTTTTCTTTCCAGTTCCTCAATCAATTCCTCCTGATGCGCTTTTACCTGGGTGCGTTGGGCAATCTCAAATTGGGCGCGTTCGTACAAGCGGGCATTTTGCACCCCAATCGCAGCCTGATTGGCTAACAAAAAAGCCAGGGCAATATCCTCTTGAGAAAGCAATAATTCCTGCCGGCTGTCACGCAGTTCAATGAATCCCAGCAGCCATTCCCGGTAAATCATAGGCAGAATGAGCAGTGTTTTCACGCCGTGTTTTTTCATGTGATCCTGGGTGGATGGGGAAACGGCCGTTTCCCCCAAAGTAGTATAAACCGGCGTTTGCTCCTGCAAGACCATCTGATACAAGGCCACATCCTCGTCTGCGAAACCATTCACTGACTCACCCCCATAAGACGTCACCGGATAAGCCCCAACCAGGCTAATCTGTCGCTTCCACTGATCCCATTCAAAAATATGACAAATTTCCATCCCCATCAAACTCGTCAATTCCTGCGCCACCGTCTCCAACACAAACTCAAGCTCCAGACTGGACGCCATCATCGAACTCGCCGTTTGCAGCTTCAAAAGCTGCTCATTGCGCCGGCGTAAGGCCCCCTCCGCCCGTTTTCGCTCAGTCAAATCCAAAATGACAGCAATCGTGCCCGAAAATTCACCAGTCACAAGACGCGGCACACCAGTTACCCACACATCTTTCATGCTGCCATCCGCGCACAACAACCGTGTTTCATAACTTGTCGTTTTGCCATCACGCCTGGCCTGAAGCGCATCACCCAAACTAACCACATGGGATTCGGCCGTAAAATCATGCGGAGAACGGCCTAATAATTCCGAAGGCTCATATCCTATCATGCGGCAGAAAGCCACATTGACAAACTCAAACTTCTTATCCTTATTTGTGATCGTCAGTCCCTCTCCCAGCGACTGCATCACTTGCAGAGCAAAATCCCGCTCCCCTTGCAGTGCCCGCTGCGCTTTTTCCAATTTCGTCACATCCACAGCCGAAATCAGGCATCGTGCCCAACTTGCCTCATAACCGGGCGCCAGCGCCATATGGCGCATCACATAGATAGCGCCTCCCGCCAGTGTTCGCATTTGCACTTCAGCTACAGGCGGTGGCTCTCCCAAGCTAAGCGCCAATAATTCTCGTTTAAACATCTTCAAAGAACCTGGTCCAAACAAACTGGTCATATTGGCAATCAATGTCTCTTTGTCAGGCGCCGCCAACCAATCCAGCGACGCCTGATTCACGTCAATGATACGAATAGTCTGCAAACAGGTCGGCAAAAAATCCTGATGCGTTCTCAGGTACGCTTCCAGATCTGTTTTGCCATATTCACCTAAACCATCCAGCAGATTTTTCACACCGGAGTAATCAACCTCCCACAACGAAATAGGCGAATTCTCAAATAAAACCCGATATCTCGAGTCACTTTCATGCAGCGCCTCCTGCCGATCCGCTCCAACAACATCACGATACTGCTTCAACATCAAAACAAGACCGGATAACGTGCCCACATAGAAAAAAAGCGACATGCTCGTGACCCAGGTAACCTGCTCTGTGAGCAAGGGCAGCAGCAGATAGATGACATTCACCAGCAGCGTTAATAAAAGGGCAGTGCGAACCGAATACAACGAGTTGATCAGCGCAATTGGCAGCAGCAGCCAGATCAAAGTATGAAAGATTTGGTTGGCATCAGCGGTGTCAGCCGTGATCACCAGCATCAGGGTATAAATCACACTGGTTAAAACAAGTATGCTCCCCGTCCACCGATAATAGTGAGTGCGGTTTAGCGTATAAACAGCAGCAAAAAACAAGACCAGAGAAACCAGTCTGTCCGCCCCCCATATTGTTACCAATGGAAACAAATACCCTGCCAGCCAGCGCGCCAAAACGACGACTAACAAAAAGACCAAAACCAGCATAATCAAGACAGACTGGCGTTTGGCCTCGCTGTCTGTGGCGTGCGGCGCTGGTTGGAAAAACCAACGAATCCAGCCTGCCACAACCCTGTACCTGGATTGATCTTTATCAGGAGGTGGTGGGACCGTCATAAATCCTCTTGCTGATACCTGGGAAAAATTGAAGACTAGTCAAGATTATATGTCAATCAAACAAAATCGCCGTAAATCCGTCTTTTTAACAGCAATTCTCAATTTAGATTTGAACCAGCAGATAAATCTGCACCAAGATTTACAAAGTCCGCCCGTTCGACTGTGCTCAGGGCAGGCCCTTCGCGGACTAAAAAAGCCGTTTCTATAGTCGGCGAAGGCCGACTTTGTAAGGGTTGCAGCAGTTTTAACCGCCAGATTGAGTCAAATTGAGAATTGCTGTCTTTTTAATGGGCCGATTGACGGCCGTTTTCACATCTGCTATACTCTCTCCCATACCCCCCCCCAGGGGGATGGGTATACGGAGAATTGACAATGGACGACACCACCAAACAAACAGTCACCCGCAGATTAGCCAGCGCCGCCGGCCACCTCAAAGGTATCGAGCGCATGGTCAACGAAGACACCTACTGCATCGAAGTCATCCAGCAAATCCAGGCCGTACAGGCTGCCCTTAACAAAGTGAGTACCCTGATACTGGATAACCATCTGCACACCTGCGTCACCTCCGCCATCCGCGGCGACGATCCCCAGGAACGCGAGCGCATGTTGCAAGAAATCACCAGCGTCTTTGAAGTAACCGCGAAGAAAGGATGAGGGATGAAGGATGGAAAACACGACATTCCAATCTCCAATTTCTATCTCCAATCTCTATCTATCACATAAACCAGGAGAACAAACATGGAAAGCAAAACATTTACCGTCCCCAATATTAGCTGCGGTCACTGCACCCACACCATCGAAATGGAAGTCGCCGACATCGCCGGCGTCAGCAGCGTGCAAGCAGACCAGGCCAGCAAACAAGTTACCGTGCAGTGGGATTCCCCGGCAACCTGGGGCGAAATTCAAGCTCTGCTGCAAGAAATCAACTACCCGCCCGAAGGATTGATCCAAATCAGTTGATGCGTGAGGGATGATGCGTCAGTTTTTTTCACGCATCACGCTTCACGAGTCACGCATCACCCCCTCTTCCTTCTATGTCAGACGAAAAACAAATCACCCTGCCCGTCATGGGCATGACCTGCGCCAACTGCGTCGCCTCCGTGGAACGCAGCGCCAAAAAAGTAGACGGCGTGTCTACGGCGAACGTTAACTACGCCAGCGAAAAAGTCACCTTCAGCTACGACCCCGCCCTGGTCAAACCGCAAGCCGTCACCGCCGACGTAATTGCCCGCATTGAACGGGCCGGTTACGCCGTGCCCACCGCCGAAATCGAACTGCCTCTGCTGGGCATGACCTGCGCGAACTGCGCCAATACCATCGAACGCCGTCTCAACAAAGTGGATGGCGTCCTGGAGGCCACTGTCAACTACGCCAGCGAAAAAGCCTCCGTCAAATATGCCGTCGGCGCCGTCACCCGGCCCGATCTGGTAGCCGCCGTGCGCAAAGCCGGTTATGACGTGGTGGAAACCGCCGCCGACGCCGCTGAACCCGAAGACGCCGAAGCGTTTGCCCGTCAGGCTGAAATCAAGCACCAGCAAAAACGGCTCATCGTGGGCCTTATTTTTACCGTGCCCCTCTTTACCTTGAGTATGGCCCGCGACTTTGGCCTGTTGGGGATGTGGTCTCATGGGAACTGGATGAACTGGCTCTTTTTTGCCCTGGCGACGCCGGTACAGTTTTACGTGGGCTGGGATTATTACGTGGGCGCCTACAAAAGCCTGCGCAACGGCAGCGCCAACATGGACGTGCTGGTCGCCATGGGTTCCTCTGTGGCCTACCTCTACAGCGTTGCTGTGCTCCTGGCTCTGACAATAGGTTCGATGGTGTTGGGGCATCACGTCTACTTTGAAACCAGCGCCATGATCATCACGCTCATCGTCACCGGCAAGCTGTTGGAAGCCCGCGCCAAAGGGCAGACCAGTGAAGCCATCAAAAAGCTGATCGGTTTGCAGGCCAAAACGGCGCGTGTGGTGCGCGGCGGTGTGGAAGCCGACATCCCCATCGCCGAAGTGGTGCATGGCGACATCGTCATCGTGCGCCCTGGGGAGAAGGTGCCGGTGGATGGGGTAGTGGTAAACGGCCGTTCCACCATCGACGAAAGCATGATCACCGGTGAAAGTCTGCCGGTCGAGAAAATAGTGGGTGACGCCGTGATCGGCGCCACGCTCAACAAGCAGGGCATGTTCCAATTTGAAGCTACCAAAGTGGGCAAAGAAACCGCCCTCGCCCAAATCATCAAAATGGTGGAGCAGGCGCAGGGCAGTAAGGCGCCCATCCAGCGCGTCGTGGACCAGGTGTCGGCTTATTTTGTGCCCTTTGTGATCGTGGTGGCGCTTGTCACCTTTGGCGTCTGGTATCTGGCGACCGGGGATTTTGTGGCGGCGTTGGTGAGGTTAACGGCCGTTCTCGTCATTGCCTGTCCCTGCGCCATGGGGTTAGCCACGCCCACCTCCATCATGGTCGGTATCGGCAAAGGCGCCGAATACGGCATCCTCTTCAAAAACAGCGCCGCCCTGGAAAAAGCCCACAAACTCAACGCCATTGTTTTAGACAAGACTGGCACGATTACACGGGGTGAGCCGTCGGTGACGGATGTCGTGGTCGGTGAACAGTTAACAGTGGACAGTGGACAGTTTACAGTGGCCAGTGATCATTGGCTGCGGCTGGCGGCCTCCGCCGAGCGCGGCTCCGAGCATCCGTTGGGCGAAGCGATTGTGCGGGCGGCTCAGGAGAAAGGGCTGGTTTTGAGCGAACCAACCGGCTTTGAAGGTATTGCCGGGCACGGCATCCGGGCGCGGGTGGATGATCACGACGTGCTGCTGGGTAATTTACGCCTGATGACACAGCAGGACGTGGCGCTCAACGGTTTGGCAGCCAAAGCGAAAGCACTGCAAAACGAAGCCAAAACAGCCATGTGGCTGGCCGTCGATGGTCAGGCCAGCGCCTTGATCGGCGTCGCCGACACCATCAAAAACGGCTCAAAAGAAGCTGTACAGGCCCTCAAAGCGCAGGGTCTGACTGTGGTCATGATGACCGGCGACAACGAGGCCACCGCACAGGCTATCGCCGCCGAGGTGGGCATTGATCGCATATTTGCCGAGGTGCTGCCCGGCGCTAAGGCAAGTTATGTCAAGCAATTGCAGGCCGAAGGTTTTGTCGTGGGCATGGTGGGCGACGGCATCAATGACGCCCCGGCCCTGGCGCAGGCCGACGTCGGCCTGGCTATCGGCACGGGTACAGACGTCGCCATGGAAACGGCCGACGTGACCTTGATGCGCGGCGATTTGCGCAGTGTGCCTCAGGCCATCAAGCTGTCCAAAGCGACGATGCGCAACATCCATGAGAATCTGGTGTGGGCCTTTGGCTATAACGTGGTGCTCATTCCGATTGCCGCCGGGGTGCTGGCGCCGTTTGCCTGGGCGCCGGACTTTTTGCGCCAGCTTAGTCCGATTTTGGCGGCAGGGGCGATGGCCTTCTCCAGCGTCAGCGTGGTCACAAATTCACTGCGTTTGAAGCGGGTGAAACTTTAGTGCGATGACCGGAGGTGACAGTCACTGCCCAAGTGACTGTCACCTTGAAGATTAGGGTGGGTTTGAGGTAATCGTCAGGGGCGGTGAACGTGCTAAACTTATTGGCTTGACTTTGAAAACGTTGTGATACAAGCCGATGACGAAACTCCTGACGATTTGCACGGCCGTTTTGGCCCTGATTATTTTACTGACTGCCTGCCAAAGCGAGAGGGGAGAGGGGGAAACGGCCGTTATCCCCACGCCTCCTACTGCTCAACCCACAAACGAACCACCCAAACAATCAACGGAGAACGGTGAACTGATAACGGATAACGTTCCTGCTCCCACTCCCCAGCCCCCAACCCCCAGCCCCCAATCCCCATTCTCTCCGCCGGACATCCATTATTTGCAAGCCGCCATCCAGGAAAGCCTGGCCGGTTTTCCCGGCGTCAGCAGTTACACCATCATCGATCTGCAAACCGGTGAGCAAATCAGCCACAATGCGGATGTCGCCCTGGCGGGCACCAGTCTCATCAAGATTCCCCTGCTCATCGAGACGTTTCGGGCACTCGACCGTCCGCCGGACATTGAGCAAACGAAACTGCTTACCCAGACAACGGCCGTTTCCAGCAACTTTGCCGCCAACCTGCTCCTGCGGGATCTTGTCGGCAAGGGCGATATTTACCGGGGCCTCGATACCCTCAACCAATCCCTGCGCGACCTGGGCGTCTATAACACCTTCATCGCCGTCCCCTATGACATGGATCCGCCAGCCAACCGCCCGCAAACCTACCTCACCCCCGCCAACCAGCGCACCGACCTCACCACCCAGCCCGACCCCTTCCGCCAGACCACGCTTGCCGATCTGGCCCGCCTCATGACCGCTCTATACACCTGCGCCGAAGCCGATTCAGGTTTGCTGCGCGCCGCCTATCCCGACCAGATCACCCAAGGCGAATGCCAGGAAATCTTGAGCCTGCTCACACGGAATGAACTGGCGCGGCTGCTGCAAAACGGCGTCCCGGAGGGCGTCACATTCTCCCAGAAAGTCGGCTGGATCGACGACACGCATGGCAACATTGGCATCGTTTATGGGCCGGAACGAGATTACCTGATTGGCATGGCGCTGTATGCGCCGGGCTGGCTGGAATGGGAGGACAGCGCGCCCCTTTTTGAAGCCGTTTCGCGGCTCACGTATGCCCACTTCAACGAACCAAACGCCTATTCACCAGAAATATTGGCGCAGCCGCCCGTCCTTCAGGCTGCATCTACTCCCGTACCCACACCGGATTTGCCCCAGGCCATTGTTTTTGGCACGCAGGGTATGGGCCTCACTCTGCGCAGCGTACCTGGCGGCAGCGAGACAGCCATTTTGCCGGAAGGCGCCATTGTTAGTTTGCTTAACGTGCCGCCTCAAGAGCAAGGCGGCCTCACCTGGCGCAAAATCCGCACGACTCAAAATCTTGAAGGGTGGGTAGGGGAGCTTTTTTTGACTACGTCCAATCAGGAATAACCGGTTCCATTATTTGCAAACTTTGTCAAGCGCGTCATAATTTTGCCTGTCGTCAAATGATATTTTGTAAGCAGGATTGTAGGAGCAAGTACGTATCCTGCTGGCGAACAAAGAGCAATCAAGAGTATTTATGTAACAGCAACATCTTTTGTACACCTGGAGATTAACGACTTCCCTGGAAAATTTCTCCGAAGCTCTGTACCATCAAACCAACACATCATACCAACGAGTTTTAATGGATTACGGATGCAAATGTTTTGTTCAATTATCATCCCTACTGTAGGGCGTCCATCTTTGTCTAAATCGGTTAGCAGTGTTCTGGAACAAAATTGTTCAAAGCTAAACTTTGAAATCATTGTTGTCAATGATTCAGGTCAGCCGCTGCCTCCCGCCGAATGGCAGAAGTCTGAGCGCGTGCAAATGATTTGCACGCAAAAACGAGAACGCTGTTTCGCCAGAAACACCGGCGCCGCCATCGCTAAAGGCGACTATTTGTGCTTTTTAGATGATGATGACTGGTTTTTGCCCAATGCCTTGGACCATTTCTGGTCACTTGTGCAAATATACCCCGATGCAGCCTGGTTTTATGGCGGCGTGGAGTTTGTGGATAGTGGCGGAGAAACGCTAGGGTATCTTAACCAGAGGAAAACAGGCAACTGCTTTGTGGAAGCGATGACGGAAACCTGGATTCCGCTTCAAGCGTCCCTGATCAGAGCGGAAGCTTTTTTTGAGGTAGGTGGCTTTAATCCTGAATTTGTGGTGACGCAGGATCTTGACTTGCTCCGGCGGATCGCTTTCCGGCACGATCTTGCGGCCACGCCTGAAAACACAGCCTGCATTCAACGAGGGAGTGAGCGCAAAGCTGAGACAAAATATACGATTGCCTGGCTGTATATTACGAAAGGACGCGACAAATTATTGGCGGAGCAGGAGGCGTTATCCAGGCTGCTAGATTCGGCTGGTGATTCAGCTTTTTTGCGGGGTCTGGTTTTGAGGAATTACAAAAGCGCCACCCTTTTTAACCTTCGGCGGTATCATTGGTTGACGGCAATAAGCCGCCTGATAAGCGGCATAAAAGCTCTTCTAAAATCAGTCAGATATGTGTTCACAAAGAGCTATTGGCTTGCCGCGATGGGTTCGCGTGCCTTACATCCTGCCCTTATTGAAAACCCTGCGCCAGCGTATAATTCTGTGGATGATTGGCTGTATAGTTGACATAAACTAATCAATCACTTATCGGTAGAGAATCTAAAACGTCATTATTCTGTAAAATTTTCAAGACCAAACAAACCGAGCTAAATTTATGATTCCTGAAATATCTATTATCATTTGTACGCGTAATCGTAATGAACGAATCAGGTCAACTTTAGACTCAATTTGTCAGAATCAGGGCTGCCAATTTGAAGTCATTGTAATTGATCAGAGCACCAACGAATCGACCCAGATAGCAGTGCGACCATTTTTGGACGATCCCAGATTTATTTATAAAAGAACGAATACCAGTGGTTTGAGCATAGCCAGAAACATTGGGATTTTTGAAGCACGAGGGGAAATTATTGCTTTCACCGATGACGACTGTCGGGTAACCAACAATTGGGTCGAGTCTATTGTGCAGGAATTTAGAACCCATGCTATTGTGGACTCTGTTTTTGGGCGGATTATTCCGGGAATTCTGCCGGCTGGATCTGAACTGAAACAGGATTTTAATGTGGACAAGGCAAAACGGTTGCAGCAAGTGATGCCTGTTGCCAAAAAAGAGGAACCTACTCACAAGGTATATCAGGAAAGCCCGCATGATCTTGGCTTTGGTCACGGGGCAAATATGTGTTTTAGACGATCCGTCTTTTTACGACATGGTGTGTTTGACGAATTTCTGGGAGCAGGAGCTAAGTTGGGCGCCTGGGAAGATCGTGATATGGGATACCGGATACTTACAGATGGAGGAAAAATTCTCTACTCTCCCAACGTTGTTATTTATCATGATCATTGGCGTGAATGGCCTGAGGTGAAGGATGCCTATAAAAATTATGCGATTGGCACGGGAACGGCCGTTAACAAATATGTCCGCATTGGAAATTGGGGCAGTATCTACTTATTATTCGATTGGATCATCCAAATGGGTATCCGTCAGATTCTTTCCGGCCTGTTCAAGTGGCAAAGCTGGCAGAAAATATATGTTGGCATGATGCAGCTCATTTATCCCTGGATTGGTCTGTGGCAAAGTCGGCAATATGCTATCGACCCCCACTATCGCGTGTACATCGGCAAAAAAGGAGAAACTCAGAAAGCGCCCATCATTAAACCGCCTCGCTCCACAAGCGAATGATGACAGCCTTATTTTGTGACAATAGGTGTCTGGAATTATCTATAAAATAACAGCATGACTGAATCAACCCTTTTCAAAGATAACCTGAACGCAAATTTGGCCCGCTCTTTCGCCAGCCAAATTCAATGCACCTATCCAGCCTTCGACGCCGACGCCTTTGTCGCTCAAATTGAACCGCAGCTGCCGCCGTTGGAACTCAAAGAGCGTGTGGCTGTTTTCACCGAAGCCCTGCACGACCATTTGCCGCCTGCCTACCAGGAAGCCATTGGCATTTTGCTCACCATTTTTGAGCCGGAGGTTGCGCCGGAGGAAGGGTTGTTTAAGGCGACCAACGGCTGGGCTTTCTGGTCCATCGCGCATTTTGTGGAGGTGTACGGCCTGGATGATTTCAACGCGTCGCTGGCGGCGATGCACACCATCACCCGGCATTTTTCCTGCGAGTTTGCCCTACGGCCGTTTTTAGTCCATCACACCGCACCCACGTTAGCCATCCTCCACGAGTGGACCGCCGACCCCAGTCCTCACGTGCGCCGGTTGGTCAGCGAAGGCTCGCGTCCGCGCCTGCCCTGGGGCATGCGCCTCAACCAGTTCATCGCCGACCCATCGCCGACCCTGGCACTGCTGGAGAAACTCAAAGACGACGAATCGGAATATGTGCGCCGCTCCGTCGCCAACCATCTCAACGACATCACCAAGGACAACCCGGTGCAAGCCCTTGCCGCCTTGCAGCGCTGGAACGAAGGGGAGCCGAGCCAGGAAATCCAATGGATTACCCGCCACGCGCTGCGCTCCCTGGTAAAAGCCGGTCACCCGGACGCCCTGGCATTGATGGGCGTAGGTGAAGCGGCGCTTCGTCTGGCAGATTGCACCCTCACGCCCTGCAATCTGCGCATGGGTGAAGCGTTTGAACTGGCCTTCACGCTGTACAGTGAGGCCGACACTGAACAAAAGCTGGTTGTTGATTATGTGATTCATTTTGTGAAGGCCAATGGCAAGACCAGTCCTAAGGTGTTTAAACTGAAAACGGCCGTTCTGCCCCCTCACGCCTCGCTCACCATCCGCAAAAGCCATACTATCAAACCCATCACTACCCGCCGCTACTACCCGGGTGCGCATCGCGTCGAAGTGCAGGTGAATGGCAAAATAGTCGGTGAAAGTGCGTTTGAATTGGCGATTGACGATTAAATCTCACGTAAAGACGCGAAGCCGCAAAGCGGCCAACGAGAAAAATCTGCGGCTAATCTTTTCAGAAGGATGACGATTGATGACGGAAAACGAACATCCACAAGATTTAGCCGAACAGTTCTCAGCGGATGACATGGACCTTCTCCAGACGGCGCTGACTGAAATGACCAGTGGTTCCCTCACCTACGCCCATCCTGTGGTCACACTCTGCAAACTGCGTATGACCTTTGATCCGACCTACATCCCACCGCAGTACCGGCTGGCTCCACCGGATTGGCTGGTTGGGGTGACGGAAACATTGCTTGACCAATTAAGAGGGGAAACGGCCGTTTTCCCCCAATTGAGCGCCACCAACGTCACTGAAGCCGTGCAGCTGCTCATCAAAGCCGTCGGCCAACAGCAAGCCGCCGACCTTAAAGTGCTCAGCCCGGACAATACACTCTGGCGCATGCAAAGCCAATTTTACCGTCTGGTTTACCATCAAAACGAGACCGAAAAAAAATTAACCCTGCTGGCCCTTACCGCCAACGAACCCCAAGAGGCTCTCTCTGAACGAGACAAATTCTTGAAGCGGCTTGGTCATGCCTGAAAAAATAAAGATTGAAGATTGGCCGGATCGCAATCTTCAATCATCAATCTTGGATCTTCATCACGCAATCTCATGAAACTCGAAACCCTCCGCGCCATTCTTCTGCAAAAACCGGCCGTCACCGAAGAGGTTCCTTTTGGGCCAGAGGTGCTGGTATTCAAAGTGAAAGGCAAAATGTTTGCCCTGGTTCCGTGGCAAGACCCTGCCCCCTCCATTTCGCTGAAATGCGACCCCGGCGAGGCGCTGTTCCTGCGCGACATCTACCCGGCGATCCAACCAGGCTACCACCTGAACAAGCGCCATTGGAACACCGTCACACTGGACGGCTCCGTGCCTGAGCTGGAACTCCTGCGCCTGATCGACGATTCTTACCGTCTCGTGGTGAAAGGGCTGCCCAAAGCTGAACGTGAAGCACTGCTTCAAAATTTATAACAAAGAGGCAAGGGCGCAAAGAACGCCAAAGTTTTCTTTCACCTTTTTGCGACTTGCGTTAAAAAATTGAACTACAACGGCAACGGCCGTTTCCCCACCGGCGATGACATCACAATCGAAGTCGCAGTCCGGCCAAACCGGCTGAACCGCTCAATCAGCGGTTCTAACTCTGCTACAGACGCCACCACCACCTTGAGTACAAACGATTCCTCCCCGGTGACATGGTGGCATTCCAGCACGGCGGGCAGCGTTTCTATCAGCGCCAGCACCGCCGGGTAGCGTTCCGGCGAGGTTTGCAGGCGCACAAAGGCCAGCACCGACAGCCCCAATTTTTCCCGGTTGAGCGCGGCGTAGTATCCCGTGATCAACCCGGCGTCTTGCAAACGGTGAATACGGTCGATAACGGCCGTTGTCGACAACCCCACCCGCCGCCCCAACTCGCTGTAAGACAGGCGCGCCTCTGCTTGCAGCAGTCGCAGCAGATGCCTGCCCGTCGAATCTAACAGCTTTTCAATTTCTGCGTCCAGGTGGACCATCATGCGGCTCCTGTGGCTGCCGCCTCAGCCAGCGGCAGCGTAAAATAAAACGTCGTCCCTTGCCCTGCGCCCGCTGACTCTACCCAGATACGGCCGTTATGCACCTCAACAATCCGCTTCACCAATGCCAGGCCAATGCCCGTGCCGTCAACCGATTGATCCAAACGCTCAAACAAGCCAAAAACAGTCTCCTGATAGGCGGCTTCAATGCCCACCCCATTATCCCGTACAAAAAAGACCGTCTCTGCGTCCTGTATTTCTGCGCCAACTTCAATGCGCGGCGCAGTCTGGTCGCCCATAAACTTGGCCGCGTTATCCAGCAGGTTTTGCAGCACCTCCACCAGACGGCGGCGGTCCACAAAAACGGCCGGCAGGTCGGCAGCCACCATCACCTCTACCTCCCGCTGCATTAACTGCCCGGAAACCAACGCCTGCGCCTCTTCAACCAGTTCTGCAAACGCCACATTCTCAGACGGATTGACCAGTCGCCCCACCCGCGATAGTTCCAACAGCTCATCCAGAAGCCGCCGCATCCGTTCTGTCGCTTCTGTGATGCGCTCGATATCCGCTTTGAGGCGGTCTGTGTTTCTGGCCAAGGCATCCTTTTCTATGAAGCCCAGGAAACCCTGAATGGTAATCAACGGACTCTTGAGATCATGGGAAACCGTGTAGGTAAAGCGTTCCAACTCGGCATTGCGTCGTTCTAATTCTTGTATCAACGCTTCCCGTTCTTCCTCCGCCTGTTTGCGGTCGGTGATGTCCTGTACGGTACCTTCGTAGAGCACAAATTCATTTTTGGGATCGATGACAACCTTCACGTTTTGGGACAATAAAGCCCGGCTGCCATCCCGTCGTTTGACGTCAAACTCAAAGTTTGTGGCCTGCCCCTGCTCTGTTAGCAGCCGGCGCAGCTCCAGCCGCCGCGCAGGATCCATATAAATCTGGTCGCCGACGTTGGTGATAAGGGACATCAACTGCGCTGGGGAATCGTAACCCAGCATGTGGGCCAGAGCCGGATTGGCGCTGACGATGGTTCCTTCCGGGGAAACCTGGAAGATGCCTTCGATGGCGTTTTCAAAGATAGAGCGGTATCGTTGTTCGGCTTTTTGCACCTGTTCCAGGAGCCGCGCGTTTTCAATCGCCAGTCCGGCATAACCGGCAAACAGGTGCAGCGCTTCCACCTGTTCGTCGGTGATGGGGCGCTGGCTGACCAGGTTATCCACGTTGATCACTGCCACCGGCTGCGCGCCTACCCAGGACACCACGCGCACGTGCTGCCTGACGCCTACCATGCTTTTCTGGAAATTTTCGCTGGTGGGTCCATAGGTGCCTTCGTAATCTTTTGTGAAAAGAACGCTGTCGGTGATGTGCAGCGGCCGTCCAGTAGAGGGCGAGATCTGTCCGGCGGGCAGCGTGATGTGCCATTCTTCACGCAGGCTGCCTTCCCGGTCTGTGCCCAAAGTGCCCTGCAAAAGCTGGTTGGTTTCGTCGAATAAAAAGAGACCGACGCGGTCAAAATCCAGGCCGCGAACACTTTGGTAGATGCGCAGCAGGCATTCACGCAGGTCGGCTACCTGCGTGACGTATTTGCTCAGTTCTACTAACTTTTCCAGCATCTCGCGCCGCCGCTGTGTCCGTTCTTCTTCCTGTTTTTGCACAAGCAGGTGGCTCAGGGTTGAGGCGTATAGGCCGAGTAGTTCGAGCAGGTCCTGGGAAAACGGCCGTTGCTCCAGCAAATTGTCTGAACTGATAAAGCCGATCACCTGGTCGCCGCGCCACAAAGGTGCCACGATATTCCATCCTTCACCCACAGCCTTTCGTTTGTCGTCGTACAACACATTTTCTCGCCAGGCTTTCATTTTTATGTCGGAGGGCTGATCGCCTTCAAATACTTCTGCCAGGGTAATAGCTAACTGTTGATCCCGTTCGTCACGCACCTTGCCCTGTTCATCTATGCCATAAGAGCCGGTCATCATGCCGGGTCTATGTTCATCAAAAAACCAGATACCCAGGCGCTCAAACCACAAGCGGCGGCAGCCTAGTTCCACGGCTTGATAACACAGGGCATCAAAAGAGTTTGCTTGTCTCAATTCAATGCTGACTTCTTGTAAAGCGATGAGCTGCTGCTGGAACTGGCGGCTCGCTTCTTCGCTTTGCCGTAAGGCGGCTTCGCTTTGTTCTCTGGCGTTTATTTCTTGTTGCAGCGCTGCATTTTTTGCTTGCAGTTCGTAGAAAAAAACCTCTTTTTCGCTTTCATATTGCCGGCGCAGGGTTATATCTATAGCCGTGCCAGCCATGCGCAGCGGCTTTCCGGCAAAATCGCAGGTCACTTTGCCGCGTCCTTCAATCCAGCGTATCTCCTCGTTTGGCAGCAAGATGCGGTGTTGGATGACGAAGTCGGACTCCGGTTGGTCGAGGGCGAAGCGCACGGCCTGTTCAAGGCTGTGGCGGTCTACCGGGTAAATCAGGCTCAAATACATATCTATCGTGTGGTCAAAAGCGCCTGCCGTTAAACCAAACAAGGTTTCTGTTTGCGGCGACCATTCGATGTGGTTTGAGACTAAATCCCAGTTCCAGGTTCCCATTTTGCCGGCGCTTTGAGCCAGATGCAGCCAATCCTGGTTGGCGCGCAGTTCGGCCTGCCGGTCTCGTTCTATCAAATCCCGTTGGCGCATGACAAGCAGCACAATGAGGCCGGTGGTGGCGACAAAGCCTAAGGCGCCCCAGAGCATCATCCAGGTAATGGCGGGGTTGAACAGGGGCAGTAAGAGAATGCCCGTCATATACAAACCGGTGATAACGGCCGTTTCCCGAGCTGTCAACAGGGCGCTGCTGAATAAAATGGGCAGCACCAGCCATATAAGCGCTGCCCAAATCTGTGTGGCTGTCGGCTCTGGCATCGTCAACACGATCCAAAACGCTGGCGCTCCTAAGAGGAGAAGGCTGCCCAGGGCAGCGAGATGGAAGTAAATTGTGCGGCTGAGAGCATACCCCAGCGCCAATATAAGCAGCAGCCAGAGTGGCGTGTTGCCCCCAACCACTCTTTCTGCCATGATCGCCAGAATGAGAATGAGCAGCAATGAACTCAACAACCGCGCTCGCCGCCGGTCTTCGATGCGGATGACGCCGGTCCCTGGCTCAATGATCCATTTTTGTAGGGTATTCACCATGAATCGGAACCTTTATCGGTGATCAAGAATTGTTTTGCTTCAAAATTTAATCTAAAACGGCCGTTATCCCGCAAATTTTGATGGACGCTCCAATCTCCAGATATTAACATAGAAGCCCATGAGTATGGAACTGTTCAGGCAAGGCGTCCTCTTTGGACTGGCAATCGCCGCCCCCGTAGGCCCGATTGGCGTGCTTACCATCCGGCGCACCCTGGTCGGCGGCATGTTGTTTGGCCTGCTTTCCGGCCTGGGCGCCGCCACTGCCGACGCTGTTTATGGCAGCGTGGCGGCTTTGGGCTTAACGGCCGTTTCCGACTTTCTCGTGCAGCAGCAAACCTGGCTGCGCCTCATCGGCGCGCTCTTCCTCTTTTACCTCGGCCTCCAAACCCTGCGCGCCAAATCAGTGAACAGTGTACAGTTTACAGTGAACAGTGAGCCACCGGCCGTCGCTGCCATTCACCATTCACAATTAAGCCACGCTTTCTTCTCCACCCTCCTCCTTACCCTCTCTAACCCCGTCACTATTCTCTCCTTCACGGCCGTTTTCGCCGGTTTTGGGGTGGGTAGCCAGAGTGGCGGCGCGGGAGCCGGCGCCGCTCTGGTGGCCGGCCATTTTTCTTGAATACATTGAGGTGCAGCACTTCCTTTCCTGCGAAAAATTTGGCCTCGACTTTACGGACCAAGAAACTGCCATCGCCCCGGAAGATGATCACATCGTCGATATCCGAGCAATCGCAGATGTATTCGTCCTTTTTCAATCCGGTGCCGGCAAAGCCTTCTTCTCGGTTGAAGTAGAGTTTCTGGCTGGCAGCTGCCACAGCGGCCGCTTCAATGGTATCGAAATTTCGGATCTCTGTTCTCCGCTCGCGACCACTCCCGTACTTTTTGCCGATCTGGCGGAAATATTCTATGGCAAAATCAACCAGGTGGTCCAGGTGGTTCTGAACCTCTTCAAGTTCCAGTTCGATCGCCGCAATCTGCTCATCAGCTTTATTGGCGTCGAAACGTGAGATACGCTTGATTTTCAGTTCGGTCAGCCTGGCAAGGTCTTCCCGGGTGACCTCGCGCAGTAACTTTTTCTTAAAGGGGGTAAGTCCTTTGTCAATGACATCCAGCACTTCTTCCCATGTTTCGGCCACCTCGATCTTACGGTAAATCTTGTGCTCGATAAAG
>JAWOGU010000171.1:0-33401 GCA_046496595.1 Chloroflexota bacterium
AACAAAAACGATCTTGCCCGCGTCAGCGGCAGTTGAAAATCATTAAAGATTAAAGATTGGCGCGCAAACCCCGATCTTTAATCTTTAATCTTCATTTCATCAGACTCCCTTCTCATGGAAATCTACATTGCCCCCCTTCTGCCAGCGGACTGGCCTGCCATTTGCGAGATTTACCGCGAGGGTATAGCCACAGGACAGGCAACTTTTGAAACGGCCGTTCCCACCTGGGAAACCTGGGATGCCGCCCACCGCCCCGACTGCCGTCTGGCGGCCAAAATCAACAAGCGCCTGGCAGGCTGGGCCGCTCTTAGCCCAGTATCTCGCCGCCAGGTATATTGCGGCGTCGCCGAAGTCAGCATCTACATCGCCGCCGACGCCCGCGGACAGGGCATTGGCTCCAAACTCATGCAGGCGCTCATTACCGCCTCTGAAGAAGCTGGCATCTGGACTTTACAATCCAGCATATTCCCAGAAAATCAGGCCAGCGCCGCGCTGCATCAGACCTTTGGCTTCCGCATAGTGGGCACTCGCGAACGCATCGCCCAAATGAACGGAGCCTGGAGAAATACTGTACTCTTAGAGCGGCGCAGCGCCGTCATCGGAAACACAGCTTAAAGATCCCACAACCTCCCGGAGGTTGATCTGTACTTAAAAAATTCGCAACTATACACCGAGGGCTGAGCTTGTCGAAGCCCGGTTCCGCCTTCGACAGGACTTCGGCCTGAGCTAAGTCGAACGCTCAGGCTACACCTATATAGTCACCAAAATTCAACGCCGTGCGCATTTCTCTGCGCCTTTGCGCCTCTGCGTTGAAAAAATGAGGAAGAGACATGGCAAAACCAACCGGCTTTTTAGAATTTCAAAGAGAAACACCGGAAGATCGTCCCATTCCAGAACGCCTGCGAGACTGGGAAAACATCCATCTGCATCTGCCGGACGACAGGCTGCAAAATCAGGCCGCCCGCTGCATGGACTGCGGCACGCCCTTCTGCCACACAGGCAAAGTCATCAACAATATGGCTTCCGGCTGCCCGATTAACAACCTCATCCCGGAGTGGAATGACCTGATTTACCAGGGTCTATGGCGCGAAGCCTACGACCGGTTAAACAAAACCAACAACTTCCCCGAATTTACCGGATTGGTGTGCCCCGCTCCCTGTGAAGCAGCCTGCACCCTGGGCATCATCGATCCGCCCGTCACCATCAAAAACATCGAATACGCCATCATCGACAAAGCTTTTGACGAAGGCTGGGTAACACCGAACGCACCGACCACCCGAACCGGTAAAAAGGTAGCGGTTATCGGTTCCGGTCCCGCCGGTCTGGCCTGCGCCGACCAGCTCAATACCGTCGGGCACAGCGTGACTGTTTTTGAACGGGCAGACCGCATCGGCGGCCTGCTGATGTACGGTATTCCCAACATGAAGCTGGACAAATCCATCGTGCAGCGCCGCCTGGACCTGATGGCTGAGGCCGGCATCGTCTTTCGGCCCAATACGGAAATTGGCGCGGATATCACGGCTGAACAGATCAAAGAGGCGTTCGACGCCATCGTCATCTGCACCGGCGCTACTCGTCCACGAGATTTAACGGCTCCGGGCCGAGAAGTTGACGGCGTCTACTACGCCATGGAGTTTCTACATGGCAACACCAAAACATTGTTGGACGCCAAAGCGGCAGGGCAGGCAGTAGGGCGCGATCTGCCTGCGCCTATTTCCGCCAAAGGCAAGGATGTGATTGTGATCGGCGGCGGTGACACCGGTACCGACTGTGTGGCGACTGCGCTGCGGCATGGCTGCAACAGCCTGGTGCAGTTTGAAATTATGGCGCAGCCGCCTCTGCATCGCGCCCCGGATAATCCTTGGCCGCAGTGGCCTAAAGTATACAAGCTGGATTATGGGCAGGAAGAAGCCGCCCAACTCTACGGCCGCGATCCGCGCGAATACGCCATTATGACCAAACGCTTTATCGCCGATGCAGCCGGTTCGTTGGAAGCATTAGAAACGGTGGAAATCGAGTGGGTGGCGGATGAGAACGGCCGTTTTCAACTCAAAGAACTACCCCATACGCAAAAAGTCTGGCCGGCTCAGTTGGTGCTGCTGGCGATGGGCTTCCTGGGTCCGGAGAACCCGGTGCTGGCGCAGTTGGGCGTAGCCCAAGACCCGCGTTCCAATGCTCAGGCCGCCTATGGCAGCTTCATGACCAATGTGCCCGGCGTGTTTGCCGCCGGCGACGCCCGCCGCGGGCAAAGCCTGGTGGTGTGGGCCATCAACGAAGGGCGCGGCGCGGCGCGGGCGGTGGATGAGTGGCTGATGGGTGAGACAGATTTGCCGTAGCAGTCCGGCAGTCGAATAGAAGCTGATCAATCCATCCGCCTGAGTGTGCCGGTGGGCCATATCGTCATCCGGGCAGCGCTGGTGCGCTTTGTGCTGACGAACTGGTTAATGGAGTAACGGGGGTTTTGCCGCTAACCCTTCCCCAGGCGGAGCATCTCGGCAAATTCATGCGGCATGTCTGTCGCCTCAATCCCCTGCGCCGCCTTCTCCACATCATACGCCACCCGAATAAAGTCAACCGATAATGCTTTTCCCTCAACGGAAAGCGTCAGGTAACAGGCGCGGGGGTCGTTGTCTTTGGGTTTGCCCACACTGCCGGCGTTGATGACGTGACGGCCGCTGCCCAATACACGGTGATAGGGCAGGTGAGTATGGCCGCACACCAACACATCTGCCTCTGCCAAATCCAACAGCCGTTCCAGACTGGCTTCCGGCCGGTCTTCATACAGGTATTCGTTCACCTTGCGTGGACTGCCATGCACCAACAGGACCTTCAAATCACCTAATTGGAGCGGAATTTTGTCCACTAATTGGCGCAGATAAGTCTTGTTCTCGGCCGTGGTGTGGGCGTTTGACCAGGCGATGGAGCGCACGCCCAGCGCCTGCGCTTCCGGCGTGCGGTAGGCGCAGCCGCAGTCGTCGCTGTCTTGTCCCACGCCCTGATCGTAGTTGCCCATAATGGTGGGGATGTCGCGTTGGCGGATGGCGTCAATGACTTCGTTGGGGAATGTGCCGTAACCCACCAGATCGCCCAAACAGTAGAGATTGTCCAGTTGGCGTACGGTCATGTCGGTAAATACCGCTTCCAGTGCCGGTAAATTGGCGTGAATGTCGCCAAAAATAGTGATTTTCTTCATCATTGCTCCTTTGGGTGGCGTTCCATCATCAGGCGCAGATAGTTGATCCGGGTGGAGAGTTCTCGCGCCGTTTGAAAAAACGCCTGAAATTGTTCATCGTCAGACCCGGTCACGGCAGCCGGATCGGAGAAACTCCAGTGAATTTGCTGCGGATCGCCCGGAAAAACGGGGCAAACTTCGCGCACCCGGTCGCAAACGGTGATGACGTAATCAAAGTTTTGTCCGGCAAATTCATCCATATGCCTGGATCGCTGGCTGCTAATATCGATCTGGATGGCGGCGGCGGCGCGGACAGCTGTGGGGTGAACCTGACTCGGCTCACTACCGGCGCTGAACACTTCTACCTGGCTGCCGCCGCTGGCACGTAAGATGCCTTCAGCCAGCTGTGAGCGAGCGCTGTTGTGGGTGCAGAGGAAGAGGACACGAAACGGCCGTTTTCCATCCTCTTTTTCTTCATCAGCACCCTGCACTTGGTGGGCGTCTGTCTTCACTTGCTGTGCACAGGCCAATGCCGGGTGCAGCATTTGACCGCTTTCCAGGTAAAGGGCGCGCAGGTAATCCAAATCCAGACTGTAATAGATGTCCCGACCGTCGGCGCTGCTGCGATGCTCGTGTACCACCTGCCCTTCCCGCAGCAGCCGCAGATGGTAGGAAATCAGGTTTTGGGGCCTTTGCAACTGTTCCACTAATTCCTGCACCCGCCGGTCGCTTTCCGCCAGCACCTTAAGAAGCTGCCAGCGCACATCATGAGCTACCAGCTTGAGGAAATCCAGGGGAAGATTTGCACTATCGGTCATTATGAAAAATCCATCAAAATTTTATGTATCAATTATATTTGATTGAATTTTACAAAAAAAGAGCAGCAAAGCAAATGATTGTGATATTCTCAGGAAATGATAAGCAGCTTTAAAGGGTACTTACAATTTTCGTCCGCAAGTGGGCAGTAGGCATCAGGCGTAAGCGTTCAGTTCCTCTGGAGACTTTTGAGGCTTTGATCACCAAACGACGAGATTTCCAGAGATGCAAACTTCAAAAGTCTGGACGGTTGCATGAATGTTTTGCGGGCATGCCATTGGCAGATATAATTTTGCCTGACTATTCATAAACTGAATAGTCAATTCTCAAATAATATATGAAATCAACTCCCCTAACCATCGAGTACGCCCTATTGGGTTTCCTACGCCGGCAGCCACAGCATGGTTATGCCATCCACCAACAACTATCCGACCCAAACGGGTTAGGGTTGGTATGGAGGCTGAAACTGAGCCAACTTTATGCCTTGCTGAACAAGCTGGAAGAGGCCGGCTGCGTGACGGTTACGCTGGAGTTACAGGAGAGCCGGCCGCCACGCAAAGTATTTCACCTAACAGATACGGGAACGGCCGTTTTTCTTGACTGGGTGCAAAGCCCGGTGGCGCACGGCCGTTCCCTCCGCCTGGAATTCCTGGTGAAACTTTATTTTGCCCGGCGTGAAGGCGGGGAGACAGCGGCACACCTGTTAACAACCCAACGTGAACAATGCCAAGCCTGGTTGGCTGCCGAGCAAGAAATTGTTCATGCCGAAATGGAAAACGGCCGTCAATACGGCCGCCTCGTCCACCAATTTCGTTTAGGCCAAATTCAAGCAATGCTGGTCTGGCTCGAGCAATGCGAGGACACATAAACGCATGAAAACTAGATTATTGATCTTCCTATTCATGGCAGGTGGTTTCATTTCGGCTTGCAGCCAAACCCAGGCCAACCCCACACCAGTCCAGCCGCTCTTGGTTGCCGCCGCTTCTGACCTGCAATTTGCCTTCACCGAGATTGGCGAACGGTTTGAAGCCGAAACCGGACAGCCAGTAACCTTCACCTTTGGTTCCACCGGCACGCTGACCACCCAGATTGAAAACGGCGCCCCTTTTGACATTCTTGCCGCTGCCAACGTCTCCTTTGTAGACCGCCTGACGGAACAAGGGCTAACCATCCCTGAAACGCAGCAGCTTTATGCCCAGGGGCGTATCGTCCTGGTTGTCAACCGGGAATCAGGCGTCCAGGCCATCAGCCTCGATGATTTATTAGACCCGGCGATTACCCGCATCGCCATCGCCAACCCGGACCACGCCCCATATGGTCAGGCCGCCCGCGAAGCGTTGCAAAGCGCCGGGGTGTGGGAAGCCATTCAAGAAAAGGTAGTCCTCGGCGAAAACGTCTCCCAGACGCTGCAATTTGTGCAGACCGGCGACGCGCCGGTGGGCATTGTCGCCCGTTCCATCGCCGACGTGCCAGAAGTAACGGGTTCACTGCTGCCCGCCAACTTGCATGAACCGATCAACCAGGCACTGGCCGTTATCAAAACCACCTCTAACGAGGCGGCGGCCCGCGCCTTTATCGAATTTGTCAACAGCCCAACCGGGCGGGAAATCATGAAGCGGTACGGCTTTTTACTGCCGGGAGAATTCTAATTGGATGCGTTGGATTTTGCCCCTTTGTGGCTGTCATTGCGGGTATCCTTGCTGGCCACCCTGTTGGTTGCCCTCACCGGTATTCCGCTGGCCTGGCTGCTGGCCCGCCGCCAGTTTTGGGGTAAAGAGCTTGTCTATGGGCTGGTCTCTTTACCCCTGGTGCTGCCGCCCACGGTATTGGGTTTTTATTTGCTGCTGCTGCTGGGCCAACAAAGTCCGATTGGACAATGGCTGAACAGCCTGAGCTGGCCGCTGGTTTTCACCTGGCGCGGGGCGGTGGTGGCCTCAGCCGTGGCCTCTTTTCCCCTGCTGGTTCTGACGGCGCGGGCCGGTTTTGAAGGCGTAGATCGGCGGTTGGAAGATATGGCGCGCACGCTGGGGCGCTCTAATTGGAATATTTTCTGGCGAGTGACTATCCCGTTGGCCTGGCCCAGTCTGCTGGCTGGCGCAGCGCTTGCCTTTGCCCGCGCTTTGGGGGATTTTGGGGCTACGCTGATGGTCGCCGGTAATATCCCTGGCCGCACCCAGACTGCTTCCATCTATATTTACGATTTGCTGCAAGCCAACCGGCGCGCGGAGGCCGGGGCGATGGCTCTGGTGGTCAGTATGTTGGCCTTGTTTTTATTCGTGATTTCCCAATCCCTGACGCGGCGGGCGCTGCGCTAGCGAGTCGGGCATGTTACAGATTCAGATTCAGAAGCAGCTGCGCGATTATTCCCTAGATGTGAACCTGGAGACTTCGTCTGGCGTGACGGTGCTGTTCGGCCGTTCCGGGGCAGGCAAGAGCATGACGTTGGCTTGCATAGCCGGGCTGGCTGCCCCGGATAGCGGCCGCATTGTGGTGAACGGCCGTCTTTTCTATGACAGCCACAACGGGGTTAACCTGCCGCCACAACAGCGGCGTGTTGGGTACGTTACGCAAGATTATCTGCTCTTTCCCCATCTGACAGTGGCCCAAAATGTTGCTTTTGGCCTGAGCAATCATTTGCGCCCGGAGCGGGAAGCGATTGTGCGCGAGGCGTTGGCCTGGCTGGAGCTGGAACAATTGGCGCAACAACGGCCGCGTGAATTAAGCGGCGGCCAGCAGCAGCGGGTCGCCCTGGCGCGCGCCCTGGTCATTCGCCCTCAGCTATTACTGCTGGACGAGCCTTTTTCGGCGCTGGACAGCCCTACCCGAATTCGCCTGCGCCAGGATTTGCTCCGCCTGCAGCAGGAACACCAGGTGCCGGTGTTGTTTGTGACACATGATCTGGCGGAAGCGATGCTGCTAGGGGAACAAATGGCGGTGTTCGCGGACGGCCGTCTCCTGCAACTGGACACGCCAAAGCAGATACGGGAGCATCCGGCCAACCCCCTGGTAGCTGAGCTGGTTGCTGTGGCTTGATCGGTCTAAAAGCCTGTCGGAGAACCCTACCAAAATTCCTGCGCCAACCCTTCCCAGGGCGAGCGCCAGACCTCAGGCAGCAGTTGGATGATAACCCGGCCGCCGTCAGCCGGTAAAAGCGCCTCTATAGCACGCCGCGCCTGAGCCAGCGCCGCTTCTCCCGCCGGACAGCCAGCGCAGTTCATTACCAGGTCTACTTCAATGCGCTCTGGAAAAAGACGAATGGCGCGCACCATTTGCAGCGCGATTAGCGACATGCCATAGGTCGGGTGGATAATCGTTTTGAGGGCAGCTTGAATATCAGCTTCTGTCGTCATAGGGCTGCACGCCCAGCGCATCCAGGTGTTGGCGGATGATAGGCATGGAGAGTTTGCCGCCGCTGGTAACAACGGCGCCGTTGACCAGCACCAGGGGGAGTTGGGCGTCGGGAGGCAGAGGCGGGCAGTCGGGGTCGAAGAGGTCGTAGTAGGTGGTGGTAACGGCCGTTCCATACCGCGCCCGCAATTTTCCACCCATCCACCCGGCCAGATCGCGCCAGGTTTCTTTAACGCCTTCCGCGCAAGCCACAGGCGCCCCGATGATGTGGATAGGTGTTGAGGTAGTCATTATGTGTATTCCCTAACGGCGCATTTCAGTAACGGCCGTTGTCATCGTTGTGTCTTGTGGCTTCTTGCTAGCAGCGATAGCATCACCAATCCGAAACAATTCGCGCCATTCTTTCGGCAGGGTTTCATCTTTCACTTCTATCTTTTCGGGCATGGAGCCGGTCTGTGCGTTAGTAGCCTCACCCACAACCGCACCCACCGGAGCCGCAGCCACAGCCAGCGCCGCCGCCCATCATTGGCAAGGGCAAACTGCTTCCTCCCGCCGTCTGACCAATGAAGATACCGGCTACCTGCTGCGTTTCCACTGCATGGCACACCGGGCATTCCGGCTGCAAGCCAGCATCCTTCTCTTTGAACGACGCCCGTACCGTAAACGGGTGTCCGCATTCTTTACAACGAAAATCATACATCGGCATTGGTGAGTACCCCTGTCGTCAAGTTTCTATGGATTAAGCTATTTCGAGTTGATAGGCAGGCGAAAAGGATTCTATTTGCTTCATAGCTTCACGTGAATAGATTCTCTCACCACATTTCTCGCACATATAATATTCAAGAGCAGGGACAATGTATTTCTGTCCCCTGTACTCGCCAACCCAATCTTCTTTTACTTTTTTCACCTTTCCGCCACAAACCGGGCAAACTGTAAGTTCAATCATGGCACATCCCTTAACTTGTTTTCTTTGAAGAGATGAGGAAATAATACGTTTCCACATCTTCCTCTTTGACCAACTTCCCTTTTGTGTAAATCATCAAACCGTCAAGGTTGGTACTCTGGATCACATACAAATATTCGTGAACATGTTGCCGATAAGGGCTTCGAGAGCGAAGTTTTTTGTAGATAGCCACGGCATTGAGTATTGATTCGGCTATATCCAGTTCGGTTAAGCCATCCGCTTCCATTTCTAACCGCGCTTTTTCACTAAAAGCATAGTTACCTGCTAAAACAGCTCGCTTAATCCGTACCAGGGTGGTTTACATACTATATTTTAACCCAAAATGTAGCTGATTTTAAGTCAGTCAATCAAACGGGAATTTACCCATGATAAAAATGTGCCTTATCAGACCATTACCTGTTCCCCATACATCTGCTCGCCCAATTCGGCCAGCAATTCCAGCCCCTGTACCTCCTGCGGCAGCAGGGGAATAGTCAGCACAGGTGTATCGAATCGTTCCTGAATTTCGGCCAGGTAGCCAGCCTGCATGGCTCGGCGCGATTTTGTGAACGGCGTGTCGGCCTGCTCGGCGGGAATGACGAAGTTAGCCACGGCCAGCCCGGTGGGAATGTCCAGCGTAGCCAATTCCTGGCTGGCGCGGTATGCCTCAATGATAGGGGTGGATTCCGGGTACATGACGAAGGCGAAGGTGCTGCGTTCCGGGCTGCGCATCATGTCAATCACGTCGGCGAAACGCTGTTTGGCGATGTCATCGACAACGGCCGTATCCACCGAGGCAAACGCCTTCACGTCTATCTGCTTGCTCCAGTCCATCGGCAGTTCCAACATGCGCAGGGTATGGCCGGTGGGCGCGGTGTCAAAAACGACACTCTGCCACGGTCCATCAGAGGCAAATTCGATGAAACGGTCGAAGGCGGCAATCTCTTCGGTGCAGGGGGAGTCTAACTCTTCGGCCATGGCTTTGATCGCGCCTTCGGGACGGCCGCGCTGGCGGGCATCGTCGAGGATGCGCTTTTTGTACACTTCGCCCATCGCTTTGGGGTCGATTTTCACGGCCCACAAGTTGGGCAGGCCGACCAACGGCGCCGGTTCGTCGCCCACCGCTTCGCCCAAGACATTGCCCAGGTGGGCGGCCGGATCGGTGGTGAGCAGCAAGGTTTTGATACCCTGATTTGCCAGCCAAACGGCCGTTGCGCAGGAAGCAACCGTCTTGCCCACACCGCCCTTACCGGCGAAGAAAATAGTGCGCCGATGGCCGTTGGGCGTGATGCGCGGCATAAATTCGGATGGATGGGACAGTTTGAAGGCGGCGGGAACGGCCGTGTGGCCGTTGGCGGCCGTGTGGCCGGCGCTAAAATGCGCCGTTTTTTCACCGTGCAGCAGAGCGGCGACGGTACGCAGCCGCTCGATTCCCTTAATCTCGCCATCCATCAGGAACATGCGCCGGGCGGCGTAAGGCAGTTCGCGTTTAATTTGGCTCAGGTAGCCCGCCTGCATCTCGGCGCGGGCGGCAAAGAGGGCGTTGTCGGTAGCTTCCGGCGGGATGATGCTGTTGATGATTAGCTCATGGGTGTGGATTTCCAGTTTGCCCAGTTCGCCGATGGCGCGCTGCGTTTCATGAATGGCGATGGCTTCCGGGTGCAGGACGAAGGTGAAGCGCGTCTGCGCCGGGTCACGCAAAATTGCCAGGGCGCGTTCGTATTTGAATTTGGCGCTCTGAATCGCCGCTGCCGGACCGATGCAGGTCTGGCCGCTGCCCTGTTCGGCGGCACTGATGGTGTTGGCCCATTCGGCGGGCAGTTCCAGCAGGCGGATGGTGTGGCCGGTGGGCGCGGTGTCGAAAACGATCACGTCAAACTCTACCGGTTGGTCGGCGGCGTTATCCAGCACCAGGAAGTCGGTGAAGCGGTCGAAGGCGGCCACTTCGGCAGTGCAGGGGCCGCTCATTTGCTCGTTAATGACTTCGACCATCGGCGCGGGAAAGATGTCTCGGAGGGGAGCCAGGGCACGTTCTTTGTACTCTTCAGTGGCGGAGTCGGGGTCAATTTCCATGGCCCACAGGTTGGCAATACCGGTCAGCGGCGTCATGTGATGGCCGATGGGTTGTTCAAACACATCGGCTAAATTGGCCGCCGGGTCGGTGGTAATAATCAGGGTACGTTTGCCGGCGTCGGCGTGGCGCACGGCGGTGGCGCAGGCCATGCTGGTTTTGCCCACGCCGCCTTTGCCGGAGAAGAAGATGAATTGGGTGTTCATTAGTTTCCTTTTCGTAATCGGTTGTCCGTAATCCGTTGTCCGTATACGGAACACGGATTACGGATTTACGGTTCACGGCTAACGGTTCAAAGCGCAGCGCGCAGTTCCTCTAGGGTAGGATATGCGCCCACTTTGATGACCTGGCCGTGAACGGCCGTTATCGGCAGCGCTGCCATCTGTTGTTCATGCACCAGGCGCATAACGTCGTTGTTATTCATGAACTTGTGGGGGTGGCTGGTCATCTGGTAGCGTTCGACCGTCGTGCCTTCGGCTTGCACGGCCATGATCATCTCGCTGACATCCAGCAGCGTTTGGTCTAGTGCCGGTCCGCACAGCCCAGTGGGGCAGCACATTGGAGGATCGAACAGTTCGATAACGGCCGTTTTGTCAGCAATATTTGTTTCGTCAACGGCCGTTGTGGGCATTGTTGTGAAAAGAGAAATAGATTCGTTCATAGTTGGTTGCATTCCTTTGGCGTTCAGTGTTTTACTTCAAATATTTTTGAACTAATTGGGCAAAAAAATCAGGCGACGGCAATTTCACTCATGGGCACAACGGCGCCTTGCGGTCCGCAAGTTGGACGGCGCGGTTTGATGCGCTCCACAGCAAAAAAAGCGCCAAAATCTTGGTTTAGCAAAGTTAGCGCCGCTTCGTTGATGGAGAAATAGACCCAACGAGCATCCACGGCATCCCGTTCCACCTGCACCAAATCCAACTCCCGCAGAATGCTCATATGGTGCGAAATCAGGTTAGGTGGCATGTCCAGCGCCTCGCCCAGTTCGCAGTTACAGTGAACCCCTTCCATGAGCAAATGCAGGATTTGCAGGCGTTTGAGATTCGCCAGCGCCTTGAGCTGTTTTAAGAGGGCGTCTATGTTGGTGGGGGGAACGGCCGTTTCTATCATCATATATAAATTAGTTCAAATCTTTTTGAAGTATATTGCAATAAAGAATTTTGTCAACAGACCATCAGGAGCCAGTCATAAAAATGGGAACAATCCTGTCCCGTACACAATGATACGCAAACACATACATCCCGGCAGACCAGGCTTGATGCGGATAGCCCATCGGTCGTCCGGAACGGCCGTGACACCACTCGTTAAACTCCCATTCCTCTGCCACACCTTGCCGGTTTACCTGGGCCAACTTTTCTAACTGACGCTCAGCCTCGTCCAGCCGCCCCGCCTTCACCAGCGCCGCCACGTAAAAACCGCCGACAAACGGCCAGATGCCGCCGTTGTGATACTGCTCCGGCAGGTTCAGGTTGTTGTTGCGGTAATATTCGCGCCAATCTTTATTGCCGGGATGGATGACCGGGTGCAGCACGCGCACCGGGTACGGATCGGCGACGCCTACTTGATGCAGATAATCCAGGATGCGCTTCTCCTGCGCCGGGGAAGCCACGTCGAACAAAATAGCCAGAAGATTGCCAAAGACATCACAGTAGTCGCCAAAATCACGGAAAGCAACGTAGGGCAGGAAGAACGGCCGTTTCACCAACACCGGCCCCACCTGACTCAAGGTATGGGTCCATTCCGTGTGGCCGGGGCAGTTTGGCCCCCATTCGGCTTCGTTTTCCACTCCTACCCAGAGCACAATGCGAATTTTATGGCGCACATCATCGGCCATGCCGGCGTAACGGGAACCATCGTATCCTGCTGCCTGAGCCATTTCGGCCATGCCGCGCAGCGCCGCATACCACAACACATTGTCATAGAGGACGTTGAAGCGATTGGCTAACAGGTCGGCCCAGTCGGCCGCTTCATGCACTTCCAACAGGCCGCAGCCGTTGGAGTCCTGGTAACGCAGCCAGAGCAGCGCCTTTTCCAGCGCCGGCCACTGCCCCTGCAAAAAAGCCGTATCACCCGAAACGCGGTACTGGAACACATGCCCCAGAATGAACCAGAGATTGGAATCCACCGAACCGGCGTTGGTATGGTCCAGACGGCCGGTCGCCACGCTGACATTGTTGGGAATGGCGCCTAGTTCCGACTGCTGCCCGCCGAGCGTCAGCAGCGAGGTGCGCAGGCAAAGTTCATGTCCCGGCGACAGCAGCGCACCGAGGGCCGTAATCACGCTGTCACGCGCCCACACATGGGGGTAACCTTCCGGCGAAGCCATCAGGCCGATAGGGCTGCATTCGCTTTTGAGAATGATTTGCGCTTTTTCCAGGGCTGTGTCGGTTAAGGGGGCCATGGCGTCTATTTTCTATTCACTGTCTGCGGGCAAAAACTGTTCGATGGCGTCCAGGGCATGGGCGGCATAAATCGAACCGGGGCCGCCGGCCATCAAGACGCCTACGCTCACGGTTTCCAACAATTCAGCGCGGGTGGCGCCCGCTTTAACGGCGTCATGGGTGTGGTAAGCGATGCAGCCGTCGCAATGAACGACGATGCTAATCGCCAGGGCCATTAATTCTTTGACTTTGCCGGGCAGGGCGCCATCGTCCATCGCTTTGCGATGCAGGCGGGCAAAGCCGCCCATAGGACCGGGCAGTTCGCGCCCAAGCTGCCCCAGGCGTTCTTCCAGATGTTGATGGTAGCTAATGTAATCGGTACTCATAGGTCGCTCCAAAAGGGGGCCAATCAACATGATTAACCCACTTTCCAGACTAATTCATCGCGTCAGCAATCCAGGTCATCACTTCGCTGTCTTTGGGGATGCGGCCGGCGGCGACCAACTTCTCGTTGATAACCAGCCCCGGCGTCGACAAAAGATTGTACGACATGATTTGACCGTAATCGGTCACTTTGACAATTTCAGCCTCGACGCCCATGCTGGCGACGGCGCTTTTGGCGGCGGCTTCCACTTTTTGACAATTGGCGCAGCCCGGACCTAAAACTTTAATCGATAACATTATTAAAAAAACCTCCAGATTTGTGTGATTTAATACTTATCCCGAATTTCATCGCAGAAAACACAGATGAAGGGAGATAAAAAGAGATTTTCTCCGCTCCTCCGCGTTCTCCGCGGTTTTTGGGGATAAATTCTTAAGGACATTGAATAACTCCCTGCGCCCAGAGGCAGCCGCCACAGGCCGGGAACTCATTCCCAAAACAATCTTCTTCATTGGCTTCCGACATTTCGCAGCCGCCGCAAAAAGTGCAGGGCGCAAAACCAAAACTTTGCACTTTTTGACGGTAAGCCAGGTATTCATCGTCGAGCCAGATGTCGGGCAGGCTCTGCTCGTTGACATTGCCCACCACATGCCGCCGGGATACGTGCGGTTTGCCGTGCAGGTAGCTGGTATGGGTGTGCATCAAAGGCCAGCAGGGGCTGACGCCGCCATCCCAACCGATGGACATCGTGCCGCTTTCGATGAAGTTGCACACGTCCGTCGCGCCGCCCAGGCTGTTGCCGGCAAAGTTCACGTTGTAGCCGCTTTGCAAGGCTTGCAGGAAAGCGTCACGGGTCTTTTCGTTAATGTCCATGCGCGGCAGGCTGAGTTTGGCGTGGGTGGGCGACGACATGTAGGTGACGTCGCGCAGGGTGCGCGTGTAGAGCATTTCCGGCTGCATGTTGGCCGTGTAGGGCAGCACATTGCTCACCGAGAAATATTTGGCGCCCAGGGAACGGCCGAGCCGCAGCACCTCCGGCAGATCATCAATGTTGCGCGCCATGGCGACAAAAGCGATGCCAATTTCGGGGCGGGGGTAATGGCCGCCGGGGCGCATCTTGCGGAAGCGGGACAAATTTGCCACCACTTTGGGCAGCTGCGCTCCCAGCCGTACATCGGCGTAGCTTTCTGGCGTCGCACCATCAATAGATACCCAAATGACGTCCAACCCGGATTCGATGAGCTGGCGGGAGCGTTTTTCGGTGAGCATGGTACCGTTGGTGATCAGTTCCACCTGAGCGCCAATGGCTTTGGCGCGGGCGATCCAGGCAACGGTTTGTTTGTGGAATAAGGGTTCGCCCAAGCCGCCAAAGAAGAGGGTGGGCATGGGCGAGAGCTTTTGTACGCCTTCCAGAATTTGGGCAAAAGTTTCTTCGGTCATGCGGCCCAGGCTTTCATCCCAGCCGTTGCGAATGCAGGTGCGGCAGGCGATGTTACACTGGTCGGTCGGCTCGATGTAGACCTTGGTCAGTTGGGTGACGGGCCGGTGCATTTGCAGGCGATTGCCGCCGTTTTCCAGGCGGAATTTCGCCCCTGGCTGGAGCCCAAACTGCGCCGCCATTTCCGGTGGGAATATCAGGCGTCCTTGTTCGTCGACTTCCCCCCAGAGCGTCGGCTTACTATTCATACAATGACCTCGATGGTTGGTTCCACAATAATGTCTGATTTCACCGAGTTGGCGACCAGACTGTATTTTTGCGCCGCTTGCAGCCCCTTTTTGATACGGGCTTCGACAACCGCCGGCTTTTCGCCATTAGCCGCCACCCGAATATGGGGCCAGAGCTTGACCTGGGTGAAGATTTCGGTGCGGTCCAGTTCGATGAGCTTGGTTCCTTCGGCGCGGCATTCGTAACTTTGCAAGTCCAGCTTGTAACGCTCTGTGGCCCAGATGAACATCATCATGACGCAGGTGTTGATGGCGGCGACAAAGGCATCTTCGGGCGTGAACACGTCGGGGTGGCCCTGGGCGTCGGGCGGGGCGGAGAAGGGCATCTCCGGCCCGTTGCCCATGACGATGTGGCCCCAGTGTGCGCCTTTCCAGTGGACGGTGGTGTGGTAAACGGCCGTTTTGCTCATAAGGTTGGCTCCAGTTCTTCCCAGAGGGCGGCGTATTCATGGCTTAACATTTGCAAGTAGGCGGCTTCGTCTGCTTCGGGCACAGGATTGTAAATTTTGACCTGTTCCAGCAAGGCGGCGGCGGTTTCGGGCGACGGCCGTTTTTCCATCTGTTTGAACTGCGCCAACAACGGCGGCAGGGCAATCAGCGTCACCGCTTCGCCGTTGATTTGCACGGTTTGCACCGGAATGCCGGAGCCGCAAGCACAGGCGGCAGCCGATTTTGTCTGCGTTTCTTCCGGCTCGATGAAATGCCCCTCGCGGCGGCTCCACTTTTTGTCCAGCAGGCTGTCTACTAAATCGGCGATGGCAACGGCCGTTTCCACCACCGCCTGCTGTCCCGCTTCATTCAAACGACGCCGTCCGGCCACCTGACCAATACCACGTTCGGCCACAATGTCTGTCACGACCACGCTGGCTGCCGGTTTGCCGGAATACTGCTCCGTAGCGCGGGCGGCGCAGCGCAGGTCGCAGCCGTCCACGGCAATCGTCGGGTAAAAACGGGCAAAGGCGCGGTCGCCCTCACCCCCTGCCAAAAAGAGCGGCAGGCAAATCGTCACCGTATCATCCGGACGCAGTTCTTCCAGCACTTTCAGCGCCGCCAGCCGGGTGACAGTGCCTTCGGCCAATTCCTCGCCGGAACAGGCCACAATGCCGACTTTCTTTTGCGGTAAATTAGGCATCTTCCCCTCCTTGCAGGCTGTCAATGACGGCGCTGACCTCTTCCGCCAGGGCGTGGGCCAACTGCAAGCCGCCTTCATTCAGTTCGGCGATGCCTTGCGGTTTCAGTTTGCGGTTGCGGCGAAAAACATCCAGCACGGCAAAATCTTGCGCCACCTCGCCGCCGCTTTCCTGCACCATTTTGGTGGCGCAGGCCAGTTTGCAGCCGTCGATGGTAATGGCGGGGTTGGCGGCGACAGCGGCGCAAGCATTTTCTTCGCCCATGACCAGCATGGAGAGCGCCACCAACTGCGCCGTTTCCGGGCGCAGGTCTTCAATCACTTCATAGGCGGCCTCACGGCTGACCGTACCATACGTTTTGCCGATACCGCTGCACGGCACTATCACAACTTTCTGGCTCATAGGTCTTCCGCCTCCTCTTGCGCCTGGACTTTCATGATCTCAAGGTAAGCTGCCGGCGTCAGCAGGTTAGCCTGGTCGGCGGCCCAGTCGGCGGCTTCGATAACCGCCAGCCAGCCTTCGCCGTAGGGGTCTTGATTGATGACTTCGGCTTCCAGTTCCAGCTTTTCATTCACGGTCACAATCGCGCCGCTGACGGGGCTGAGTAGTTCCACGTCCACTTTGATGGTTTCGATGGTGGCAAAGGGGTCGTTGGCGGAAACGGCCGTTTCCACTTCCACTACCTCAGCAAAAGCCACATCCCCATTGTGCTGTTGGAAAAAATCCGACACGCCCACCGTTACTTGATCTCCATCCGCTTTAGCCCAGACGCCTTCCGGGGTGTAAAGGCGGTCAGG
This sequence comes from Chloroflexota bacterium, assembly GCA_046496595.1. Lineage (GTDB taxonomy): Bacteria > Chloroflexota > Anaerolineae > Promineifilales > Promineifilaceae. The sequence continues at coordinate 16,766 of JAWOGU010000171.1, forward strand.
CGCCACCTTGAAGGTAAATTTATCCAGGGTGTATTCCAAATATTCGCTCATAAAACTGCCTCCGTATAACAATTGCGCAAACACTTCAATTTCCATTGAATTATATTTCAGAGCAACCAACATGATTAGTGACAAATGTCATGTGCCCGGTATGACAAATTTGTGTGCTTGCTGCTAGTTGTTTAATGGTACAAGAGCCAATGCGGGTGACGACGCCGCCTAAAAAAAACGAGGCCGAAAACAAGCAGTTTGCCCTCGGAGAAAACGGCGCTGCCCAATTCCCTGGCAATTTTCCATTTAACGGCGACCTGAACTGCGGGCGGGTGCGGGTTGCAGATGGGGAACGGCCGTTTCCACACTCACCAGCAGCAGCAGCGTCATTACCACCGCCGAGGTCAGACACCAGGCGCAAACCGCACCGATGACAAACGGTTCCAGGTAAGTCAGGTAGATCGAAAAGAGTACGCCAAAGGCGCTCATAGCGACCAGAGCCAGCGCGGCGCGGCTGTCGCCCTGCCATTTACCCCAGGCCCAGGCCGCCAGGATAGCCAGGTAGCCCACCACGCCCCAGACGCCAATGGGAATGCCGAACTGGTAGGCGTATTCGCTGGTTTGCACGGTGTTGCAGTCGCCGATGGGGCCGCAGATGGCGGCCACCGCCTGCGTTTCCACGTAAGCCAGGTAAGCGGCCACACCCAGCCCGACAAGGGCCAGCACGGGCAACGCGATGGCGACCCATGCGGGCGGTTGCCGCCTTACTTTGCCCTGCCGCGCCTGCCAGACACGAACGGCCGAATAGCCCAGCGCCAAGATCATGCCAATCAAGATCGTGATCGCCAGCAAGAAACCATCACGAGCAGGCGCCGCCGCTGGCGCAGTTTCCGGCAGGGGCGCAGTTTCTGGTGATAGCAAAGCGGGAGCGGCTGCCTCTGGGCTGGCGAGGATCAGTTCGGGCAGAAACAGCTCCAGCCCCGGCGCTTGCGGCCAACCGACGCCGCCCGCCGCCAGGTGCTGCTCAATCAGGCCGGGCAGTTCGGCCGGAATCTGGTCAGAGCCGATGAGGACAGCATCGCCTATTAACAGGATGGGCACGCCGATAGCTTCGCGGGGCACGCCAATGGCCGCGCCCAGGTCAAAGAGGCGCTCAAAATCTTCAGCGCTGCTCAGTTCGATCAGTTCCAACTGCCACTGGTCGCCATACTGCTCCGCCAGGGGCGGCAGCACGTTTTCCTTGACCCAGGTGCAGTGGCCGCAGCCTTCCATCCAGAACATGACAGCCTGGACGGTGGGTTCTTCCTGGGCGCGGGTGGGGAAAACGGCCGTTGTGCTTATCAGTAAGCCAAGCAGCAGCAGAATAACAAAATACCGTTTTATCTTTCTATTTTCTTTCTTCATCATTCATCCTTTATAGGCTGTGGTCAGGTAGGCGTTGGCGTCGCGCCACGCTTCTGTAATTTGACTGAAACCGGCCTGTTGGAGCGCCAGTTTGACTTGATCCGGCCAGACGCGGTGGTCGCCGGGCGGACCGGATTGGTCGGCGGCGTCGGGCCGCCATTCTAAAATGGCTGCTCGTTCACCAGGACGGGCGATGCGCAGCATTTCGGCGGCTAACTCGTCACCTTCGACTTCGTGGTAGACAAAAGCGGTCCAGATGAAATCGGTAACGGCCGTTACCAACCCAATCATCGGCAGTTCACCCAACAGCGGCACGACATGCGCCGGGGGCTACTGCTCCGCCAGCGACTCCAGCATCGCCTGGCTCACGTCCAGCGCCCACACTTTGCCGGTAGGGCCAACCAGATCGGCCAGAGGCAGTGTCCAGAAACCAGGACCGCAGCCCAGGTCCAGAACGGCATGGCCGGGTTGGATGGCAAACCGCTGCAAAAATTGGGGCGGGTTCCAGCGCGCCTGCCGTTTCTCGCTGAGGAGACCGTGCCGTTTTTGCGGGTCGAAACGCTTATCATTATCACTCATGTGCTTACTTTCCTCAATTGTTCTTCTATGCTGCGCCGCCCATGATAGCGAAACTGCACCAACTGCCCATCAATCATCAACTGGGGCAGGGTGAAGATGCCCCTTTGGGCAATGGCGAAGAAGGCGAAACGGCCGTTTCCCACTCCCAGATCATGATAGCCCCGGAGCAGCATCAGTTGCCAGGGGAGGCGGTTGCGGTAGCCGCGGCACTATTATGTTGTGACCAACGGCCGTTTTGCTTTAAAATTCACCCTATCTACACAAGATACTTGACGAATTTTCACCCCTGTTCTCATATGTCCTTGTTATGATGCTTCCATTATTGACAACTTTTAATGGGTCAATGAGAAGAGGAGTAGCACCATGAGATACAACTTAATCGTTTTTAGCGGCTTATTGATGCTGTTAACGGCCGTTTCCCAACCCACCCTCAGCCAATCCATCCCCCAGGCAGCCATTGAAACCGTCACCATCACGCCTGGCCCCAACCAGATGCAGGCAGCCTCCACTCTGGAAGCGCCCTTTGCCTTCAACGCCGTCGTCCCCAGTTGGATCGCCGCCGGAGAAGCGCCGGAAATTCACCTGCGCACCTCCCCGGATGGGCAGGTGTGGAGCGACTGGTATCACGTCCACGCCCACGATGACTGGACCCTGCCCGGCGAAGCAGAAACCATCGGCGACATGATCGTCGTACCGGCGGCAGATAATACCCACCGCTTCCTCCAATACGAAATTCATCTTGAAGATGACGCCACTCAACTTTCGGCGCTCTCTTTCACCTTCATCGACACCACCGATGGTCCCACCACCGCAGAACTGCTGCATCAACAGCAGCAGCTAGATGCCCGCCGCCCCGCCGCCGCCAATGGCTACCCGCGCCCCACCGTTATCAGCCGCGCCGTCTGGTGTACCTATACCACCTGCGACGATATTGTGGATCTGGAATATGAACCGGTGACGCACCTTATCGTCCACCACACGGTCTCCAGCAATACCAGCGCCAACTGGGCGGCCACCGTGCGCGCCATCTACATTTACCACCGCGATACGCGCGAATGGGGCGACATTGGCTATAACTACTTGGTGGATCGCACCGGCGCCATCTACGAAGGCCACATGAATGAAGATTATCTCAACCTGGATGTCGTCGGCATACACGCCGGCGGGGCCAATGCCGGCAGTCTGGGCACGTCGCTCATCGGCACGTTCACCAATGCGGCTGAATATCCCACCTACGACACGCCGCCGCCTGCCATGATGAATGCTGTCGCCGATCTGTTCGCCTGGAAAGCCGACCAGCGGGGCATTGAGATTTATGACGCCAGCCGTCCGGTGAACATGACCTGGGGGCTGCCGCACATCATGGGACACCGGGACGTATACGGCGGTACCAATACGCTGTGTCCCGGCGGCAACGCCCACGATCTGCTGCCCTGGCTGCGCACGGCCGTTACCAGCCGTGTGGGACAGATTTCTCCTTATACCTTTGTCAGCGAGCAAAGCGCCGCTTTCACGAAAAGCAACGCCACCTGGTATGAAACGCGGGGCGGCTGCGGCTGGCAGGGTCACGCTTACTATGCCTGGTCTACCACCAATCCCGCCCAGAGCGCCAATTGGGGCCAATGGCGGCTCGACGCCCCCGCCGCTGGTCTGTATGAAATCCAGGTGTACGCCCCATACTGCGACACTAACAATTCAGAAACGAGAGGCGCCACGTACACCATCAACAACGGCGCCACGACGCAAACGGCCGTTGTCAGCCATCAAAACAACATCGGTTTGTGGATGAGTTTGGGCGTCTACCAGTTGACTGCCGGTAACAACAACACCCTGCGCCTCACCAACCTCACCACCACCGACAGCGGCGTCGGCGTCTGGTTCGATGACGTGCGTTTTAAGCCCGTTAGCGACGTCACTCTGAGCAATGTCTCACCTGCCAACAACAGTTGGCAAACGCAGTCCACCGTCACCTTCAACTGGACTATCGACAACCCGTCTCTAGTGCAGGCCACGGCGCTGCAAGTGGCCACGGATGCGGCTTTTACGAATATCATTGCGACACAGAACTGGGGAACGGCCGTTACCAGCGCCCAACATACCTTCAGCCAGGACTATGCCGACCTCTACTGGCGCGTTTCCGCCAATACCGGCGGTGTAACCAGTTATTCCACCCCCACCCGCTTTGGTCTGGACGCCGCCGCGCCCACATCCAGCGTCACCGCCCTGACTCACCATGTCTATGCCGGAACTTTTGACGTAACCTGGAGCGGCAGCGACGCCACATCCGGCATCGCTAGTTACAACGTGGACTACAAAGTGGAAGACAGCGCCGCCTGGACCCGCTGGCTGACCGATACCCTGACCACGTCAGGCGTTTTCACGCCGACCAATGCCGCCAACCTCATCTGGTTCCGCAGCCAGGCTCGCGATCAGGCCGGTAATGTCGAGGCGGAAAGCAGCGGCGACATGCGCTCTGACCAGGCTGCCATTGTCTTCAATCCGGGCGCAGCCAATACCGACCCCATTTCCGGCTGGACCAATGATCCCAACGTGTTGTTCACCTGGGCGCTCACCGAAATCGACGCCGTGACCAACAGTACTGTTACCGTGGCAGCCGACGCCGCCTTTAACAACGTTGTAGCTTCAGGACAAACCAACAGCGGCGCTGCCAGCCATGCATTATCTCTGCCCACCAACGATGGCAGCCTGTATTGGCGGGTGGCGGTAGACTTCACGCCGCCGCTGCCGGGTCTGATAAACACGGTGACGTCTACGGCCTCCCTGTTTGGCCTAGACACCACGCCGCCGACTTCGACGGTAACGGCCGTTTACACCATCACTGAGTCTCTCTACCTCGTTACCACCACCGGCGCAGACGCCCACGCCGGCATCAGCCACATCAATCTGGAATATCAGGCTGAAGGGGACGAAGCCTGGACGCCGTGGCCTGGCGGCGCCGCTTTCAGCCCGCCCATCCCCGGCCAAACCTACTATTTCCGCAGCCAGGCTGTTGACAAAGCCGGCAATGTCGAACCAGCCCACGCCACCGCCGACGCCAGCACCGATCAGGCAAAACCCGTGCCTCATGCTATAATGCTGCCTGTGATCACTAAATAGGAGGACGCAAAACCGATGGCGGAAATTCAATATGTGGATGTATTGATCGTGGGTACGGGGCCGTCAGGATCATCCACGGCGCTGCACCTTGTCCGGAGCGATCCGGCCTGGGCGCAGCGCATTGTCATGGTAGACAAAGCTGTGCATCCTAGGGAGAAACTGTGCGGCGGCGGTATCACCCACATGGGGCGCAACATCATTTCACAGTTAGGGCTGGCGCTGGAACCCCGGCACTTCGATGTCCACGAAGCCCGGCTCACCTACCGTAACAAGCACTATTCCTTCTTTGCCAGACCGGTGTTTACGGTCGTGCGCCGGGATGAATTTGATCAGTGGCTGGTGCAAACGGCCGAAAAACAGGGCGTGATGGTGCGTCAGGGGGAAGCTGTCAAAACGGTGACGGTCCACCCGGATTATGTGGAAGTAACCACCGATCAGGCCGTATTTCACGCTAAAACCGTGGTGGCGGCCGATGGCTCCAAGAGCTTTGTGCGCCGGGCGCTCAAGTGGGAAGGGGAATCCCACGTGGCGCGTCTGGTGGAGGTGCTGACGCCGGAAAACGCCCAATCCACGCCGGAATTCCAGGAACGGGTGGCGGTTTTTGAGTTTGACCAGCTCACCAGTTTTGGTTTGCAGGGTTACTATTGGGATTTCCCCAGCTACGTGCAGCAAAAGGCATTTATGAACCGGGGTCTGTTTGACAGCCGCGCCCAACCAAAACGGCCGAAAGCGGACCTGCCGGCAACGCTGAACAGCGCTTTGGCCGACCGGCAGCGAAACCTGGCAGATTATAAACTAAAGGGGCACCCCATACGCTGGTGGAATAAAAACGGCCGTTTCGCTCAGCCGCGTGTCTTGTTAGTGGGTGACGCCGCCGGCGCTGATCCGCTGATGGGGGAAGGCATCTCCTTTGCCCTGGGTTACGGCAAAGTGGCCGCGGCAGCCATTCGCCATGCCTTTGCCCAGCAGGACTTCAGCTATGCCAGTTATCGCAGCCTGCTGCTGGCCGATCCCCTGTTCAAACAACTCAACACCCGCACCTGGTTAGCTAAATTGACCTATAAAGCCTGGCCTGCCTGGTTTATCAGTTTTGGTTGGAGCGTTGTGGGTTGGTTTGTAAAGCGTACCCGCTGGGGCAATCCTGATTACGTCCCGCTAGAACCCCCGCCCGTATCCAGAGCGGATTCCCCCCAAACGTCTACCTGATCAGTTGCTCGACGCGATTGTTCTGCTTTATGTCATGCTGAGAGCCTGTGTTGAGCCTGCCGAAGCATCCCATTCAGCTTTAACGACCCGAGCATGGGGATTCTTCGCTCCGAAGACTCCGCTCAGAATGACGTATCGGCAGCAAAATTTTGTCGTTTGAAAAAAAGGGCAACCATGGTGGTTCTTTATTTTTGAGGTGCTTTAGCGCCTGATGCCGCATTACCGCGGACAGCCATAGAGCCACCAATACTTTTCTACGGGATACGCCTCAGCCCAAACCGGATCAAGAACAAATTCGCCAGACTGCCATTTACCTTCCAGGTGTTTATCTATTTGCGCAATATCTTGGGCAAGGCGGGTGTTTAATTGGTACGGTCGTTGAGACAGCTTATTCATCAAGGCAGTAATCACGATGCGCGTGTCTACCACATTGGCATAATATTCCCGCTTGGTAGATGCTTTGCTGGCGTCACGCAAATAAGAAGTCCATTCGCGTAAACGAGCGTGCAGTTCATCATGCGCGCGCCCTTCAAAACGCACCACCTGGACACCAATGACGGCCTCGAAGTTCTCAACCGCTTTATCTAGACGCCCCTCGTCCGCCAGAATGAGCTGCCGGCGCAGTAGTTGCAGCCGTTCTTGACGCATCAAACAGCCGCCCAAAGTTAATTTGGGCATCCCATCTTGATGCATGGGCCAATATGTGGCATCACTGGCGAGATAAGCCGCCAGTTGGGCAATCATGGCTTCCAAAATTTTTAAATCTTGGGCTAGAATCTCGTTTGTTTCACTCACCGTTAACCCCCTTTTTCGCAGCCATACGCCCCACAAAAATTGTAAATGCTAAACCCGGCCCGTGCTGCGCGTTTTACGGGAAGCAGGTTTTATTATTTACATGATACCGATTTCTGAATGACGGCGTCAAGCCTGTCTTCCTTTACGAGTGCGGTTAAAAGTTGTGTATGAGACTACAAAAGTCTCCTCGAGCATGGCGCTGGCTGCCATTGGCTAGACTTTTGTAGTCTGCTTGGTTACACAAAAACTAACCGCACCCTACCCACTGGCAACTGATTATTCCGGATGCCCATATAACCACCAGAATTCATCGGACGGATAGGCAGGCTGCCAGGGTTCCGGCCAGATGAAGGGGCCGGATATCCAGCGCTGACGGAGGTTTCCATCCAGGGTGCCCACTCGTCCGGGAACGCGGGCATTGAGTTGGTAAGGGGGCATTTGTAGTTTATTGACTAAGGCGGTGATCATGGCGCGCGGCTCAACGGCCGTTCCGTAATTGACGCCGGTGATTTGTCTGGTGCGTAGATCGTGGAGGTAGGCTTCAAACTGGCGGATGCGGGCGTCAATTTCGGTGTGGGCTTTGGCTTCAAAGCGCACGATTTTGTCTGCCATGGCGGTATTAAACTGGATAACGGCCGTTTCCATTTCCCCCCGCTGGGCTTCAGCCAGCAGATCAAAAAGGTTCAGCAGCCGGTACTGACGCATCAAATAGCCGCCCAACGTCAGCATCGGCAGCCCGCCGACACTCATCTTCCAAAAAAGAATATCGCTCTTCAGATAGGCATCCATTTCAGCCGCCATCGCCGTTAGGATTTGCACATCTTGCTCTAATTTTGCCTGGCTTTGTGTCATGGTGAACTCCCTAAAATGCCGTAACCGGAGGTCCGTAATCGGTAATCCGAAGGGCGCTGTCTCTGGTGGATGCCATCGGAAAACGGGTTACGGACTTCGGGTTACGGAGTATTATAGATTGTCAGAAAAACATTTTGGCTGGTAGGGGCGACCCTTGTGGTCGCCCTCTGGTAGATGGACGGGCACAAGGCCCGCCCCTACCCAAAATCATTATCTGAACGTCTATAGGGTATAACGCTAAGGATGGGGTCTCGCGCTGCTTTTTCCTCTCAATCCTCCGCTCATCTTCTTGCTTAAGTTTCTTAACGGGCAAACCCGGTTGCAAACATGAGGTATAATAAGGCACGCTGCTCATTTGAGCAAAGCGTAAGGGAATGCCCTATGTCCGCAGTGAGACGCGCTGCCATTCACAAACTAGCCGCTGCCGCCTACGAAATGGAACTGGATACCATGACCGGCGTGCTCTCTCAAGATGAAAACGGCCGTTGGCTCATCGGCAGCCACGACCTGCAAACCTGGCTCACGCTGCACCAAAACGAAGAAATCGTGGTCGTGCTTGGCTCCCTGTCCGACGAACGCCCCGTACAAACACGCACCTGCCGCACCTGCGGGCGCGATTATACAGAAATGGAATGTCCTTACTGCCGGGCAAACCGCATTCGCCTGCGCGGTCATGCCTGATCCGGTAAAATCCCCCTAAAAACAAACGACCTATTTGAAGAGAACTCCCATGAAGAAAACAATGCCAAAACTGCTTATCATCATCCTGTTCAATTTGCTCGTCGTGGCAAAAGTGTACGCCCAGCTTCCCGCTGCCAGCCTTGAAACCTTAATCATCGACCTCTGGCCTGATTATGACCAACCGGCGGTGCTGGTGCTGCTCACAGGTACCCTGCCAGCCGACACCCCACTGCCCGCTGTCGTCACCATCCCTGTACCCAATGAGGCCCAAATCCACGCTGTTGCCCGGATTACCGGTGACAACCGCATGGTGGACGACATTGAATACACCACCGGTGATAATTCCCTGACCTTTACCACACCAGACCCAAGTTTCCGGGTGGAATATTACGTCCCTTATCAAAGTATTGGCAGCATCCATTCCTATTCCTTCGACTGGCTGGCCGACATTCGGGTAGAAGAAGTGTTAGCCGCCGTGCAGCAGCCCACCGGCGCCTCCAACATATCTGTCACGCCCGATACGGCTGTTGCCGTGCCCCGCAATGCAGACGGTTTCACCTACTACGCTTTGCCGGCGCAAGCCATTCCGGCCGGAGAACTGTACACAATCGGTTTTACCTATGAGATGGTTTCCCCACCGCAGCTTTCCATTGACAATTTACCGGCCCCGCCGGCGGCAGTAGTGGGCACACCGTCTGCTTCCCCAGCTTCCGGTTCTACGATCCTGAGCGACATTGACTGGCGGTTGGTTTTGGGTGTTCTTGGCATCGTGATCATGGCGGTGGTTGTGACCTGGATCATTGCCACCCGGCAAACCGCAGCCAGACAAGAAGTGCGCAAACCACGTCCCAAACGCGCCCAGGCCACTGCCAAGACAAAAAGCAGCACAGGCACAGCCCCGGCCCGGTTTTGCCGCGAATGCGGGAATGGGCTGAACCCTGGAGATAAGTTCTGCCGGAAATGTGGAACGGCCGTTAAATAACCGTTCAAAATATCATTCCAAAGATGTCAGGGCGAAGTTGGTTTCGGCAAGCTCAACCAACGGCTTCTGGTTGAAACCAATACTCACCTCGTTTTCCTCGAAATATTGAAAAGCAACCTCCTCGCTTATAAAAAAAGCCCGGCTTTTGCCGGGCTTTTCAATACCACTCACGTATCTTCTCGAAATTTCTTGGGCAACGAGGCCTGAGCTTGTCGAAGGCCGTTGGTTTCGACAGGCTCAACCAACTCCGCCGAGATTTATTGAGAAGATACTTCTAAAACTTATTCCCCAAATAAATATGCCAGAATATTCGCCATATCTTGCGGGCTGGCTGCCATACGTTCCGGGAAGTTCGCATTCATAGCGCTGGGTGGGCCGGTACAAGCCGCATTCGGACAATCCGGTGCAATGTAATCACTGGGATACAAGATCGAGTGATACACATATTGCTCGGCCGTCTGCCCTTCAACCCTGGTTGCCCCTACTTCGGCAATATTGGACAAATCCGGACCAACAGCCGCAGCGATCCCTTCATCAGGAATACCGTGACAGCCAGAGCAGCCATACGTTACATACTGTTCCTTACCCAACGCCGCATCCCCATCAGGAAACTCAGCCAGATAATCAGCCACGTTCTCCGCCCAATCAAACGTAATAACCTCGCCGCTGCACAACTCTTCCGTTTCCCAGTTCAAGACAAAATTAGACACATTCCGCACCTGATCCGGGCGCATGGGTCCGCCAAATTGCTCAGCCCATGTCGGCATTTGCGTGCCCGCCCGCCCTGAGGCAACGGCGCTCTGGATAAATGCTGCTTTAGGGCCTTGCCAATTCATGGCTTCCATCCGCGGTGATCTATCTCCACACAACAGCATCATATTATTGAGCTGCAAACCAATACAGCCAATTTGTTCACCTGTGCCGGGATCATAACATTCTTCCGACAGGCCATCGACGCCATGACAGTTGGCGCAGTTTTGCTCATACAAATGAGCGCCTGTTTCAATAGAGCGGCCGAGTTCTGCATCCACGAACCGTTCCAAACGAGCCGGTTCGCGCAGCGCCACATATCCAAAAATGATCATCATGAGCATAAATGCAATCGTGCCAATGGTTACTTTAACTTGCATAGACGTCTATCCCTTTGCTCCGCAAATCAAACCTCAGTCACACCATCGCTAATGGTTTTAGCATGACTTATTGATGTAGGTGCATTCTTCCTCATAATTAGAATCTTCATGGCGGAACCCGATCCAATCGAGGAAGTAAAGGTATTCATCGGTATTCTCCGGATTCAATGACTCAATGTGGATAATGATTTCAAAGAGACCTGCCTGATACGGCTCAATCGTTAACGTCGCATAGGGATCAGGCATCCTGTTATCCCCTTCCTCACAAGCCGGTAAAACAATACCGCCAATGGTCGTACCCGGATAGAGCGTGCAACTGTGCCGCGCCATCTGCTCCGCAAAACCCTCTAGCGCATAAGTCAGGTGCGGATTGTCCGCGATTACCTCACCTGGCAAATATTCGCCGGGCCACAAATAATCGGGCGGCACACCCAGAAGCCGGCTAACTCCTTCTTCCGGTAAAATTTTTGAAGCCACTTCTATATCCGGTGAAGATTCCACGGCATATTCCGGGCTTCCCATCCAGTTAGACACCAACATAAAAGCAATGAAGAGCATGGCTACACTTAAGCCTACACGGCGATCGGCGTATCGGCGGCTTTTCCCCACTTCAAAATAGGGCATGACAATAAAAGCCACCATCAACAGGGGAATAAAACCAACCACCAGAGTCTTGGGAGCCAGTTTCAACCAACCCTGTGACCAGGAAAGATACCAGGGAGCCACCACATGCAGCGGCGTCACCACCGGATCGGCATGGTGCTCTAGCGGCGCATCCCAGAACCACAGAGCGCCCGCTACCAGGAAGAGTGAAATCAGCGCCGTCCACATTAATTCGCTGGACATAATGTCGGGGATGAAATAGGTACGTTCGTTCTTCGGCACCCGTTTGGCGGTGTCGTCGCCAATTTCTTCACGGCCGGGCGGCAAAGAGAAGCCGTGGAGGACCACTTTGTAATAATGCACAAAGAAGAAAATGCCGAGCAAGAGCGGCATTAACAAGACATGCAGCAAATACCAGCGCAGCAAACCACCATCGCCAAGCGAAGGACCACCTTGTAAAATCAGCAGAATATTTTCATTGACGACAGGTGGCGCCGGAGCCGATTCAGCGCCGCTCAAAAACACAGTCAAAGCCCAGTAAGCCAACTGATCCCAGGGCAGTAAATAACCGCTAAAGCTGAGCATCAGGGTTAAAACTAGCAAAATCATGCCGGTTACCCAGGTAAACTGCCGCGGTTTCTTGTAACTGCCGGTGATAAAGGTGCGCAGCATATGAAGCGCCACCACTAGCACCATCACCTCTGCGCCTAAACGATGCATATTGCGCATAAGCTGGCCCAGAGGCACGTTGCTCAAGATATTCCACATGTTGCCGTAGGCAATCAAGGGGCTGGGCGTATAAAAAATCATCAGGAAAATACCGGTGATGGTTTCCCAGACGAATATGAAGGTGGACAGCCAGCCCAGATGGAAGGTGGGGTATACCCGAGTGATTTCGTTGTGATAAAAACTGGGGCGGATATGCAGCCAGAAGCCATCGGCATGAGGGCGTAAGCGAGGATTAGGGCGGCGTGGTTCATCACCGCGCAAAGCGGACCGGATGTCGTTGACGTTCATCCCGGCGGTGATGCGTTCCACAACTTCATCGCTCTTGGCAATGACAGCTTGTTTGACGCCCATTTCTTTAATTTGGTCAACAAAGGTGGTCATTCTCTAACTCCTTCTCCGACTTTCAGTTCAGTGACCCCAAAAGTCCCTCGGACGAGATGCGCACCGAGGGGCCAGACGGATTTCCTAAGGGATTTGATCGGCAAAATTGCTCAACAAGGCTTGTGCATTGCCTTGTTTTCTGTCTCCCGTATCAACAATGATAGAGGCGGTTCCAGGAGGCAGCACGACTGCCGCATAAGGGTTTGAATCCACTTCACCAACATCCGCTGATTCAGCCAAAACCGTCGTTTTATCTTCTGCCATCGCATAAAGTTTAAAGCGATCCAGGTTTCGTGGTGCAGGGTCTTCGATGCGGCGTCCATCCAGGCGGTATTTGGAGCCGTGGCAGGGGCATTCAAAACGGTTGTTGGAATCTGTCCAGGAAAAGATACAGCCCAGGTGTGTGCACACTTTATAGATGGCAGCGATGCCTACGATTTGCTCTGGATCGCCTGACACCTTATACATCAACTGATTGGGCTGAGTGGTATCGAGATTGACTAACCAGAAACGGCCGTCGGGGAAATTCCGGGGGTCACTATTAGGTTCTGGTACCTGATCCAATGTTACGGGGAAAGGTCCACCAAACTCACCTTCACGGAATTTTGGGATTAAAAACCAGACCATCAGGCCCGCAGCTTCTACGGTTAAAAGGGCTATTGAGGCGCCCCAAATATAATACAAGAATTCTCGCCTTGTAATTCCGTTACCGGAAACACCGGCATCAACTGCTACATTGGCCATAAGGCTATTCTCCTGCTTTCTAAAATTGAATTCTCTTCAGTTCTGAGGAAAAACCGTCTTACACGATAGTCCATGTTTGCTGACGGTACCGTTTGACGGCCTACGTCTGTGAGCAAGCTGTTGTGTGCTTTTTGTCACAAGCGCGGATTATAACAGAATGTCAAAGGTGATCAAGCGTTTCTGATCGTGCCCTGCAAAATAGACCAATTTAGTCTATTATCTATTTTACTCGAAAAAAGATCCAATTCTCAATAAATCATGTCACACTGAATCATTTAGATAAATCGAGAATTCTCCATCCTACACGGAATGGCGTGAACCCCGACATATCGCAAAAAGTTAGTATTGACTGCATAAAAAAGGGGGAAAACAATCTGCTGTGTGGGCGCTGAGGGACTCGAACCCCCGACCTCTTCGGTGTAAACGAAGCGCTCTAACCAACTGAGCTAAGCGCCCTAAGCGAATGGGATTATAACTGTACTGTTTCAAAGAAGCCAACCTGACTTTTATCAATCAGCAATTCTAGTTATGGTAGGGGCGGTATGGTGCGGTCAGGTGTTAGCCACAGCGGATGGTATCTTCTCCGCGCCGCCTCGCCCTTTTGGCTTAAATGCGCGGCAGCTCGATTTTTTGCTGCTTCTGATACTTCCCTTTTCTATCGGCGTATGACGTTTCACACACTTCATCTGATTGAAAGAACAGCACCTGAGCAATGCCTTCGTTGGCATAAATACGCGCTGGTAGGGGCGTGGTGTTCGAGATTTCGAGCGTAACGTATCCTTCCCACTCCGGTTCAAAGGGCGTGACATTCACAATGAGACCACAGCGGGCGTAAGTTGATTTACCCAAACATACTGTCAGCACATCCCGCGGTATCCGGAAATATTCAACGGTCTGGGCCAATACAAAGGAATTGGGCGGGATGACACAGATATCTCCGGTGAAATCAACGAAGGATTTAGGATCAAAATGCTTCGGATCCACCACGGCCGAATGCACGTTGGTGAAAATCTTAAATTCGTTTGTAACACGGATGTCATAGCCGTAGGAAGACAGCCCGTATGAGATGACGCCTTCTCGAACCTGTCCATCGACAAACGGTTCTATCATATTTTTCTCTTTCACCATACGGCGAATCCACTTGTCTGGTTTAATTGTCACGCATTTCCTCCATTTTTTGATTGCGGATTGATTATACAACTGCGAGTGTTACATCACTTCTGGCGCACTCATTCCCATTAAATCAAGCACACGGGCAAACAGTAATTTTGCTGCCCGGTAAAAATGCAAACGCGCTAAACGCACATCTGCAGGTACTTCACTGTGTAATACACGGCAGGTTTCATAAGCCGGATGAAACAAAGATGCCAGTTCATACGCATAAAAAGTCAGGTGGTGAGGTTCAGATTCATTGACCACCATGGCCAGTATGTTAGGCAGTTCCAAGGCTTTTAGCAGAAAGTTTTTCTCGTTTTCGTGCGTCAGAAGACTGAGATCCGCGTCTTTGTCCGCATCCGGATCGAATCCCGCTTCTACCCATTTGCGAAAAATACCTGCGCAGCGCACGTGGGCATTTTGAATGTAGTAAACCGGGTTTTTATCGGAATGTTCAACAGCCAGGTCAAGATCGAAGACAATCTCAGAATTTCCGGACCGGGAAATCATGAAATAACGAATGGGATCCGGGCCGACTTCGGCGACAAGTTCATCCAGAGTGACGTATGTGCCGCGGCGCGTGCTCATTTTTAGCTGTTGGCCGCCGCGCACGAGGCTGACAATCTGGTGCAGCACGGTGCGCACAAAGCTGGGATCATAGCCTAACGCCTGGACGCCCATGAGCACTTGCGGCGCTGTGGCGTGATGGTCGGGGCCAAAAATGTCGACGACCAGGTCAAAGCCCCGTTGAGCTTTATCCCAATGGTAGGCAATGTCTGGCATACGGTAGGTGGGTTCTCCCGATTGTTTGACGAGAACACGATCCTTATCATCCCCAAAGGCGGTGGTACGGAACCAGTGGGCGTTATCTTTTTCATAGACGTAGCCCTTTTCGTGGAGTGTTTCCAGCGCTTCCCATACTCCGCCATTTTCATACAGGCTCTGTTCACGGAAATAAACGTCGAACTCGATGCTGATGGCTTTTAGACTTGCTTTTTGAGCCTCTGAAATCTTGTCTTTGGCGATGTTGGCAAAGTATTCAACCGATTCCTCTTTTAAGGCGCTGCCGTGAGCGGCAAACAGTTCCTGGGCTATCTCGGTGATATAACCGCCCTGATAATGCTCATCTGTCAGGTTTACAGCTTCGCCTAACTGTTGTAGATAACGGATTTTGACAGATTCGCCGAGCATAGCGACCTGACGGCCGGCGTCGTTGTAGTAGTATTCCAGGGTAACGTCGTAACCGGCAGCCCGCATGGCACGGGCCAGCGTATCGCCCATCACGCCGCCCCGGGTTCGGCCTAAGGTGATAGGGCCGGTGGGATTGGCGCTGACACATTCAACCTGTGCTTTTTGACCGGCGCCTATGTCTAAACGGCCGTAATCCATGCCGTTATCCAAAATTTCTCGTACGACATTTTGGAGATATGGGGATGCCAAGCGGAAGTTGATGAATCCAGGAGGGGCGACGTTGATTTCGCCTAGATATGACAACTCACCCATCTGATCGGCAATGGCCTGTGCTATTTTGACGGGCGCCAGATGGGCCAACTTTGCCAGACGCAGGGGAGTGGGCGTGGCATAGTCGCCATGGGATGGTTCCCGTGGTTTTTCCACGGAAACTGCCGGGATATCAAAGGCGGGTAAGATGCCAGCGGTTTGGGCTTGTTGGATGGCCTGACGGATGTCCGCCTCTAGCTGTATGTCTATTCTCATGAAGGGTTTATCCTGTTGTGCAAAATTCGGCGCATTTTATTGCGTGTGGTTGACTGAGGCAAATGCCGGGTTCAGCAGCCTGTGTATGTTGTCGTGTTTCCAGTCGAAAGCAAGTGGAAAGTCCTGGTTACAGGTTACTGTTTCCTGTTTTTTGATTAACCCGGTCATAGATCAGCAAGGTCTCGGTGGCTGTTTTCTCCCAGGAGAACTCAGCTGCCTGTTTTTGGCTTTTCTGGCGCATTTCTGCGGCCAGGTTGTCCTGGATGATGGTGGCGATAATGGCGCCGGCCAGGCCTCGAGCATCGTCGGGATCCACGGTGAAACCGGCGTCACCCACTACTTCCGGCAGGGAGGTGGCGCTGCTGGTAACGACGGGCGTGCCGCAAGCCATTGCTTCTAACACGGGCAGGCCAAAGCCTTCCCGCTTGCTGGGAAAGACGAAGGTTTCGGCGTTGCGGTAAAGAACCGGTTTGTCTTCTTCGTCCACATAACCAATCCAGTGGACGTATTCTTCGATACGGAGTTGGCTGATGTAGGCATCATAGTCGGGGAAGGCATCTGATGATTTGGC
>JAWOGU010000187.1:0-4051 GCA_046496595.1 Chloroflexota bacterium
GGCTGGAGAACGGCCGTATGACAACTACAGCGGCGGCGAACAGTTCCGCGTGAACTTTGCCATCCGTCTGGCGCTGTCGCAGCTTTTGGCGAACCGGGCGGGGGCGCGGCTGCAAACGCTGGTGGTGGACGAAGGCTTCGGCAGCCAGGATCCGGCTGGGCGGCAGCGGCTGGTGGAGGCCATCAACACCATCCAGGACGATTTTGCCCGCATCCTGGTCATCACCCACATCGACGAACTGCGCGACGCTTTCCCGGCGCGCATTGAGGTGACGAAAGGGCTGTCGGGGTCGGGGATTGTGGTGGTTTAGGGAAACGGCCGTTTGCCTCCCATCCCCCACGCACAAAAAAGCCAGTCCCCAGACTGGCTTTTCTCTACGGTTAGCTGTGATCCACCACGATTTCGCCTAAACGATTGGGGAAATCATATGCGCCAAATCCCTCTGCGTCACGCCAAGCGTCAACAAAGAGCGCACCAGCAAATCCAACGATACAGAAGGATCGCCCGCTTCGATTTTAGCTATGCGGGATTGGCTGGAGTGCATTAAATTTGCTAAATCCACCTGCGTGAGATGCTGCTCCCGGCGCAGTTGGCGCAAACTGGCTGCCAACCTCAGTTTCAATTCGATGTAGGCAGATTCTTCTGGCGTCAATTCCAGGAACTCATCTACAGCGCCAACTGCCCAGCCTTTTTCTGTTAATTTTTGTTGTTTGTCTTTATCCATTGTTTAGTTATCCGTATCCAGGTCATATTTTTTGAGTCGCTGCTGACAGACAGCAATAATATGGCGTGGCGTCTGATTACTCTTTTTCTGAAAAACTTCTAAAATGATCACAGCGTCTTCATCAATGCGATAAATGATGCGCCATGTGCCTTGTTTATCGTTAATCCTCAATTCATGACAACGACTGCCAACAGTGGGCATTGGTCTGGAATGCGGCATGAAAATCATTTCGCCTCGCTGTAACTTCCGCAGCAAAAAGCCTGCTTCTAACCTGGCATTCGTAGATAGCGGCGGTGTTTTAATTTCACCACGTAACCAAACCACTGGCTTGTCTTGAGGACTCACGAATACATTTTATGCTGAATCTGACATATTTCCAAATAGGATTTGTTAACCAGTATCTGACAACATTTTTTTACGAATGGTGCCGGGGTATCTCTACCCCGCTTCGTCAGGCGCGATAAGAGATAGCGGCTACAGCGCAACTAACTGAGAACGGTGTGCCGTTCTTCATTTTTGTGAGTTACCACACAAGGAGCGATACCATGAAATTTACAGACGGTTACTGGCAGTTCCGGCCGGGCATGACGCCCCATTTTCCCGTCCACGTGCATGATGTGGAAATAGAGCCGGAGGCGCTGGTGGTGTATGGCGCCACCCGGCGGCTTACCCATCGCGGCGACGTGCTGAACATTGGCCTGCTCACTGTGCGTTTTTCGTCACCCATGCCAGACGTAATCCGGGTGCAGATGACACACCACAAGGGACAACGGCCGTTATCCCCAGCCTTCTCCCTCCACACCCAAGCAACGCCCGATCTGCGCCTCCAAAACGAAGCCGATTACGCCAGCCTCACCAGCGGCGGCCTGACCGTGCGCGTGGACAAAGGCGCAGACTGGCGGATAGACTACCTGGACGGCGCGCGCCTGCTTACCCAGAGCGGCTGGCGCGGCATGGGCTACGTGGATATGGAAAACGGCCACTTCGGCTATGCTCAGGGCAGGCGTTATATCCACGAACAACTCGGTCTCAGCGTAGGCGAAAATGTGTATGGTTTCGGTGAACGCTTCACCCCCTTCGTTAAAAACGGGCAGGTCGTCGATTTATGGCAGGAAGATGGTGGCACGAGCAGCGAACAGGCGTATAAAAACGTGCCCTTCTATCTCACCAATCGCGGCTACGGCGTCTTCATCAACCATCCCGAACTCGTTTCGCTGGAAATAGCCTCCGAAAAAGTGGCGCGGGTGCAGTTCAGCGTCGCCGGAGAAACCCTCGACTACTTCATCATCAACGGCCCAACGCCCAAAGAAGTCCTCAGCCGCTACACGGCGCTGACGGGACGACCCGCCCTGCCGCCCGCCTGGTCCTTTGGCCTCTGGCTCTCCACTTCCTTCACCACCGATTATGACGAAGCCACCGTCACCGGCTTTGTGCAGGGCATGGCCGACCGTGATCTGCCGCTGCACGTCTTCCACTTCGACTGCTTCTGGATGAAGGAGTTTCACTGGACCAATCTGGAATGGGACAGCCGCGTTTTCCCCGATCCCGCAGGCATGTTACGGCGGCTGAAAGAGCGCGGTCTGCGCATCTGCCTCTGGATCAACCCCTACATCGCCCAGCGTTCGGCCCTGTTTGACGAGGGCATGGCCCAGGGTTACCTGGTCAAACGGCCTGATGGCAGCGTGTGGCAGTGGGATCTGTGGCAGGCGGGCATGGGGCTGGTAGATTTCACCAATCCAGACGCCTGCCGCTGGTTTGGCGACAAGCTGCGCAGCTTGCTGGCGATGGGCGTGGACAGCTTCAAAACAGATTTTGGCGAGCGCATCCCCATCGACGTGGTCTATCACGACGGCTCAGACCCGCTGAAAATGCACAACTACTACACCCACCTGTACAACCAGACAGTCTTCCGTGTGCTGGAAGAGGAACGAGGACGCGGCGAAGCGGTGGTGTTTGCCCGTTCGGCGACGGCGGGCGGGCAGCAGTTCCCGGTGCATTGGGGCGGCGACTGCACGGCCACGTTTGAATCGATGGCCGAAAGTTTGCGCGGCGGCCTGTCGTTGGCGCTGTCCGGCTTTGGCTTTTGGAGCCACGACATTGGCGGCTTTGAGCAAACGGCCGTTGCCGACGTATACAAACGCTGGTGCGCTTTTGGCCTGCTTTCCTCCCACAGCCGCCTGCATGGCAGCAGTTCCTATCGCGTGCCCTGGTTCTACGACGACGAGGCGGTGGACGTGCTGCGCCATTTTACGCAGCTCAAATGCCGTCTGATGCCTTATCTCTACGGCGCAGCGGTGCAGGCACATGAGCAAGGCTTGCCCATGCTGCGCGCCATGATGTTGGAATTTCCGGACGATCCTGGCTGCGACTATCTAGATCGCCAGTACATGCTGGGCGAGGCGCTGCTTGTCGCGCCTGTTTTCCGGCATGATAACGTAGTGGATTATTACCTGCCTGCCGGGCGCTGGACGCATTTTCTGACCGGCGACGTGGTGGAAGGCGGCGGCTGGCGGCGAGAGATGCATGACTTTTTCGGCCTGCCGCTCTTTGCCCGCCCCAACAGTATTATCCCGGTGGGGGCCAACGAGACCCAACCTGATTATGATTTTGCGGATGGGGTGGTGTTTCATGTGTTTGAGCTGGCGGCGGAAACGGCAGTTTCCTGCGCCATCCCCACCTTGCAAGGCGACACAGCCATGACGCTGCACATCAAACGGCAAGGCGAGAAGCTGACGATTGAAGCGGATGGGGCGACAAAATCATGGGCGGTGCTGTTGAGGGGGATAACGGCCGTTCAGTCCATCAGCGGCGGCACGGTTGAAGCAGAGGCACAAGGTTTGTTGCTGCGCCCCACTGAGGGAACAAATCATCTTACGGTGCAACTTTAAATGATAGGAAGTCACCCAGAGGGTCAATGCTTCTGGGTGGCAAACCTTGCATCCCGGCGTGATATTACTCCACCACCACCGCTCCCAAAATAAACCGATCCCCTGCTAAATTACCAGTCTGATCCGAAATATGCAGGCGGCGGCCACCGACCATTTCATACAGCCCGACTTCCAGGTAGTAGGTTCCGGGCGGCAGGTCGGGCGGAATTTGCAGGCGATACGGGTCGCGCATGGTTTGGCCGGGCAGCCACTTGGGAATCCAGAGGTGGGTGGGCATGGAACCGCCCAGCGGCGTGTAGTCGATGCCGGCGACGGGCCGATTGGCGGCGTCGATGAGGTGGATGAAGATGGTGTAACTTTCTTCGGCGGGGGCCAGACTCTGCCATGTGAGCGTCGTTTTGAGCGTGTCTCCAGGCTGCACGCGGGGAGCGTTTTCCGC
>JAWOGU010000232.1:0-3324 GCA_046496595.1 Chloroflexota bacterium
ACTTTTTCTTCGGGATACAGCAGCGCCGTAGTTCCTAAAAAGAAGCCGATTAGGCTAAGCAGCGAGCCGCGACGTGACGGTTCGGCGGCCGAGAAAATCATAAGCCAAAAGAAGCCGCGCACGATGAGTTTTCGTTTCCTCTCGTCTTGTACACCATGTTTGCTGAATAGATCCGCCAATTGACTATCAGACAGAATTTGTTGAAAGGTATTTTGGTCTTGTTGGAGCGTTTCCAGTACTGTTGTTGCTTGGACTGTCTTCTTTCCTCCTGGTTTTCTGTTAGCTTCAGTAAAATCAGGAGAGATGATAGTCCACTTTGCTAAATTTATGCGGCGATCCTATGGGCAGGATCATCAAATGGGCTTAAGTTGACACTATGGTGACTCTGCAGGTTACGCTCTGGCGGGGGATATGCAACCCCCCCCAATGTGTTAACAAGCCAGAAAGTCGTCGCCTCTCTGCCGCTCAGAGAGGTCGGCAGTGCGACCGTTCAATTGCCCTTTGATAACTCATTGTAATTGCCATCACAGTACAGTAGAATGAAAGTCATACACCGTGTAATAAGGTTATAAACTAGAGGACGGTTAACCAAACACAACAGCCTAAAGGAAGAAAAAATGGCTCAGCCCCAAATGACAACAAGTTCAGACAGCAGTTCAAGCGACACTTATAATAAACTACGTCGTTTCAATGGAATCATGGGCTTCATGCACCTTTTTCAGGGTGTCTTCATGATCCTGGTCAGCAATGATACCACTTACCCTATCTATACCAATTACCTGAATTTTGACGATACCACCTTTTCACTTATGCCAAGTAGTGAGCTTCTGTACGAAGTACCCTTTGGCCCGGCAGTTGCCCTCTTTTTGCTTATTTCAGCCGTGGCTCATTTTTACCTGGCCACCATTGGTTATGAGCGGTATGTTGCCAATCTCAAGAAGGGCATGAATCCTGTTCGCTTTTACGAATATGCCCTCAGCTCATCCCTGATGATCGTACTCATTGGTATGCTTATCGGCATTTGGGATCTCGGAGCCATCATTCTCTTGTTCACACTGAATGCCACCATGAACCTGTTTGGCATTATGATGGAGTTACATAACCAGCACACCCCGCGGACGGATTGGACCGCATTTATTTACGGCTGTGTGGCTGGGTTTGTTCCCTGGGTAGTCATTACGCTCTATTTTGTTGGCGCGGTCAATTCTGGCGAGGCCAAGCCGCCAGGGTTTGTATACGTTATCGTGCCAACCTTATTTGTGTTCTTCAATATCTTTGCCATCAACATGGTACTGCAATACAAAAAGATTGGCCGCTGGCGTGACTATCTGTATGGAGAATACGTCTACATCATCTTGAGCCTATCGGCCAAAAGTGTGCTTTGCTGGCTGATCTGGACAGGCACCCTGGCCCCCGTTTAGAGTATCTATGCAGTTACCTGACGTCAGCGGTTATAATCTTGAACGGCAAAAGATGCGCTTCCCGACCGACTTCGATGGGCAGCTTAACCTGGTTTTTATTGCTTTCCAGCGCTGGCACCAAGACGTTATTGATGGTTGCCTCCCTTCTGTGGCTCAGTTGAGCCAGATGTGTCCCAACCTCAGTTATTACGAGTTACCCACGCTGCCACGCGGCAATATCTTCTACCGCACGATGCTTAACGAAGGCATGCGTGCTGGCATTCCTGATCGGGCCACGCGGGCACGCACCATCACCCTTTACCTGGACTAGCCCGCTTTTCGCCTGGCACTGGCAATCCCCGACGAACAACAGGTTTGGCTGTATCTATTTGATCAGAACGGGACCGCAATTTGGCGAGCGTCAGGGGCTTGCACGATGCTGCCCTGCGCTACGGGAGTGCAAGGCCAACTAAAGCCACTCTTCCAGGCTCAGCAGAAAGCGGCGCTGCTCTTCGGTATCCGGCAGGCGGCGATACGGCCCCCAGACTGTCTGCGCCCACTGTTGGCACAGAAAGCGCCAGGCGTCACGGGGAGGGCGCCCCTGCTCCACCAGGTGTTCGGCGGCGGCCAGGGCGGCGCGGCCTGTACCCCGATAAGAGTAGAGATAGATCGTGTGCCCGGCCATCTGGGCGCTTTCCAGCGTGTGCAGCGTTTGTTGGAGTTGGTCAGGAGTGGGTGTTTTATGCGGTGACCAGGGGATCTGCCGGTAGTTAAAAGCGTATTGGTGTTCTGCGGTGTAAGCTTGCAGGTGGGCAGCCATATCGCCCCCGTGCTGCCAGGGGAGATCTATGGGACCGGCTAAATCCAGGAGAAACGTGATGCCCTGGGTCTGCAACCAGATTAAACCCTGCTGGACTATGTCACAGAATCCTTCGGCGGTGAGCGGGTGCGGCCCAACCAGCAGCCTGCCTGGTACGATCCAGTAGGCGTTATTGTTTGGTCCGCCGTAGGTTTCGGCAAATTCTGGGCGGTAAACCGGGTCGGGCGCGTAGCGCGTGCCCCCACCCCACCCCAGGGCGGCAATGGAGGCGTCATAGTACAGCGAGCGTAGTTTATGGCTGGCTTTGGCCGGGGAAAGGTTGCCCCAGGCGGCCACGTCTCGCCGGGTGAGGCTGCCTTTTTGCCACATAAGGCGCATGAGGGTGATGTCGTCGAGCAGGCCAGTGCGTTGGTTGAATTGAAAGCTCCGGCGCCTTTCGGGCGACAGCGGGTCAGACTGAGTCAACGCCAGTTGTTGGACCGCGTGTAGGATGAAGGCATGCGCCCAGGGTGCAATGCGCAGCCATTGGGCGACGGGCATGTAGGCGCTGAGCAGACGCGCCGATTGACCATCTTCACCCACCGGCGCGCAGTGCAGAGAATGGGGGTTGTCATCCTCCGTGCCGGTGGCGACCCAGCGCAGCGCGTCGTGTAATTGCCGCCGCTCTGGGCCATATTCAGCCAGTTGCGCCCGCGCTGCTTCGAGTTGGGGCATGACGTCAGGCGCATGTTGCTCCAGCCAGGCGGCGGTGGCCCTTGTGCCCCAATGGAGGAAGTGGCCAGGGCTAAAGAGGATGTCCGCCTGGGAGTAGACAGCCGTGAGCAGCCCCATCAGCGGCCAGTAGGTGGTAGCGTCCATGATGCCCTCATCCACCACGAGGATGCGCTGCGGGGTATGGTGGGGGCCGAGAACGGCCGTTACCAGTTCCACCAGTTCTTCGCGCCACTGCGCCTGCTCCCCCGCCCAGTAGAGGACATGGGCCAGGAGGGGGAGGGCGCGCGGTCCAGACCAAGCTCGTCATGGTCAGTTTGGCCCCAGAGAGTGACATGGGGATCTAACTTCTCCTGGCCGAAGTTGAGGCGCAGGGTAGGTGGGAAAGGGGCG
>JAWOGU010000234.1:0-17094 GCA_046496595.1 Chloroflexota bacterium
TGCGCCCGCGCCGCTTCGAGTTGGGGCATGACGTCAGGCGCATGCTGCTCCAGCCAGGCGGCGGTGGCCTTGTTGCCCCAATGGAGGAAGCAGCCAGGGCTGAAGAGGATGTCCGCCTGGGGGTAGACAGCCGTGAGCAGACCCATCAGCGGCCAGTTAGGTGGTGGCGTCCATGATGCCCTCATCCACCACGAGGATGCGCTGCGGGGTATGGTGGAGTCCGAGAACGGCCGTTACCAGTTCCACCAGTTCTTCGCGCCATTGCGCCTGCTCCCCCCGCCCAATAGAGGACATGGGCCAGGAGGGGGAGGGCGCGCGGTCCAGACCAAGCTCGTCATGGTCAGTTTGGCCCCAGAGAGTGACATGGGGATCTAACTTCTCCTGGCCGAAGTTGAGGCGCAGGGTAGGTGGGAAAGGGGCGTCCTGCTGCGTCTCCCAGACCACCTGCGCAGCCACCCGGAGTGGGCCAGGCCGATGAGCAGGTCGGGTTGGTAAGCGAGGATTTCTGCCATGACAAACTGGGCGAACCGGTGAATGTCGGGGATGAGGGCGGCGAGTTGTTCTGATGGCGTGGTTGGTTGGGGCATGGTCATGATCCTGGTTTACGCTTTGTCTATCAGTGGCAGGTCGCAAGTGAACAGCGTTTGCAGCCAGTCTGCCGCTTCCGGGTAATGGTCGCAGTCCAAAACAAACTCCTGGCCGCGCCCCACTGTCTGAAGCTGCACAAAGCCATCTTGCCGGCGCCAGGATTTCGGACGGCCGTGATAGCTCAGGTGCGATGGCCGATTCTCCGGGTGGAACCAGACGGGCAGCCGCCACAAGCTGCGGTGCTGGCTGTGCGGGTCGGTCAGGCGAAGGCCCTCATGAAAACAGGGGAATATCCCACCACCGGGTTGGTCTACACCGGACAGGTCCAGCGTTTCGCGGGCGATGTAGAGGGCGTCCGGGTTGCGGATTTGGCAGCGCTGGCAGTGGGGGTGGTCGGCGGTCCAGGGCGGGATATCTACGGCGGCGGTCAGGGGGATGCGCCGCTCAATTTGCAGCCAGCCAAACAAAACGTGCCAGTCGGGGGCGTGGGGAAAGTAGCGGAAACGGCCGTTTGCCAGTTCCACCTGCCGAAACCAACCATAAAACAGGAAGAGGTCGCCAGGACCGACGCCCTGTCGCCGTAAATGGGTCTCGGCTGCGCCTGACTGGCCGAAGACAGGCCGCCAGCCAGGCAGGCGCGGCACGCTGGCGGCGTTGAGATCCGGGTCCAGGTGCGTGGGCAGCGCCGGCGTGATACGTCCTCGAGTGAGGTCATCCACCAGTTGACCGACCGAAACATCGCCAGCCCGTATTTCTTGATAAGAGCGTAAGGTTATTTGCTGGGCGGGATAGGTGTCGGGAATGGGCAGTGAACAAAGCTGGCCGGAAGGCAGGATCGGACTGGGGACTTTGCCCGTAGCTGAATCAAAACCTTTACGACTGAGAATAATTTTCATGGCATGAATTCAATATGAAGACTGCAAAACAGTGGAGGCCAATGGAGTCTCTTCCAGGCCGTTAAATTTATGGCCGGTCATCTGCCAGGATCTGCTGCACCAGTTCCCAGATGAGTGGCAGATGGACATTGATGTCACGCCCGGCAAACACCTCGATCAACTTTACCGGCTGCGGGTAGGCGCGAGCGTATTCCCGGCTGGCGCTGATGGTTCCCGGCTGGTTAACCAGGGCGTGGACTTCACGCATGGCTTCGTATTCACGCACCGGTAGTTAACGGCCGTTAGCGCTGTAACGCCAGTGGCCAGCAGCGCACCGGGGGATGGAATGATGTCCGGGCGCAGGCGTACGCGGAACTCGTGGCGTTCCAGTACTTGGAAGTCGGCGTCAGTGCGGATGGCGGCAAATTGCAGGCATTGATCAAAGGCGGAGTTGAGGCCGCTGGTTTCCAGATCGTAGAAGAGATAGGTGGAGGAATGGTTCATGATTTGTCAATGAGGATAAAGCGCTTGCGCAAGCGTTTTATCCAGGCCACAACAGGCTGGCGGGTGTCGGGATGTTGGGCGATTTTCATGGGTCGTGGCATCTCCTGAATGGAGCCTATGTTACCTCAGAAACGGCCGTTTTGCCTGCCTCCTTCAAGACATAAAACACGCCAGTTCCCACAAAACGGCCGTTTTCAGCGGCGCCTACCACCATTCATCGCCAACGTTCTCTGGGAAACCTGCCCCCCCCACCGGTCCCTTTCCGGTATCATACTTGTCAAAGAAACCACTGCCTGTAAACCTGGGACTGCACACGGAACTTATTTATGAATTGCTAAACCGCATCCGAGAACTCACTCCTGATGGATGGCGTCCATGATATTTACTTTGGCAGCACGGTTAGCCGGGAAGGCGGCAGCAATGTGGGCAATGATGATGGCAATCAGGAAACCAAGAAATATTCGAGAAATTGGGAGAATAAAGTCCAGTTTATAGCCAGACATCGCGGTCATCGACAATAAGAAAATGCGCGATAAGAGGATGCCGAAAATAACGCCTATGGTACCGCCGATCACCCCCATCAGACCCGCTTCGGCTAACACCATCAGAATGACCTGGCCTCTGGCCATGCCGATACTGCGCAGCATCCCGATTTCGCGAATGCGCTCCATCACGTTCATCGTCATGGTGTTGGTGATTCCCATAAATGCCACGACCATGGCAATCAGCGCCAGGACATCGAACATACTGTACGCTTGATCCATCAAAATATTGACTCGCTCTTTAATGGCAAGATTGGATTCAACTACAAGATGGTAACGGTCGCCAAACAAAGCATCAATGCGGTCTTTGACGGTGTCTATCTCAGAATCAGAGTCAACTTTAACCATGTAGGCGTTGGCATCATTTAAGCGAAAATAACGGCGCATATCGACCCAACTGCCGTCGATGACAAGACCATTGTTATAAAAATCAACAACGACGGCTGCAATGACAAACGGCCGTTTCCCCGTCTTGGTAAGTAAATCCAGTGTATCACCTGGACTCAGACCATATTTCTCCGCCATAACACTGGAAATGAAGATGGTATCGCCGCCCTCCATCTGAGTTAGTGCAGTTTGCTCGGTAGCGTCATTTTCGATTTGGTCGAAGACGAACGTGGTCACCTGGCTGTAAGCGAGCGGGTCCACCGCCATAAACAGACCATCTTCCTCTACTCCTTCCGGCGTGTACCATTTCACCTCAAAATAGCGCACCGGCGCAACGGCCGTTACCCCAGGCACAGATTGCAACCGCTGCCATAAATCCGTGCGCATGTTGACCGATGACGTTACATAAATGTCACCACCAATATACCCATTCAACCACTCCTCTAAATCCCCTTTGAAAGACTCTGTCATCGTCCACACCACAATCATCATCGACACGCCAATCATCAGGGCGGCTACGGTGAGCGTGGTGCGTATTTTGGAGCGCTCCAGGTTGAGACTGCCAATCAAGCCGCTGTTGCCATACAAACGACGCATTACGCCGCGCATCGAACGTTCCCAATACGTGACACTGGCGGGAATGGTAAACGTACCTCCCAAAAACAGGGCAATCACAGCCACACTGCCCAGGCGGAATTGAGCATCGTAGGGGAACGGATTCCACAACAGCAGCGCCGTGGAAAGCAGCAGCAGCGCCACACCCATTTTCCAGCCATCACGAATAAACCAGCTTTCTTTGCTGGCGCCGTGAATACGCAATGCTTCTAGCGGCGATATTTTGCCAGCCTGCCACGCAGGAACAGCGGCGGCAACCAGGGTGACGACCAGACCAACCATTCCACTGATTATTACCAGATCCAGAGGCAACTCAATCTGGCTCAAATCCTGGCCCAGCACGACCTCCATGACCACAGACAAGCCGCGAGCCAGCAAGATGCCCAGACCAATGCCCAGCGCCGAGCCAATGACCCCCAATACAGAGGCTTCCAACATGACCTGGCGTGTGACTTGGAGGCGGGTCATACCCACGGTGCGTAACATGCCAAATTCGCGGGTGCGTTCAACAACTGTCATGGAGAAGGCATTGTAAATGAGGAAAGCCCCCACAAACAGTGCCATGCCGCTGAGGAAGTTGAGGCCAATCTGGTAGTTGTCCAACATCTGAACCATGCGCTCCCCTTGAGAGGCAGGAAACAAGACAGCATATTCGGCGCCCAGGGTCATTTGCAAGGATTGTTTCAACTGATCTAAGTCAGCGCTGGAGCCTTCTGGGGTTTCACTGACGACATCGATTTGGTCGATGGACCGATTCCGGTCAAAATATTTTTGCAGGGTTTCCAGGGGCACTACCCCAAAGGCGCCATTGTTGTTGCGGCCCACGCCTTTTTCGGCGATAAGCCCCACAAGGCGCAGCTTGTCGATGCCATAGGGAGTGGTGATTTCAACCCAATCGCCTAAATTTAGACCTTGTTCGGAGGCGAATGTTTCGACAAGGACGATTTCTTCGTCATCCAAGCGCTCTGAAAGGAAACGGCCGTTCACCAATTCATACTCACGCACATCCATATCGACCTGGGGATCAATTCCCATGAGAGAAAGACCGCCCTGATCCAAGCCAAACATGCTGAACGCAATTTCATCTGGCGGTAGTTCTTCAGCAAGGACAGTGGTTACATTGAGCGAAGGTGCTAAAACAGCAATGCCCACCACCCGGTCAGCTCGGCCAATGATGCTGTCGTTGAATCCTTGCCCGCCGGTTTCCGCACTGGTGATGATGAGACTGGATTTACCAGAGGTATCGGCAAAGAGGCGGGAAACGGACTCGAGTGCAGCCTGGTTGGTGACGCCGATGGCAAGAATACTGGCCACTCCCAAAATAATACCAAAGGTGCTCAGAAGCATCCGAAACGGCCGTTCCTTGATTGAGCGCAGGATAAGCAATCGTGTGAGCGACATTAAACCTCCAACTCAACCATGGTATCAACCACCATCTGCCGCCGCTGCCCTAAACCATCTGCCTCCGAAAAAGCGATTTGCGAAGACACCAACCCATCCTGCAAAAAAACGACACGGTCGGCAAAAGCAGCGGCACGGGGATCATGCGTCACCACAATAATCGTCTGCCCCATTTCATCGCAAGAACGGCGCAGCAGTTCCATAATAGTATTGCCAGTTTTAGAATCCAGATTACCCGTTGGTTCATCGGCCAGAACGATAGCTGGTTCCGTAATCATAGCCCGTGCCAGCGAGACACGCTGCTGCTCACCACCTGATAACTGGTCTGGTTTGTGCGACCTTCGTGATTTCAGGCCAACCAGTCCCAGTAATGTATCTAACCGCCCTTGATACGACCTGGCATCCTTACCATCGATAAGAATGGGCAGTAATATATTCTCTTCGGCCGAAAGCGTAGGCAGCAAATTGTAAAATTGAAAAACAAAGCCTACATTGTGGCGTCTGACCAGGGTTGTTTCTTTATCATTCAGGAGGGACAACTTGTTGCCAGCCAATGTGATTTCGCCATCTGTTGGCTTGTCTAAACCACCCAGCAAATGCAACAACGTAGACTTGCCACTGCCTGAAGGTCCCATGATCGCTACAAATTCCCCTTCGGCAACGGAAAAATCCACACCCGCCAGAGCATCAACAACATGCTCCCCTAATAGATACTGTTTGCGCAACGATTCTGCTGTGAGAACTGACATTTATCGCTCCAGTTTTGAGTTTCCCCTCGTGCTCAGTTGCCGGCGGCTAACATGGCCTCATCAATTTTCTTTTTGATGGCCTCAATAACGAGAGGGTCATCGTTCCAGGCGCCTAAATTTAAAATGGGAATGTCCTCGGGAATATCTGCTTCGTAAACCATCTCAGGAATGTCATATTGACTATGAATGGAATCTGCACTGATCGCAGCCGAATAGAAAACGAGTTTTTCGATGCCATTTTGGAAGAATTCTTCTACCTTCTCAGCCGGCTGAGGCTCCTTAAATGACATCCAGGCTAAGCTCAAGTTTTCTTCATTATAGCCATCCTCCGCAAACAGATTCAGCACTTCTTGCCGAAAAGCAATCTCTTGCTCCGTTTCAGTGGCCCAATGCACATCCCACTCATCTGGCTGTCCGTGCCCGACTAACAAAACGCCGACTTTACTCTTATCCGTATCACCGATATTTTCATTGGCGCGTTCCACAAACATTTGCCGCAAGCCTTCTGAGTCCCACATAGGGCCGGTAAAGGCGAGAGAAGCGCCATAATTTTCCACGTTGACTTCTTTTATCAAATTTTCGCCTTCAGCCGTGTGGTTGGAAATGGTCAGGAACACTTCGCTCACGACAATACGGCTGGCGCCTTCGTTTAGCGCCTGGATAACGGCGGCGTCTGGTCGAGGCTCATCATCTAAAAAGCTGATATAAAACTGTGTGGTGTCATCCCCTTCTTGTCTGTAGGCGGTTTCCAGGCTTTGCAGCATTTGGGTGTGCATCTGGCGGTGATGGCTTTCTCCAACGCGCAAGTAAGCATTACGCAGAAGATAGACAAAGTAGGGACGCACTAAAAAAGGAATGAAATCAATTCCCTGTTCATCAAATTCTTTGAATTGATTGATCCAACTAATAGGATCGTAAGTGGGCGGCTCACCATGAGTAAAATAAATAACGGCCGTATGGCCGTCGCCGGGATCGCCGGGTTCACGAGTCAGTTCGGGCACAAACCGTGCATCTTCACGCGACAAGAAAATGGACGTCGTCGCAGCGTACCCGGAAACAAACAACAGGAGTGACAGCATGACGGCTGCTGGCAGTTGTTTGCCTTTGAATCCTTTGAAAATGATGATGATGAGCGCAAACAAGCTCGTGAGCGTTAAGAAAAGAAACAGACTCATCTGAGTTGGATGAATCGTTAAATACTGTACGAGCAAGACACCTGATAGTAAAGAGAGAACGATAAGACTAAGCCATTTTAGCGCCTTCATGAATAATCCTCCCTGAACAAATTCTGGAAAATGGGCTGCTGCCAAGATTATAAGGTGTTTCTATCTTCTCCTGGTTTGGGTTTTTCTTTGAGGAATCCCATGCGCTGACCAATTTTTAGGACGTACTTCATATGAGTTGTTCTCATTACTTCTTCCATATCAATGTCTTCCAGTTTTCCGGCACGCCATAAGTGATAATATTGTTTTAGCTCGGGCATCATCGCCAGGTAGAAAAGCAAGGTGATTGCCACGGCATAAGCCAGGTAGGCCCAGTCATGAAAACGAAACCACATCCAGGGTATGAGTAATATGGTAAAGCCGGTGTAGGCGATCATGACATTATGAAACAGAGCCAGGCCCAATAGATTGCTTGTCAGTACGGTGACAGGGATAGAAAGCCAGTCGATGATTAACAAGCCGCCAAAGATGGGCGAAACGCCCCGACCGCCTTTGAATTTATGGTAGATGGGGAAATTGTGGCCGGCAACCCCGGCAACGGCCGTTATCAGAAAATAGTTCTCGCCTGGATACATACGCATAAAAAACAACGTGGGCACTGACACCTTTACTATGTCCAAAATACTGGTCAGACAGCCATATTTTGGCCCAGAATGCGCCATCACGCTGGTTGCACTTACCGAAGTCATTTCAATACTGATGCCTTTGCCAGGAATATCCATCATGGTGCTGCTAATATCTTCCCCAGGCGCCGCGAATTTCGCCACCAGCCGCGCAAAAGATATGGCTCCCAACAAATAACCAACGAAAACTGCGGCTAAAATAGTTGTCGGCTGCAACACATCCTCCTTGTCACACTTCTCCATCAGTTACTGATGATTGAGAAATATCTCCCCTTTAAAGCCATCCACAATCACATGCATATCGTCTTTCAAAATGCGGCAGGCGCCTGTCACTGACACCACAGCAGGCACTTTGTATTCACGCGCCACGATAGAACTATGAGAAAGAATGCCGCCAGATTCAGCAATGATTGCCCCCGCCCTGGCAAATAAGGGGGTCCAACTCACGTCTGAAAAAGGAACAACAAGCACGGCCCCGGGCGCCATCTTGTCGAAGTCGCTGATGGTTTGGATAACACGCACCGGCCCTTGAAAATATCCACCTGAGGTAGGTATGCCTGATAATCGTTTTTGATCCTTGTCATATGTTTCCAGCGGGGGCGGCTGATCCCCATAGATAATCTCGGGCAAAACAATGTTTTGGGCATCTTGAATTTCTTGCTTTCGTTTCTCAATTAGCGCCTGATAATCAATTTGTGAATTCTCGTTGACAATCGCCTCAATTTCAGACTTGTAGAGGTAGAAAATATCATCCGGCTGCCGAATGATTTGCCGCTGCACCAAATGATCTGCCAGGGCCAGAAAATAGTTTCGTAACAAGCCATACCCATATGTGTATTTGAAGCTTACTGCTTCCCGATAATAGCGGAATTGACGCGCTCGCTGATATTGCCACCCTAAACGCCAGCGTGTGACTCGGCTGATGGGCAGCGTATCCCAATGGTACGATTCTTTATCAGTGCCTTCTCTTTTGTAGTTTTCCATGAGGCTATCGTGATCGACATGCCTTCGATTGATGATCATTTTCAGCACTAAATCAGGGTCTTCCCGCCACGGCCGTTTTGAGAAATCATTGCCGCTATCACTGAGATGACCAAATTGATCGATGAACGCGGAAACGGCCGTTTGCAAATCCTTGATCCCCGCCATTCTCTGAAAATCTGCATAATTTCCAGCCTCGATCTGCGCCAATACAGGTTCATCTAGCAGCACGTATTGGGCATAAAGTGCATCCAGGTTCGGGTTCGGATCATATTCTTCAATATTGTCCAGGTGGTAAGACAGGTTGAATTGATCGTAATCGACGCCCTGTTTCTGCAAATTGGCCCGCAGTAAGCCATTGTATAGCTGCATGAGCAGCGGCCCGACAATATTGGCATATGCGGCTCTTTGCGTGAAACGGCAAAGGGCATCAATCTCCGCCAATAATTCCTGCTCAGCCATCTCATCAAGTGATTTATTGCCAAATGACTTGAAAGTCTGGTCCATTTCAGGCAGAAACACATCCAATTTTCTGCTGTAGCGCAGCTTGTCAATGGCAAACGTGAGCATCCGCGGTACATGCCGCAATATTTTGGCTGACGGCCTAAATTTGGGTCGTTGATCTCCTCCCTCCAGCCCTAACATGACTTCTAGCGTTTCTTGCGGCATGCCCAACGCGGCAAAAATACGACCAATCGTGCCCATACTAAAATAGGCCTGATAATAAAACGCTTTGGACAAATCTTGTGGTTTAATGGTATTGGGACCAATCAATTCGGTAAATATTTTGATCCAGGCGCTATTGACCATCCAGGTGTTCACCGACCAAATCAAAGGTTTTATCAATCCAGGCAGCACCTCACGGGATATTCGATTGGAATAAATACTGAGATCGCCTCCTGTTGTGATTTCACGCATCTGCACCCAGTAAACGGCCGTTCCGTCATACACCCACTCTAGATCCAACGGAAAGCCATATAATTTTGCCATCTTCGCAGTTTGGGCCACCACCTCCGCGATCACATCTTCATCAATGCTCGTCTGTTCAGGCTGCTCAACCCAATCACCCCATTTAAAAACCCATCGATCAGGCGTACTGCCTTCCTGCACCAAACTCACGCCTGAGCCGCAAACCGCCTCTACCACAATTTCATCCAGGCCCGTTATGGGATTTTTGCTAAACGATACGCCTGATACGATGGGATTTACCATTTCCTGGATAATAACAGCCATACGCAGGTGGTCTTTGGAGAAATTCGCTAGATCCACATATACATCCAGGTTCACCGTTTCCATAGAATCCCAAACCTGCTGCACAGCATCCAAAACATTGTCAACACCCTGCACATTGAGCAGCGATATAAACTGACCGGCAAAGGAAAAGTTTAGGCCATCTTCTACATTTGCCGAAGATCGAATGGCATATGCTTTTTGGGGATCAATGATTTGAATGAGTTCCTGACGGAGTTGTACGAGAACGGCCGTTTTGTCTTGTTGTTGATTTTCATAGGCATCCCACACGCAAACAAACGTTTGCGGGACAGGGACGCCTCTTGTCATTAACTGCTGGATTTGTTCTGCCTTTCCCCCGCTGTGGCCTGGTATTTGATTCAGATTTATAGGGGAAATCAAAGTTTGCATCATCGATTACTCCCTCTCTCCAACTTGTGCACTCGCAAAATTTCTCGAAACCAGCTTCATTTAGGATACCATAAATATCGATAGTTTTGATCAAAAATGATTTTGAATGTTGGACAACTCGCACGAGTGAGGCTTGGCAAAGCGGTGGTGAAGAGTGAACAGCCGTATCCCTTGACAATTGTAGGTCGGTCTCAAAAAACAATGCAGGATTTTGATCGGAAATTCATGCCACTATGCACGGTGCTTCAAAAACCTTGGCAACCTACAATGAGGCCACCATAAAAAACGCATCTGAGCCATAACCACTTAGTTTTTGTTGATTCTCTGCGGATAAATCTTCTTGAATGGCAAACCCAAACTTTTCCCAGAACTTGTCTGCGCCTTTCACGGCTACAAGAGTCATCCAATCAACTCCATTTTCTTTTGCGATTTTCTGAGCTTCCGCAACTATGGAATTACCTCATTTCAACAGTTTCTATACACGGAGTTTTGTAGTCTTACCGGATCTTGTAATCTTGCTGCCCTGCTTCATCCACCATGATCCGCCGCCTTAACGTGCTCGTTTGATAAACGTCTGAGCCAGCAAATGACAGTTGGCTGTCAGCTCGTATCGGCCAGGCGATAATAGATCGTTTGCGCTTCGCGTCGGGATACAGGATTCCCATAGCTCTCATCAGGTGGAGATGCTGCGACGTGTTTTGCAGCGAAGCGCCGACTGCCTCGGCTATTTCCGTCACAGATTTCTCTGTTCCGCTATAAATAATTTTTATCGGGCAACGCCCAGAAATGGGGAAAACGGTATAATGGCGGCATTGAGGAGCTTGTCATGACGATCTTGCTGCAGACAAAACTCACCATACCCGCTGTGCGGCCAACACTGGTGGCGCGTGATCGATTGCTGCGGCGGCTGGACAACGTGCTTAACAGCAAGCTGCTCCTCGTTTCCGCGCCGGCGGGTTTCGGCAAAACAACACTGCTGGCGGCGTATGGCGTGCAGGCCGCCGCCGTAGGCGACACGGCCGTTTCCTGGCTCTCATTGGGTGAAGAAGACAACGACCCGGCCCGCTTTCTGGCCTATTTCCTGGCGGCGCTGGAAGCGGCGAGCGTCAAGTTGGGAGAAACGGCCGTTCCCTCCACCGCCCCTGACCTGATGATGACAGACGTGGTGAACAGCATCACGGCCGTTATCCACGCCGCCCCCCACCGTCACCTCCTCCTCATCCTCGATGACTATCACCTCATCCACAACCAGGCCATCCACAAAGCCATCACCTTTTTACTGGAACACATGCCCGCCGCCATGCACCTGCTGCTGGCAACCCGCGCCGATCCGCCCCTGCCTCTGGCCCGTTGGCGCGCCCGGGGGCAGCTCGCGGAACTGCGCCAGCAAGAGCTGCGCTTCACACCGGAAGAGACTGCCGACTTCCTTAACCGGGTGATGACCCTTTCTTTGCCCACCGCCGACGTGCAAATTCTCAACCGCCGTACCGAAGGCTGGATTGCCGGCCTGCAAATGGCGGCCGTCTCCTTGCAGGGCCGCCCGGACGCCGCCGAATTTGTACAAAGCTTTGGCGGCAGCCACCGCTACATCCTGGACTACCTGATGGAAGAAGTGTTGTCGCGCCAGCCGGAAGCAGTGACGCGCTTTTTGTTGCAAACGGCCGTTCTCGACCGGATGTGCGCCCCGTTGTGTGACGCCATTTTAGAAGCTGGAGAGTGGAGGCTGCGACTGAGCGCTCACGACGAAATCACCACTCCCCACTCGCAGCTAATCCTGGAAAAGCTCGAAACTGCCAACCTCTTCATCATCCCTCTGGATCAGGAACGGCGCTGGTACCGCTACCACCGCCTCTTCAGCGACCTGCTGCGCCAGCGGCTGGCTCTCACCTACCCGGCGTTGATTCCGGCGCTGCACCGGCGGGCCGCCGTCTGGTTTGAGGCCAACGGCTGCCCGGATGAAGCCATCGGTCAGGCGCTGCAAGGCGGCGCCTTTGCCCAGGCCGCCGCCCTGATCGAACAAACAGCCGAAACCATGCTCATGCGCAGTGAATTGGCGACGGTGCTGCGCTGGCTGGCGGCTTTACCAGAGATAGAACGGGCCAAACGGCCGTTGCTCAGCCTCTATTACGCCTGGGCTTTGATCATGGAAGGGCGGGCGCAGACTGAGGTAGAACGGGCGCTGCGGCAGGTGGACATCGGCGGCGCGCCGGGCGAACTGGCCCTGGTACGCGCCCTGCTGGCCCTGCTGCGCGGAGACGGCACAACGGCCGTTACCCTGTCCACACAGGCGCAGGCGCAGCTCCCCACCGGCCGCCCCTTCCTGCACAGCGCAGCCACCTGGATCCGCGGCCTGGCCCTGCTATTCCGCGGCGACCTGGAAGCCGGGGTGCAGGCGCTGGAACAGGCAGTGCAGCTCGGCCAGCAAATGGGCAACATGACCATCGCCGCCACTTCGCTGGCGCGGCTGGCGAATCAGGCCTGGCGCAATGGCGACCTGCGGCGCGCCCGGCAGATTTATGAGCAGGCGTTGGTTTTGGCGACCGATGAAGCGGAACGGCCGTTACCCATCGCCGGTGAACTGCACCTCGGCCTGGCCCGGATTTATTTTGAATGGAACGACCTGGAAGCCGCCCGCCAGCACGCCGAAACCGGTCTGGCCCTGTCCGGGCGCTGGCGCGAAGTCTCCACCACCGCCGCTTACATCTGGCTGGCGCGGGTGCGGCAGGTTCTGGGCGATGGCGAAGCCGCCCACAGCGCTCTGGCGCAGGCCCGCAAAATTGCCCGCCAATCCGAAGGGACCCGCTTTGACGACATGGCGGTAGACATGGCCGAAGCCTCCATGCGCCTGCTCGAAGGCAATACCGAAGCGGCGGCAGCCTTTTGCGCCGCCTGGAAAACCCCGCAGCAAGTAGACGTCAACGCCTTGCAGCAGCGCGATGACATGGTCGAAGGCCACCTGCGCAAATACGAATTCCTCATTCTGGCCCGCCTGCGCCTGGCGCAGCAGCGCCCCCACGACGCCCTGGCGCTGCTCCACCCCCTGCTAACCGACTCCGAACGCTTGCAGCGCTGCGACCTGCAAATTGAAAACCACGTCCTCACCGCCCTGGCTTACGAGCAACTGGCGGACAAAGCGCAGGCCGACTACCACGCGCAAGCCGCTCTGGGGCTGGGCGAACAGGGCGGCTTCGTGCGCCTCTTTGTAGAAGCGGGGCCAGCCATCACTGACTTGCTGAGAAGGCAGAAGGCAGAAGGCGGAAGGCAGAAAGATTACCTGCATAGGCTATTGGCGGCTTGCGGCCAACCTGCCGCGCCGCCAATCTCCAATTTCCAACCGCCAGCCGCTCTTATTGAGCCGCTCAGCGAACGGGAACTGGAAGTGCTGGCGCTCATCGCCGGCGGTCTATCCAACCGGGAAATTGCGCAGCGGCTGGTCTTGTCGCTGCCCACAATCAAATGGCACACCAGCAATATCTATGGCAAGCTGGGGGTGGGAAATCGGATAACGGCCGTTGCCCGCGCCCGAGAAATGCATCTTCTACCGTAAAAAGGGCGGAATTTACCAACGTCCAAAGTAGTGGCGCCCTTCCCTTTCTTTGCCTGCTGATTGTCACCAAAAGCATGCCCAGGATAACGGCCGTTCCCCCACCAATCCTTGCAAAGACGGCCGTTTGCCATACAACAGCAGCCGCCACACAATCCTCATCACCAGGCTGATCGTCAGCAAAATCGTCAGCAGGCTCAAATTGAAGCAGCGCCGCGCCGC
Source organism: Chloroflexota bacterium (assembly GCA_046496595.1). GTDB lineage: Bacteria > Chloroflexota > Anaerolineae > Promineifilales > Promineifilaceae. Next base: position 13,896 of record JAWOGU010000234.1, read on the forward strand.
GTAATACAATCCCCCGCCATACCCCGACCATACCAAAGTATGGTCACTTTTCTTCTCAGTCGTGGCATACTGGCAGCATCCGATCACAAGGAGAGCCGTCATGAGCAAATTACTGGGCGAAATCAAATACGATTTGCACTACATCAAAAACCACACTGTGCAGCCTAAATGGTTCAAAATCGCCAAAATCTTCCTGCTTGCAGGCTTTTTGCTGGGCTATTACTTCCTGTTTGGCCTGGCAGCCACCGTCCTTTTCTGTGTTGTTTTCTTTTCTTTGAGTTTTATCGTTCACCTGATTTATCGCCACAAAACAAACAAATATTCGCAAAGCTGGCTCGATTTCGTGGTGATAGAAAGAGATGGCGTCCAAACGCAGCGCATCGGCAAATTTTATTACCTGGCGGTCCTCACCAACGCCCTGCTTGCCCTGGCGATCAGCCTGGCCTTCACCTGGATCTGACAGGTTTGACAGACCTGTCAGGTCTCTGGAGAGACATTTATGAACGAACATCCTCCCCACTTCCGCATCACCCTGGAAGGCTGCCTGGACGACCGTTGGGCCAACTGGTTTGCCGGCCTGACTATGCACACGCAGCAGCACAACGGCGGCGTCACCATTCTTACCGGACCCATCGCCGACCAGGCCGCGCTGCGCGGCTTACTGAACCAGATTTGGGACTTCAATCTGGCAATCATCGCCGTTGAACGGCTTGACAGGATAGTGAACAGTCACCAGTAAACAGTTTACAGTTTACGGTACACTTTTTTGAGGTACATCATGAACCAACTACCATTCGTTTACCATTTTCCCACCACAGTTTCGCCTGCTTTGACAGAAGTGGGCGGCAAAGGCTTATCGTTGATGCGCATGAGCCAGGCCGGTTTTCCTGTGCCGCCAGGCTTTGTGCTAACGGCCGTTTTCTTCCAGCCCTGGTTTCGTCAATTAGAGGAATCGGGGGCGTGGACGGCCGTTCTCAACAGCCCGCCCGATAGCCGCAAAGCTGCCTGCGACGCCGCCAAAGCCGCCGCCCTGCATTACGCCTTCACCGCCGAACAGGGCGACGCCCTGACCGCCGCCGTCCAAACGCTCGGCCAAACAGGCGCGGCCCTCTTCGCCGTGCGCTCCTCCTCCCCGGAAGAAGACCTGGAAGGCGCTTCCTTCGCCGGCGGCTATGAAACGACATTAGGCGTCACCCCGGACACTCTGCAAGACGCCATCCGCCGCTCCTTCGTCTCCTGCCTGGACGAGCGCATCTTCGTCTACAAGCAAGAACGCGGCTTCGACGTGGCGCAGCCGCGCATCGCCGTGGTTGTGCAGCAGCAGCTCGCCGCCGATGCCGCGGGGGTCGCCTTCTCGCTCAACCCGCTCAACAACTGCTACGACGAAGTGGTCATCAACGCCAACTTTGGCCTGGGCGAATCGGTGGTCTCCGGGGCAGTTACGCCCGATACCTTTGTGGTGGACCGGGTGCAGCCGGTGATTTTGCAGCGGGAGATTGGGCGCAAGGAAACGGCCGTTTTCCTGCAACCCTCCGGCGGTACACTCGAGCAAACCGGGGGCGAACCGGGCCAGCCCAGCCTCACCGACCCCCAAATCCTGCACATCGCTGAACTGACCGGCGCGGTGGAAGCCGCTTACGGCAAACCCATCGACATCGAATGGGCCTACGCCAACGGACAGCTCTACCTGCTCCAGGCGCGGCCCATCACCGCTTACTTTCCCGTGCCGGAGATCATGGTCACCCCGCCCGGCGCCCGCAAAATTCTCTACGGCGACAAAACCCTGATCAAACAAGGCATCAACGAACTGCTCACCGTCATGGGCACCGATTTTATCGCCATGACCGACGACGCCCTGAGCGCCTTTGTCGGCGGCGTCAACGCTTCGGCCGACATCATCAACGGTCTGGCGTTCACCTTCGACGGCCGCATGTACCTCAACATTTCCAATAACATGAAACTGCAAGGCCACAGCCGCATCGTGCGTGAATACCGCACCATGGACGGGGGCGCTTCCGAAATTCTAGCCCACATCAACAAAGCGGAATACATCCCGGAAAAGCTGCCGCCTGCCCTGAAAGGTATGATCTGGAAGGCGCTCTGGCGCAACCTGGCCCCCCTGGGCAAATCGCTCCAGGCTTTCCGCCGCCCGGACGCCTACAAAGCTGAAGTGGCAACGGCCGTTGCCGCCATGCGCCGCGACATCCTGGCTGAATTTGAGCGCCCCCAAAGCTTCCACGCGCTGGCGGAAACGATTTTGCGCCGCTATTTGCTTTACATGGACGCCGCCATGGCCTCTCTGCTTGTATCTGAACTGGCGCGGCTGCGGCTCAAGCGCCTGCTGAAAAAAGAACCGGAACCCATCCGGCAAAAGGTGGTCTACCTGGAGCGGGCGCTGCCCGACAACGTCACCATCGAAATGGGCATGGCGATGGTTCGTCTGGCCCAATTCCCGGAAATCATGGCCTGCCAATCGGGCGAACAGTTTGTGCGGCGGCTCCAGGCTGGCGATTTTCCAGCGGAATTTTTGCAGGCGTGGCGCAGTTTCATGGCCGACTACGGCTTCCGCTGCCCCAAAGAGCTGGACCTGGGCACCCCGCGTTACGATGAACAGCCCATCCAGTTCTACAACCAACTGCGCCTGCTGGCCGCAAACAACGACCCCGCCAACAACCCTGAAGCGATCTTTGCCCGCTCTCAGGCGGAGCGTGAAGCGGTTTTTGCCGAACTGGAAGCGGTTCTGGCGCAGCGCAGCAAGGGCAAAGCCAAAACATTCCGCAAACAATACGGTCATCTGGTGGCCTTTGGCGGCATGAGAGAAAGCCACAAATACCACATCATCTGGGTGCTGAATTTATACCGCAAACGGGTGCTGGCGGCGGCGGAAGAACTGGTGGAAAACGGCCGTTTAGACACCCCCCAGCAAGCCTTCGACCTCACCATCAACCAGTTAGACCGCGCCTTAGCGGACCCATCCCTGGACCTGCGCGCCCTGGCCTACGAAAACACCGCTTACCTGCGCCGCCTGGCCCACGTGCGCGAACTGCCCCGCATCTTCGACTCGCGTGGCAAAATTTTACGCCCGCCCCGGCGTGAAACTCGTGATGGCGAACTGGCCGGCCAACCTATCTCGCCCGGCGTGGTCCGGGGACCGGTCAACATCTTGCACACACCAGACGAAAAACCGGTGCTGCCCGGC
>JAWOGU010000237.1:0-4850 GCA_046496595.1 Chloroflexota bacterium
ACGTCGCCTTCGTTTATTTACAGGGCAGCTTCGACCTCATCTGGCAGCGCATGGCAGCCCGCCCCAACCACTACATGAAAGCCGCCATGCTGCAAAGCCAGTTCGACACGCTGGAAGAACCCGACGATAATGAAGCCCGCCACATCGCCATCACGACATCCATCGACGACATCGTCGAAACCATTTTAGCGTGATGCGTAAAGCGTGAATTCCTTTACGTATCACGCCTCACGTATCACGCATCGCCTTATAAACATCAATTCAAGGAGAAAATTATGACCCCCCAAGCAGACATCGGCCTCATTGGCCTGGCCGTCATGGGCCAAAACCTCGTCCTCAACATGGACGACCACGGCTTCACCGTCGTCGTCTTCAACCGCACCGTTGAAAAAGTAGATCGCTTTCTGGCGAACGAAGCGCAAGGCACAAAAGTCATTGGCGCTCATTCGCTGGAAGAGTTCGTCGCGGCGCTCAAACGGCCGCGCAAAGTGATGATCATGGTCAAAGCCGGCCGGCCGGTTGACACCACCATTGAGCAGCTTGTCCCCCTGCTGGAACCAGGCGACATCATCATCGACGGCGGTAACTCCCACTACCCGGACTCCACCCGCCGCACCCAGGAACTGGCCGCCAAAGGCATTCTCTTCATTGGAACCGGCGTTTCCGGCGGCGAAGAAGGGGCGCGTTTCGGTCCGTCCATCATGCCCGGCGGCGCGCCCGACGCCTGGCCTCACGTGAAACCCATCTTCCAGGCCATTGCCGCCAAAGTGGCGGACGGTACGCCCTGCTGCGATTGGGTGGGCGAAGAGGGTGCCGGGCACTTTGTGAAAATGGTCCACAACGGCATCGAGTACGGCGACATGCAGCTCATCAGCGAAGCCTATGATCTGCTGCGTTTTGGCCTGGGTCTGCCGCCCGCCGAAATCAGCCAGGTATTTACGGACTGGAACCAGGGCAAGCTAGAATCCTACCTCATCGAAATCACCGCCGAAATCCTGGCCTATACCGATGAAGACGGCGAGCCAATGGTGGACAAGATTCTGGACACGGCCGGACAAAAAGGCACCGGCAAGTGGACGGCCGTTTCCGCCTTAGACATGGGCATCCCCCTCACCCTCATTGGGGAGGCTGTGTTTGCCCGTTTCCTCTCCGCCCTGAAAGAGGATCGCGTGAAGGCCGCCGCCGAACTTGGCGCGGCTGTCATGCCGATCTCCGGCGATAAAGCCGCCTTCATCAACGACTTGAGCGACGCCCTGTTCGCCGCCAAAATCATTTCATACGCCCAGGGCTATATGCTCTTCCGCGCCGCCTCCGCCGACTATGGCTGGAATCTCAACTACGGACAGATCGCCCTGATGTGGCGCGGCGGCTGCATCATCCGCGCCGCCTTCCTGGACGACATCAAAGCAGCCTACGAGACGAACCCGGAACTGTCCAATTTGCTGCTCGACCCCACTTTCAAGGCCCAAATGCAAGCAGGCGAAGCGGCCTGGCGGCGGGTCATTGCGCAGGCTGTCACGGCAGGGATTCCGGTTCCGGCGATGTCCAGCGCCCTGGCTTTTTACGACGGCTTCCGGCGAGACCGGCTGCCCGCCAATCTGCTCCAGGCGCAGCGGGATTACTTCGGCGCCCACACTTATGAGCGCGTGGATAAACCGCGCGGCGAATTTTTCCACACCAATTGGACGGGCGAAGGCGGCAATGTGACTGCCTCTACTTACGACGCCTAAACCAGGTGCGACGCACTTGATCAAGTGCGTCGCACCTTGAGAGGAGCCAAAAAAGTATGAATAGTCGCTGTTATGCGGGGCCAGATGATTTGCAGGCGATGCTAGATTTGCTCACTGTTGTGCGGCCGCCGGAGCGCCTGGCCGATTTCCCAAGCGCGGTTGATTTGCACGAGGCAATGGCCCTGAGCAAGGTGCAAGAGAACACCCGCCTATGGTTTGACGCGGCTGGGCGGCTGGCCGGTTTTGCCTACGTGGATCCATACTGCAATTTGCGTTTTGAGTTTGAACCGCAGCATCTGCTGCCGGAAATGGAGCGCGAGATCGTGGCGTGGGGAGAAACCTGCATCCGGCGGATGATGCAGGCGGAGGGTGAAGAAGCGCTGACGCTGGACGCAAGCTGCCGGGAGGATGACACGGCGCGTATTGCCTTGTTGGAACGGCATGGTTTTGAACGCTTACCGCTGCACTCCCTGCATCTGGCGCGTTCTCTAGCTGAACCGATTCCGGAACCTCAAGTACCGGCGGGATTTAGCATCCGGCATGTGGCCGGCGAACAGGAAGCAGCGGCACTGGCTGCCCTGCACCGCGCCGCCTTTGGCACTACCCACATGACTGTTGAGGAACGGCTGGCTATGATACGCGTGCCGGATTATGAGGCGGCGTTGGATTTGCTGGCGGTGGCGGAAAACGGCCGTTTAGCCGCAACCTGTCTATGCGCTGTCTACCAGTCAGAAAATGTCCGCACCGGTCGCCAGGAAGGGTATACCGACCCCATCGCCACCCACCCTGAGTTTCAGCGGAAGGGATTGGCGAAAGCGCTGCTGCTGACGGGGCTGCAAAAGCTGAAGGAGCGGGGAATGGAAACGGCCGTTTTAGGTACAAGCAGCGAAAACGAAGCCATGCAGCAGTTGGCGCTGGCAGTTGGCTTCCACGTAGAGTCTACAACGCTGTGGTTCGCCCGCCCGGTAACGGCCAATTAAAACCAGAGCCAATCCGTCAAGCTGCCTCAGCCAGCAACTCCCGCAGCGGTGCGTGATTCCCGCGGATGACGCCAAACAGGTCCATATCCCGCAGCGTGCCCTGGTGAAAAACCACCTGGCGCATCGTGCCTTCATATTCAAACCCGGCCTTCTCCAACACGCGCCGCGAAGCGGTATTGTCAGGGAAAATCGTCGCTTGCAAACGGTTCACCGGCTTCACATCAAACAAATAAGCCACCAGCAGTTGGGCGGCTTCAGTCATGTACCCTTTGCCCCCATGCTCCCGTCCATAAAGCCGGTAGGCAATTTCATACGTGCTCAAGTAGCGGGCAGCCTGAAAGAAAACAACCTGCCCCACAATGGTTCCGGCATGGTTGGTAATCAGCAAACCACCATTATCAGCTTCCCACCAGCCGGTTTCTTTGAACTGATTCTGCCAACGAATTTCCGAAGGCAGACTGACAGGGTAATAGTCCCCTAAGTCCCGCACATCGGCGGCCAGATTATAAAGCACCTCCAGATCCACGGGACGCAAGGTCCGCAAAGTAACATTTTTACCAACCAGCATGACAACCTCCTAAAAAATAATTAGTTTGGCGCAAACCTGCCCTTTCGGTATGATCTCCACCATGTCTATTACCTTACGTGATGTCGCAGAAAAAGCGAATGTTTCACCCTCAACAACAAAGATTCAACCATCCCCATCAGCGCAGAAACGCGCCAAATGAAAAAGTTCTTCCTGATAAACAGCTTTTCGATGCGTCTTTTGCTTGGCTTTGTGGCCCTCATTGTCCTCACAACATTGAGCGCCGGCGTACCGGCTTTCTGGCTGACACGTTCACAGTTGGAGCGTCAGACCTGGTCGCAAGTCAACAGTGCCCAAAGCGCTGCCCAATCCTTGCTGGAGGCTGAACAGAATCGTTTAGCGAACCAACTCATTCTATTTACAGAACGACCGACGCTGGATCGACTGATTCGGGAGCAGGCAGCAGGCGAACTACAGCTTTATTTACAAGAATTTCAGAACCAAAGTGGCCTGGATATCTTATTGCTTTGCAGTGCGGATAATGTGCCTTTGGCTGGCGGCGATAATTTTGCAGAATGTCTTCCCGGCAATAGGGCCGGTTTTTCTCTTGTAAACGGCCGTCCTGTCATCCTGGCCCAGCAAATGGTAACTGATGACACTTCTGGCTTGCCGCAGGGAACGGCCGTTGCCGGTATCTGGCTGGAAGAATCATTCTTGCAACAACTGGCAGCCGCCACCGGCGCCCAACAAAGCATTTTACAACCCAACGGAACCCGCTTATCCAGCAGCTTCACAGAAATCGGCACTACCACAGATACTTCATTTCAACCTCAAATATTACTGGTAAGCGACAGCACGTATCACGCTGCTTACGTCCCCTTGCTGAACGATGATAATCAAACCATGCTCGTCTCAGAGGTTGCTCTCAATGTGGATGACCTCGTGGCGACGGAGCGCAATGCCTTTTCCATCCTGGCTGTCAGCACCGGACTGGTAGTGCTGTTAGGCTCCATCTTAAGCATCTGGTTTGTGCGCCAGGTGAATACACCCTTACAAAGATTAACGGCCGTTGCCGAAAAAATCAGTCAGGGTGATTTAGTAACCGCTATTCCCCTCTTTCCCACTCCTGTCGAAATCAAAACCCTGGCGTCGGCGCTTCATCGCAGCCAGGCCAGCATGTTAGAGGCGCTGCGAGAACAAGCCGAATGGGGAGAACGCTTAAATGCGCTGTTGCAATCCATCGTGGAAGGGGTTGTTACCGTGAATGCAGACGGGCAGGTAACATTTTGGAGCGACGGCGCACGCAATTTGCTCGGCTGGCTGCCGGATGAAGCGGTAGGCCGTCACGTCAATGAGTTTTTCCCACTGTCCGAAACCGGTCAGGTGCAGTTTCTAGACCACATTCCCCCAGCCGGGCAAAAAAAACAAATGGATGTGCTGACTCGCAGCGGCAAACCGATTATTCTGGCTCTCACCGGTTCACGGCTCATTCCTCCGGGTGGCGACACAGTCCAGTTAGCCCTGGTATTCCGAGACGTCACCGAAGAAGAATCAGTCCGTCGTTTGCGTTCTTACTTTCTTGCCAACATTTCCCACGAATTTCGTACACCGCTG
>JAWOGU010000249.1:0-15772 GCA_046496595.1 Chloroflexota bacterium
TGTCATTGGCATCGAAGATTTGAACGTGTCGGGCATGATGAAGAATCGACATTTGTCTCGTGCCATTGCAGATCAAAGCTTTGGTGAGTTCCGCCGCCAGATGGCGTACAAGTCAGAGTGGTATGGCGCTGAACTCGTCATTTACCCTCGTTTCAAGCCATCCTCGAAGATGTGTTGTGCGTGTGGGTAAATTCATGCCTTGTACTTATCGCAGCGAGTGATGAACTGTCCGTGCGGCAACCGCATGGATCGTGATTTGAATGCGGCGATCAATATAAAAAATTATGCGGTGAGCACCACCGCTTGTGTCCCCATGCATGGGGCGGCGATAGCGCTGACCTGGTAGTTGGTTTGCCTGGTGAAACTATGCCTGTGAAGCAAGAAACAAACAGCTATCAATAGATAGTATAAGATTTGTAGTAGCGGCTAGACTGCAAAGCATTTTGCCTGCGCTTCGGGTTGACACGCGCACCAACGGTTCCGGTAACTTAATGCGCATCTACCGCGATACACGTTTCAGTCAGGATAAGTCGCCTTACAAAACGAGCGTCGCCGGTATGTTCTGGCAGGGATCAGGCAAAAAAACAGGCGGCCCGGCCTTTGGATTCCATCTGGACTCACAAGGAATGCAGTTGATGGCGGGGCAGTTTAGTTTTGATGCGGCTCAGCTTCGTGCGTACCGGGAGGCTGTGGTGGATGAGGTATTGGGACCCAGGTTGGTGAAAGCGGCAACGGCCGTTTTCCAGGCCGGTCCTTACCAGATTGTCGGCAGCCATTTCAAACAAACGCCGCGCGGCTTTGAAGCCGGGCATGAACGATCCGAGTGGTTGTTGTATAACGCGCTGTATGCCCATCCCGTACCGCCTGTCAGCCTGGATCAGGTGACATCACCCCAGATAGTTGACATTTGTTTTGACCATTTTCAACGGATGGCGCCCATTCAACAATGGTTGGCGCAGGCAATCACTCCCTGACTATCCGATCACCTCAATTACCAAACAAGCGCAGCGGAATCATAAACAAAAACGGCAGCAGATTGATGAGCACCACAATCACGAGGCCAATGGCGATGGCGTTGCCCAACGTGTAGCCTCTTTTTGCTTTCACCGTTTGCCCGGCAATGAGTTGTTTGACGCTGTAGATGACCTGTTGAACGGCCGTTTCCGCCTGCCACTCGTCTACCCCCGCCCAATCCCAGTCCGGTTCCGGTTTGGGGATGAGCAGTTTGTGGGCCGGACTGGCAGAAATGGCAGCCAGCGTGTTCAGGTTGGTTTGCCCATGCACCACGTAGGGCGTAGCCATGGTCCAGGGACCGACGATGATTTCCGCCGCCGCCAAGAGTTCGCCGGTGGGCAGCGCCGCTTCGACGTTGTTCATCACCGCCACGGCGTCGGGCGTGAGACCGAGCGGATAGAGGATGGCGTTGGGAATGGCCTGGTGCAGGGCGGCGATGAGTTTTTGCCCAAAACGGCCGTCTTCATCATCCACCACCACCACGCGCACGGCTTCGGCCAGTTTGCTTTGAGCGGCGCGCAGGGTTTTGTTGTCACGGCGAATGAGCATGATATGGTAGCTCCACACGGCGGCAGCCATCAGGGCAAAGGCAATGGCGTGAGTCATTTCAGAGGCGGATGGCCCGGAGGTGCGCCCACCCATCATCAGCAGCACAATCTGCGACAGGAAAAAGACGCCGGCGCCCAGAAAGGTGAGCGCTGCCAGCAGCAGGTAGAAGTATAGATAGATTTTACGCACCCAGGACTGCTGCGCTTGCAAGCCAAGCGGTTCGGGCGCGGTCAACTCTTGCTGGATTTTTTGCCAGGGCATAATCCAAACAGCCAGACCGGCAATGAGTACCGCCGAGAACCAGGATAACTGCTCCAATAAGATGTCTTTGACCAGGAATTCTTCTTGGGGAAACAGGGAGCGGATGAGAACGCTGATGTCGCCGCCGATGCCGATCAAAAGCGCCATGAGGCCAATACCGGCAATGAGGTACCAGTAGAGACGGCGCACACCGGCTTGCTGCCCCACTTCCGGCATGGCCTGCGTATCCTGCCGCAGCACCAGGAAATGATAGGCCCAGATAACGGCCGTTGTCGCCAACACACTCAGCACATTACGCACATCTCCTTCAGACGCGATAGAAAACAACTGCTTGAACAAGCCTGCCAGCAGCGTCGTCAGGCTGCCCACCGTGCCCAGCGCCGCCAGGAAAATAACCAGATACAGGTAAAACTTGCGCAAGGCAGAAGCCTGCTCCGCTTTGCCGCCCCGGTTATACAATTTTTCCGCCTGCCGCCAGAAAATCAGCCACAAGGGAACACCCACCATCAACGCCGTTAGACCCGTGACCAACGCCTGCTGGCTGATGGAGACATCCTTCTCGCCCACCTGGAACATGAGCCAGCGCAGCAAATTGCCCACGCCGACACTGGTCATCATCAGGCCCGCAAATGAAAACAGGTAGACATAGAACCTGTGGACTGTGTCCCATGTCTGGACATCTGAAATGGCGCGCCGATTGCTGCCCACGACCCAAAAGTGATAGCCCCATAACACAGCCAGAACCAGCATCGCCGTCACTGTGTAAACCAGATTGGCCGGGTCGGGCAGTTCAGAACTCCATGCCGGAATCTGCCGTTCCATATTGAAGAGCAGCCGCACTCCTGACTGCACAAAACCGTAGGCATTGGCGATAAACGGGGCCAAAAAGAGCGTGAGCATCAGATACAGATAGAGCAGCCGCACCACGGCCTGCCGTTCTTCTGCCTCTCGCTGGGACAATCTTTCTGCCCATAACCAGTGAGTCAGGTAAATAGGCAGCCCAATGAGAATGATGGCTAACTGCAAGGCGATCATTTCCCGATTATAGGTAATGCTGCCGCTTATGGGATTGAGTCCGGGTGTGAGCAGATTGCGCAGCAGGGCAATGATGGCCCAGGCGACCGCATTCAGGGTAACGGCCGTTACCACATACACGTAAACTCGCCGAATGTTAAACATGTCAACCTCCTTCCAGGCTTACCGGCACCATTTGTCACGGGATTCTCCCCAACAAGATGAAGACCAGTAGCTTTCACCCTCACTCACCTTCCACACACCATTTTCCAGTATCATATCCAGGGTAAATGTGCGCGAAGTCTCTTCTGATCCCATCAGCCCGCTGGTATAAAACGTGGTTTTACGCACCGTGACCAGCGCTTTATCCTCGCCGCGCATCTGCACCGAGTCCACAGCCAGGGAAAAATCGCTGTCCGTATCAAAGCGATGGGAATCCAGGCCAATGGTGTCGGCCATATCTGCCGCATCTATGGGATAGGGGTATTTGTGCGGGATGTAGGAAAAGGCGCGCTCGTAATCCTGGTTTTGGATGGCGAGCAGGTAGTTGTGCGCCGCGCCCTCCGGCGTGGAGTCGTCCTGATAGGTTGGTTCCGGGCGCAGCATCACCACCGAAAAGGTGATGATGACCAGCAGGACGATGCCAATGACAATACCAAATAGGAATTTGTTTGAACCCTGCATCATAACACCTCCCAGGTAACTCCTAGAAAGCTTAACGGATGAGGAATGAGTGAAATGAAGAGGAGAAGTTGAAGCGGCCATGGTGGGCGGCTCACCCAATTGCATTATACCATATTCGGATAACGGCCGTTCAACTTTATGATGGATGTCAACATTCACTGTACCTAAACTCAGCATAAACAACCGACCAAAGAAACGGGACAAGGCGGCTGCTTAAATGTGCTAAAGTGATGCTTCACGAGTCATTTCCATGAGAGTTAACTCATCAAGTTGCTACCTTTCAATAAAAACACCTATAGACGTGTCATTTCGAGCCGTCTTCGGCGAGAAATCCCCTCAACTTAGCCAGATGGAAGGGATTCTTCGCTCCGAAGCCGGATGGCCGAAGACTCCGCTCAGACCTTGTCCTGAGCAGCGCCGAAGGAATGACAATTCAACATGGTGGCAACTTGGGTTAGTTAACGAAATTGGCGGTACAAATGCCGTGTTGCCAGTTGCGCCAATGGAAAAAACACCCTGTTAAAGCCAAGAAGAAGTCGGTACCAGCCGGGAATCACACATAAAGAATGTTGTTGTTCGACAGCTTTAATAATTTGGGCGGCAGCTCGTTCCGGGTAGACATCCAGCCGCCGATACAGACCTGGCTGCTTATTTGCCGGATTGCGAATCGATTCACCAAAATGTGTGTCACGTAATGCTCCTAAGATTACGAGCAAACTAAAATGCCCTTCATTTGCCATCTCTATTCCTGCTGACCGACTGAAGGTATGCAAGGCGGCCTTACTGGCGCTGTATAGACTCATGCCAGGCAGCGTCAACTCTCCTGCGACCGATCCGATAGTGACAATGCCTGCCGGTTCACCGGATGGCAGCAAAGGCAGAAGCTCGGCGGTGAGTTCCAGCGGGGCTATGGTATTGACTGCCAATACCATCTGTATTTCTGCGGCGGTGAGTTGACTGACCTTAGAATGACTGCCGATCCCAGCGCAGTGGATCACTAAATCAATCCTGGTTTCAGCCTCAAAAATTTGTTCAATCAATCTGGCTCGGCTGTGACCATCACCCAAATCACAGGGCAACTGCCGGGAGCCAGGTGTATGCAGCTCTTTTTGGAGGCTGTCTAGTCTGGCGGTATCACGGGCAACCAACAACAAGCGACAGCCCTTGGCATCAAGTTGAGTGGCTAAGGTTCGCCCCAATCCTTTAGAAGCGCCGGTAAGCAATACTGTCTTGCCGTATAAATTCATCTATGTTCTTATCTCCTGTGCAAAACGATATGGTGTCATGCAGAGATTGGTCTAATGAATAGTTTGGCTGCCAGCCCAACTCAAGCTTTATTTTTTGTGTGTTGTAGGCTTTGTCCACATTAAATCCTTTCGATTTCTTAATACCGGGATTGATGTGCAATGCGTCCAGCAGGCAAACGACAATATCAAAAAACATGAGAAGGAGATTTGGGACAGGAAATACCGGCGCTTTTTTGCCCATGCCAGTCATGAGCATTTTCGTGAAAGAAAGCATCCCGACATTTTCTGTGGTTACGATGTAACGCTCCCCACTGCGCCCGTTCTGGAGCGCAAGGACAACTGCGTCAGCTACATCGCGCACATCTACGAAGCTGTTGAGCGTGGTGATCATGGGGCAGAAAGGAAGCCAGCGTAAGCCATGAACTGTCTTGACAATGCGATATGATCCAGGTCCAAGAATGACACTTGGATTTAGGATAATGCCACGAATATGATCCGCGTTCTCCTGTAGCAGAAGTTCCCCACAAAATTTGCTATAGCCATACGGGTCTGCCTGCCGCTGATTTTCCAGCTCAGGGAGCATCGCTTCGGTAGATAGTTGGTTAGGCTGTCGTCCAATGGCTGAGATTGAGCTGATGAACAGAAAATTCCGGCACTCGTGGGCTAACGCTGCTTGAAGCAGATTTTCCAGGCCAACGATGTTTGATTGGCGCAAAGCCTCTGTGTCTTCCTGTTTGAATGAAACCAATCCGGCGCTGTGGACAACTGTATCAACGCCTTCCAATGCAGTAACAAATGATCCCGGCTGCCTTAAATCTCCAGAGATCAATTTTACTTCTGGGATTGATTCGATATTTAGCAAGGTGCTGCGCGGTTTGAGGTCAAGGACGCGAATTTCAGCCAGCGGATCGTGATTGTGTATGGCCTGGACGATGTATTGTCCCAGAAAACCGCAGCCGCCTGTGACTAAATAGATCTGGCTTGCCATTGTTCATCCCCCTTTGTGGTTCACAGCGGGTTCACTATGTTTGTCTTTTTTGAGGGAACGGCCGTTCTCAATTCAAGAACGGCCGTTTCTCCTAACCCATCTCAATCATTTCTTACGATGATCGGCAGATACTGCGTATATATTTCAACGAGCGATTCCCCATATGCGTACAATTCAACAACCTCGTCTGCGTCCTGGTCAGCGGTGTACACGACCCAGTTATTATTGGCGCTGATTTGGTAATCACGTACGTCACCATCGCTGGTCAAGGTACCATTGAGCTTCGTGGCCGGATTACCACCATCAATCGGTACACCATACAACTCATTCACGCGATCTATATCCTGGTCGGCTAAATAGACCACCCTGTTGCTGTCGACACTGATCTTGTAAGACCACACATCTCCGTCATTGACCAGCGTACCGTTGAGTTTGATGGGTATTGTATTGCCATCAATTGGCCCACTATACAATTCATAAATTTCATCTGTATCCTGGTCGGCGAGGTAAATTACTTGACTGCTGTCGGTACTGATTTGGTAGTTGTTTACGATTCCACCACCGACTAGCGTACCATTGAGTTTAACGGGTGCAATACTGCCATCTATTGGCACACTGTATAGTTCATCTACATACATGGTATCTTGGTCGGCTCGGTAAACTACCTGGTTGCCATCAGCACTAATTTGATATTCCTTTATCATACCCCCATAGACCAGTGCCCCGTTCAGCTTTATGGGGGCAGTACTACCATCTATGGGTACGCTGTAAAGCTCAGGATCGCTCATATAGTCATAATCAGATAGGTAGATTACACGATTGCTGCCCGTACTGATTTTGAAATAACTTCCTAAAGTACCTCCCGGCCCCAGTATGTCGTTGAGCTTGATGGGCGCCGCACTGCCATCAATAGGCACGCTGTACAGTTCAGTCAAATAGCCCATTAGATTTTCTTTAATGCTGTAAACCACCTGGCTGCCGTCGATACTGATTTGAAAATAATCAACGTTGCCAACGTGTGTGCCATTAAGTTTGGTGGGTAATGTACTGCCATCAATGGGTACACTGTAGAGTTCATGCACTCCGATGGTGTCTTGATCGGCACGGTAGACCACCGTATTGCTGTTGCTGCTGATTTGGAAAGAACTTAGATAATGCCCACTTGGCATTGGGGTGTTGATCTGAATGGGAGGAGCGCTGCCATCGATGGGGACGCTATACAGTTCAAGCACATAGTCCAGGTTTTCGTCAGCCTGGTAGACCACACGGCTGCTATCAGCGCTGACCTGATAGCCATAAAACACACCATATCCG
Organism: Chloroflexota bacterium; assembly: GCA_046496595.1. Lineage (GTDB taxonomy): Bacteria > Chloroflexota > Anaerolineae > Promineifilales > Promineifilaceae. Next base: position 7,072 of record JAWOGU010000249.1, read on the forward strand.
CTAACCAGCGGGTTATTTAGCTTGACGGGCGGAGCGCTGCCATTGATAGGGACGCTGTAGAGTTCAAACACATCGTCGGTACCCTGGTCCGTCAGGTAGAGTACGCGATTGCTGTCGGCACTGATTTGGAAGTCCTCCCTCACTTCCCTGCCAAAGACCAATGGGGTGTTGAGTTTGGTGGGCAAGCCAATACCGTTGACAAGCACGCTGTAAAGTTCCTTCACCTCGTCCGTATCGCCATCAGCAAGGTAGACCGCCCAGTGATTGTCAGCGCTGATTTCAAAACTGCTAACATTTCCTCCCAAGACCTGTATATCGCTGAGTTTGGTGACACCGCTTTCCGCCATCGTCGGCGTGAAAGCAAACCATCCGAAGATTGTCACCACAATGGCGGCAACAACAGTTAGCTTGAAACTGGTTTGAAAACGAATTTTCTTGTGCATTTTGGCTCCTTTTGAAATCATATGTGTAACGGCCGTTTTGCCTGAGAACGGCCGTTACTGTGAAGTTAGTCGGCCCGCAAATCGGCGAGCAGCGCTTCCGTAAAAGGATTGGCCCCCGTTTCCAGAGCTTCAATCCATGCTTTGCGCAGGGCTATCTCTTCTGTCGTTCGCTGATTATCTGGCCCCCAGGTGATGAAATACTGAAAATCTTCGATAGCTCCCTCAAAATCTCCGGTTAACGCTCTTGCCAGACCCCGGCTGTCCCGGCGGCTGCCATTTTCGGGTTCCATGTCCACCGCCAGTTCACATGCGAACAGCGCGTCCTCAGCCAGGCCCCACAAACTGGCATACCAGCAAATGTTGTTTAGGCGGGAAGCCGGAATGTCACTTTCTGGAATTTCAGTCAGGACGGCCTGTAAAGCGGCAACCGCTTTTGCCGCCTGACTGCGGTTTTCGCTGGAGCGGGCGAGTTCCTCTGCCAGTTCCGTTAACAGATCTGCCAGATCCGGTCTGTATTCTTGGGGAATGTCCTGTGACAAGGCCGACTGCAACGTGGTAACGGCCGTTTCAAACGCTCCCAACTCCCGATAGGCAAGGCCTAAATTCAAATAAGCGCCGCCCGAAGCTGGTTCAAGGGTGATGGTTTGCTGCCAGTCAGCAATCGCGGCTTCCAACGCACCTTGCATTACCTGAAGGAATCCACGCCGGAAATAATATTCATGAGCCAACGTGTCGGAACGATTTAACAGGATAGCCTGGGTGTAGTCTGCCTGAGCTGCGTCCAGATCATTTAAAGTTTCTTCAGCCAGCCCGCGGGCAAAATAGAGAAAGCCCGACCCGGGTTCAAATTCAATCCAACTGTCGAAATACTCTACCGCCCCGGCTGGATCCATAGAAACGCCTGTTTTCACATCTTCCAGGCAGGCTTCGGCGTCATCCAATTCACACTCAATGGCCGCTAACTCCAGATAAGCAGGGGAGCAGTAACCATCGGTTGCGATAGATTGCGTTGGCCCTGCATTGACGGAAAACGAAATGGAGCCACACAAGTTTGTTATCTCGGTGAAGTCTGCCTGGGCGGCTTCCAAATCGCCCATATCCAGGTGCAGCCAGCCGCGATTCCTCAACCCCAATTTGTCTGTTGGGTCTAACTCCAATGCTTTGTCAAAATCGGTCAGCGCTTGTGGGTAATTGCCCAGGGACCAATAGATATTGGCTCTGTTATGGTAGGCATAGGCGAATTCAGGGTCCAACAGGATGGCCTGATCATAATCTGCCAGAGCCAATTCCAATTCGCCCATCTGTTTATAGGCTATGGCGCGATTATAGAAATACCGAGGGATTTCCGGATCGAGTTCTATAGCCCGGTTGTAGTCTGCCATGGCGTTATCAAGTTCTCCGCTATGCCTCCAAACGTCTCCTCGATTGGCGTAATACTCGGCGTTGTCTGGCTCTAGCGTGACGGCCTGGTTAGAATTAACAAGCGCCTGCTCTAATTCACCCAGATATTGGTAAGCAAGACTCAGGTTGGCGTAAGCCTTGGCAACACGTTCATTATCGGGATCAATGGCAATGGCTTCTAAAAAAGCATCGGCAGCTTCTTCCCATTTTTCTTCGTCGGCATAGTTCTTGCCTTGTTGCATTTGTGCGTCAAATAGGGCTTCTGCGTTTGGTGTGGGTGTGAAAGTCGGTGTGGGTTTGATGGTGGCGGTAGGGCTTGGCGTCAGGGTGGCGGTGGGCAGCGGCGTGGCTGTGGGAACGGCCGTTGCCGTTTGAGTTGGCTCAGGTGTGTGTGTCGGTTTCGATTCAACCGTTGCTGTTGGCAATTCTGCTGGCGTTGTGCAGCCAGCAATCAGCAAACAGGAAAATGCAATGAGTAGAATAATCGTGATAGTGCGAAATATTTTCATGGTTGCACCCTTTTTATATCGTGATGGCAATTTGGGCATTTCAGATGATAGCTCTTGGCAAAACTGTATAGTCTAATTACCTGTTATGGTTTTGGTGGTTCATACTTAAATATCGAGCCGCCAGTAAGCCAAATGTTTCCTTGGGCATCAACGATCAATTTTTGAGTACTACTAATATGATCACTTGGTTTCGGGAAAAAGGATTGCCAGCTTCCGGTTTCATCTAGCATATGAAATGCTGAAGAATCTGAAAGCACCCAAATACGATCAAATTGATCTATTGTCATTGCGTCAACGTAATCAAATGGAAAATCACCAGTTTCAGTATCGAAAATATTCCAGGATTGACCATCAAAATACTTTAATCCATTCCTGTAACCCACCCATATGCCTCCCTTACTGTCTTCAACAATATTGTTCACGCCATAACCCGTGCACTTCTGAGAACTTGTACAGGCGGCCCCATTCTCGCATTCTTGAACCTCCAAAGGGGTAGTTTGATCATCAATGACTTGATACCAATCGTTACCATCAAGGTAATAAACGGTGTTCTTTTCATCGTCTTCGCCTAACCATATTCTACCCTGGCTATCTGCAAATATGAGGCCAGTGTTACAATCCACAAAGGAACCACTGGGAAAAAATTGCCACTCTCCATTATCAAAAACGGCAACATGGTGCGGATCGTTTGCGACAATGACCCACAATCTTCCGTCTTGATCAAATGTAAAGTCTTCTAGACCATATTCGAAATTTATGTTTGCAGCACCTTCCGGGGCAGCCCAATTTTCCCCATCGTATATCTTGAAGCCTTCTTCAGTGGAAGCCCAAACATTTCTATCTGGATCAATTGCTAATCTATAAACAGAACTATTTTTAAGGTGGGTAGTCCACTCTGTTCCGTCGTAAACACTTATGCCTTCTCTTCCGCTCACCCATACGGAATCTGACTGATCGATTTCGTTGTCCCATATCCATGAAATACCAGATTCTTGGTATTGAGTTAACTGCATAGCTTTTGTTTCTGGAGAAGACCCATCTTGCGGTAAAAATGCCCAAATACGTGCTGGTTCACCAACAATTTCTTCTAACAAGATAGGAAGCGACTGATTCCCTTTTGAAAAAACAAGATAGTATGCCGGTTTTCCAAACTTGAATTCGGCTGAATCCAATTGCCAGCCTTGTGCTTGCAGTATGTCGGAATAGAAGGAAAACAAATCAGGCAGCGTTCTTTCACTTGCATATACGGGACGACTGCCATAGGGCATTTCATCCCAAGCTGGGCTAACGTAATCAGACATCCAAGAATATGTGACACTCTGTCCTGGTCCCAAGAATTCACGGGGTTTGAGTGAGCTTAAATCACCTGGATCATAGTCTTCTTGTAAGGGATCAGATATTAAAACGGCATTATCTGGAATTGGGAATTTTATGGTCTCTTGTGACAAGACTTTTTCTTGAGGCTCTGTTTGTGTAGGAAGAGTCAATACAAGCTGCTCAGAAGAAGGTGGTAGAATCGAAATTGGTTGGTTTACTTCTGATAATTCAACCCAATAGACAAAGTCGTTTGGTGGATCATGTTCCACTACTCCTTCTTCCCAATCAAAATACATATCTCCAACTTGTTTGCCGGTGATAGCCAGGTTCAGCAGTTCTGTTTCGTCTTCATTTAACCAAATATGAATTTCTGGTTCTTCAAGAAAGGTATATAACTGATCCCAATGCCAAATAAGAAAGAATGGCCCATCCACTTTTGGATAATCAAGGTAAGTCTCATCCAGTGATAGATCCGTATGCCAGCAACGATGTGTCATTGTTTCACCGTCTATAGTTTGCTTTTCGCTATGACCGATAAAGAAGGAGTCTTCTTGAAAATCAGAAGATAATAGGTAAAAGGGCCCAAGAACTTCGGGTAGATTATGTGCGCGTCTGTCGTAAATGCTTTCTTGGTTGTTCGCTTGTTCAATCCAAACAGAATCATTTGTTAATTTAACCCAGGTCGAATCTTCAGTGACAATGGTTTCGGTTTGGTCTTGTATCTTCAAATCCGTCACTGTAGTGTGGGAACGTTCATATTCATATGAGATGGGCGTCATCCAGAAATCTGCGTCCGGTGTTAAGCCTGAATACATACCGTTGATTTCTAAGGCCAATTGATCTGGAATGTATTTCCCGTTTTGGGTGAATTGATAAAGTGTTTGAAATTGAAAACTGTTCATTGAATCGAGCACTGAATCTAAATTATTTATGGCTTCAGATATTGTCATCTTGTCCCCTGTTGATTCTGGATCACAGGGAGGTATATCAACAACCTGCATCGGCTGTGAGTTTGGAACAGATTCTGAGGTTTCTGTTGGTAATAAGGGTGTAATGGTCGGTTCAGAAACGGCCGTTTCCGTTTCAGTCGGTGCGGATGTGTTTGTCGGTTTCAATTCAACTGTTGCTGTTGGCAGAGCTTCTGTCGTGGTACACCCTGCCATCAGCAAACAGTTTAAGCTGATGAACAGAATAATCATAACGGTTCGTAAATTGTTCATGATTCCCCCTGGGTAGTTGTGAATAAACCTTAGTCAATTTAGATTTTTAGCCGCTGCTCAGGCTGGCGTTTTTCCGTGCCTCCAACTCTGCCCGAATTTCAGCGTGGCGCCGCCGGGTGATGGGATATTTGTAGGCAATGGGCAGACTGAGTATTAATATGACCAATGGTACAAAGCTGATAAACAGACGGAACGCCAGCAAAACGGTGTCGTTTTGCACCGGAAACGGTTCACCGGGTACGGCCGGGATGTAATCAACAACCTGCAAAATCAGGTTGGAAAAGGCCAGCCCTAGCGAAATGCCTAATTTTTGCAGGAAGACAAAGAAGCCGTAGTACACCCCTTCACGGCGTAAGCCGGTGTTCAGTTCATCCACGTCTACCACGTCCGGCAGCATACTCCAGGGAATCAGATAGGCCACGCTGGCCCCGGCCCCGGCCAGCACCGCCAGCGCACCCAACAATACCATCTGCCCCGGCTGGATGAAGAAGATGAACACCATGACTGACATCCAGAGGCCGACCCCGCAAAAGTAGGCGTGGCGTTTGCCAATGCGCGCGCTCACTTTGGCCCAGACAATGAGGAACAGGAAGATGGAGATTTGCAGAGCCATAGCCAGGTAGATGAAGTTGTCTTCATCGTTCATCCAGTAACGAACGTAAAAAAGCATGTTGGCCTGGATGAATTGGATGGCTAACCAGGACATGAGGTAGATGCCGGTGACCATGATGAACGGCCGATTGCCAAATGCAATCTTGAACCCCTCAATAAACCCCGGCTCTTCTTCGTCTTCGCTCTTCTGATGGGTTTCTGTGATGGCGGCAAAGGTAATCCAGTTGGTGATGATGATGACCCCACCCAACACAGCCGCGCTCACCATGTAGCCGGTGGTAATATCGGGGAAGGATTTGAGGATGGTGTCGTGAAACATCAGAGCGAACATGCCGCCTAAAATGGAGAAGCTGAAGCGAAACGTGTTCAGGCTGGTGCGTTCATTGTATTCCGGCGCAATTTCCGGGGTGAGGGCGGTGTAGGGTACGTTGACGCAGGTGAGTGAGGTGTCCAAAAGAAGCGCGACAACCAGGTAATAGATAAACAACCCGGCCGTACCCAGGTCAGGCACCAACCATTGCAGGAACCAGGCAAGGCCAAAAGGGACAGCGCCAAACAACAGCCACGGCCGTCGGCGGCCCCAGCGTGTATTGGTGCGGTCGGTCAGTGTACCAATGATGGGATCGTTGAGGCTGTCCCACACTTTGACAATGAGAAAGATGATGGCGGCCAGATACGGCTCCAGACCGGCCACATCGAGCAAAAAGACATTCAAGAAGAAGCCGGAAATGGTGGCAACCAGCGCCGGCCCGACGTCTCCCACGCCGTAGGCCAGCTTACGGACAAATGAGAGCTTGGGGATTGGTTTTTCCTGTTCAACAGGTAAGTTATGTGTGGCGATCATCGTAAACCTCCTCATAACCGTAAAGCGATTTTCTAAATCGCGGCGATTTGGAAAATCGCGCTACGACCTACAACCAGACATTGATAAGCGCAGCGCCTAGTACATCGGGCGCTTCAATCAGTTGATTCTCCTTCAGGATGATGCTTTGTCCTTCGCTAACCTGATCCCACAAACGGCCGTGAAAGAAAACCTGCATCCCGACTCTGGCTCCACTAAGGTGCATCCGCCCGGCCAGCGCATATTTCAACCACGCTTCCCGTTCGGTTAATTGCTCAATATCAGTCTCATCCACATCGGCCGGAACGGGCGGTGTGATGTAGCCTCCCCATGGTTTATGCCAGCCGCCCTGGTTGTTCGGCACGGCGATGATGTCTACGCCTTGGGCGGCTAATGCCTCATAACTGACGGGATGCCAGGAATCGGCGCAAATGAGGACGCCCAGCCGCCCCGCTGGAGTGTCGTAAACGGGCAGGTCGTCCAGGCGTGGATTTCCAGGTTGTGCTTGTGGATGATGCGGACGAAGCGCGGTGTGATCACCTGCACCTCGCCGATGACGGGCAGACTGGCCCGCTCCGGCACTTGCAAGGCCGCCGCGCCGGCCGGCGTCTGGTAGAGTTGGCCGAGGAAGAGGGTGCTGAGAATCCAAAACGGCCGTATCTCCGACTCCCCCATAGACGTGGGCGATTCCGGGCAGGCGGCGCGGAAGGCAGCTATCACCTCGTCATGCACCGTACCGACCAGCGCCCGTTCCGACAGCCCATACTGGCGCAGCAGGTTGCAGGCCGCCTGGGCGACGGCCGGGTCTGGCGGCTTGATCTCCACGTTCAGCCGCATATCAGGGAAGGCGGTCAGAACTTCGGCAAAGGATGGGATGGTGATGCCCTGCCCCCTCAATTGTCGAGACTCGGAGGGTTTCAGAAAACCCTTCGCGTCACTCAGCGACCGCTTCAATCGTTTGCCGCATCTGGATGGTGAGCACCGTCGCCACCCCCAACGACAGCAGATAAACCGCCCCGTAAATCGTCATGAAGCCGCTTTCCATCGTGTAGACCAGGACGAGGAAGATGAGGAAAAGGATGGCTTGAACGGCCGTCCACCCCTTCAACCCCCGCACCCGCCCTAAATCCGTGCCCTGCCGCCCGGCCAGCACAGCCAGCCCGGCAAAATAGAGGGCGAAGAAGAGCATCTCAACCGGCATCATCAACTGCTCAAACCACTCCGGCGGCGTGACGCCTTCCCAAAAATTGATCCACATGGGCAGCGGCCACAAAATCTGCACGCCGTCGAACCAGATGAGCAGGTCGAGCAGGATGTGCATGATGATGCCGATGCCCACTCCCAGTCCCAGGTTGCCCCAGCGCGGCCGTTTGGCAGCGATGGCGATGAGTTGGAAGACGATGATGATGGCGGTGACGGTGAAAAGGCTGTGGGTGAAGGTGCGGTGCAGCCCTTCGGTCGGACTGCCGGTGACGGTGGCCACGGCCACCGCCAGGTTATCGGCGTCGGGCAGCAGACTGCCCAGGACGATACCTAAAACGAGCCATTGACGGGCGGGCGTCCATTTGCGCACCGCCACGCCGATCATGCTGTGCATCCCTGCTTGTGCCATGAAAAGCCTCCTTCGTAAATGTTGGGCGATTTTGCAAATCGCCCAAATGCGCCATTTTCATTCATCGTGGCTTCGCCGTGAGCCTCAGCCGAACGGTGCGCCCCGCTCATGGAGAACTCCTTGATGAATTGGGTGGAAACGGCCGTTATTCTGCCAGTACGTGCTCATTCACCTCATCAAATCCTAAAGAGCCGGTTTATTTATTTAGCATAGGCGTTTACGATAGCCGGATTCAAAAAGTTCAATGTTTCTCCTATGGCTGTGTACGCCAGGCCATAGTTAAAATCACCCATGTCGCCCCCATTGACACATGCCAGGTAAGCGGGGCGGGTACGGTCCAGGGCATAGATAAATGAAATGGAGTAGACGACGTCAATCTGCTGCCAGTCACCTGGGATGTCGTCATAGAACTCGCCGGAGTACAAAATATTGTTGTAGGCGTTGACGTAATTGCTGCACGCGGCGGCATCGCCCCCTTTGGCGGCGTCCAGGTTGGCCTGCATCGTGTTAAGCGCTGATTGAATATTGGTCATGTGGCTGCGCAGTCTGTCCGCATCAAATGGCTTCACCGGGAATTCCCCTAAAATGTCATTGGGATTGGAGATGTAGTAGACAACAATATACTCTTCTTCACCCCCGGCTTCGGCTGTGGGGGCAGGGGTGGGGGTAGACGTCTGTGGCGCGTCTGTGGCCGGCGGCGGGTTGGTTGGCTCCGGGGTGTTGGCGGGAATTGGGGTATTGGTTGG
>JAWOGU010000276.1:0-5941 GCA_046496595.1 Chloroflexota bacterium
CCGGTCTTTTTCGAATTGCGCAAAATCGGTGATCGGGTCTTCCAGCGTCGCGCCATGTTTGGCGCCCCCCAGTTTCTCGATGATTTTTTCCGCGCCTTCATAACTCAGATAGGCCCCGCCAAGCATCAGGATCGGCGTGATCGACCACGGCAGAAAATAACTGAGCAGCAAAGCCGCCGGCAACAGGATCAGCAATTTGTTGATCAGGCTGCCCCTGGTAATCTTGTAGATTATCGGTAATTCGCGGTCAGGCGTGAATCCGGTGACATAGGACGGCGTAACCGCCGCATCATCGATCACCACGCCCGCAGCCTTCGTCCCCGCCTTGGATGCAGCCATCCCGACATCGTCGATCGATGCCGCAGCAACCCGGGCAATGACCGCTACATCATCGAGTAGTGCGACCAAACCACCTGGCACGTGAAATTCTCCTGTTGCGCGGCTGCTTTGTCGTCCCCTCGCGCCCAACGCAAGGCCGATCAGTGCTTGCATTATGCGGCTGACCAGTTATGAGCCCGCCTTCGCTTCCGCAAGGGAGTGAAATGAAGAAAGTCGGAGGGGCCCCGCAATCCCGCGGATCAGCCAGCGATCGGCATTACAATGTGAAGGAAGCGAAGATGGCTCTATACGAGCATGTCTTTCTCGCGCGTCAGGATTTGAGCCAGGCTCAAGTCGATGCAAGCGTGGGAAGTGGTGGGTATCTTCCGCTTTATCGACATGATTGGCGATACCCTGGCTTATGCCAACAACGAAACGATTTCCAGGCTGACCAATATGCCAGGGCAAGCGTCTTCTTTTCGGGTAGTGGGTGACGCTGACACTCTGGAACGACAGGAAGCAATCAGCGCGGCGCTGAATCTGACGCTGCGGGAACAGGGGTATAAGGTAAGCAATATCGAAGCCGGTTTGGTGACGCGGCAGCAGCAGTCTCAGGCGATCAATATTCTGGTGATTTTTTTGCTGGCGATGGCGATTTTAACGGCCGTTGTGGGCAGCATTGGTCTAATGGGCACGATGGGCATGAACGTCATGGAGCGCACCCGCGAGATCGGCGTCATGCGGGCCATTGGGGCGGTGGACGGCGAAATCATCAAATCGGTGGTTATCGAAGGCATGATGATTGGCCTGATTAGCTGGACCGCAGCGGTGGTGCTGTCGTTTCCCATCAGCTTCGTGCTGCTGCGCCTGATCAGCACCGCCATGATTGACACGATTATGCCGCTGCAAATCACCTGGCTCGGTTTTGCCATCTGGCTGGGGGTGGTGGTGTTCCTGTCGGTGGTCGCCAGCATGGTTCCCGCCCGCAGCGCCGCCCGCCTGACGATTCGGGAAGTGCTGGCCTACGAATAGGCGTGAGGCGTGAGCCGTGAGGTGTGAGCCGTGAGCCGTGAGCCGTGAAAATTGACGCTTCACGCATCACGTTTTAAAAGTAGCCACGTTCGCGCAGATGGGTGATGATGGCGGCGGAAGAGTAAGATTTGTTGAGGGTGTAGAGGTGGATGCCGTCAATCTGGTTATCGAGCAGTTCCTGCACCTGCGCCTGCCCGTACTGGATGCCGCGTTCGATGATGTTGCTGTCGGGGTCTGCCTCGAGGAAGCGGGTAAGTTTGGTGGGGATGGAACAACCGCAGAGAGATTGAAAGCGGGCTAACTGGGTAACGGCCGTTACCGGCATAATGCCCGCGATGATTGGAATCGTCACCCCGGCGGCGCGGGCGGCGTCCCGAAACCGGAAGAAATCGTCGTTGTCGAAAAAGAGCTGCGTCACGGCAAAATCGGCGCCACACTCCTGCTTGTGTTTCAGGTACATAATGTCTTGCTGCACGTTGGCGGATTCAGGATGCCCTTCCGGGTAACAGGCGCAGCCGATCTTGAAGTTGAAATGCTGCTGGATGAAGGCGATCAGTTCGCTGGCATGACGGAAGCCGTCGGGATGAGGCACAAATGTCTGGCTGTCTTTGGGGGGATCACCGCGCAGGGCCATAACGGCCGTTACTCCCGCCGTTTGCAACTCGTGTAAAATTCCCGCCAGTTCAGCCTGTGAATGTCCCACGCAGGTCAGGTGGGCCATGGCGTCGATATCCAGTTCATTTTGCACCCGCTCCACCAGACTGAGCGTTTTGTGGCGGGTAGAGCCGCCCGCACCGTAAGTGACGGACACAAAATCCAGGCCCAGCTTTTGTGCCTCGGCCAGCGTACCATAAAGCGCCGCCCAGCCGGCGGCGTTTTTCGGCGGGAAATATTCACAAGAAAGGGTAGGGTGGGGTGCGTAAACTTTTTGCAACATGTCCATAAGAGGCGCCTTGTTCTATCGTTTGATATGAACTTGTGCGTGGGGCGGCAGTGGGAAACGGCCGTTTTCATGCTTCAACTCAATCTGTTATAGCTGTAGGAACCCAGATCGGCAACCATTATTCCGATTTCCCCTAAATCTCAAAGCCCGGAAAAGGCTAAAAACTATCCATCCCTTTTTCCGGCATTCCCAACATCTCCCGCGCCTGCGCCACAGACGCCGGTTCCAGGCCCACCAGCCGCGCCAGCGCCGCCGCCAGCGCCACCGATTCCCCATTCGACTTTGACAGCTCCCCATCCGGCAGATAAAGATTATCTTCCAGGCCGACGCGCACATTGCCGCCCATCGACAACGCCGCCGCTATCAACGGCCACTGTTTCGCGCCAATGCCAATCACCTGCCAGAATGAGTTTTCCGGCAGCTGCTCCACCTGATGCAGCAGGTTCTTGGTGCTGGCGGGAATGCCGCCCAACACGCCCATCACCAGGCTGAACTGGTACGGCGGCTGCAAAATGCCCAGGTCCATCAGCGGCCGGGCATTGTTGATGTGGCCGGTGTCAAAACACTCCATCTCCGGCCGCGTGCCGGCGGCGTTCATCGCCTCCAGGAAGAACTGGATGTCCTTAAACGGATTGGCGAAGACGTGGTCGTGGTAAAAGGCTTTGGCTTTGCGCGAGTAGATGGCGTAATTCATCGACCCCATGTTGAGCGCCGCCATGTCGGGCTTAAGCGCCCGGATTTGATGGATGCGCGTTTCGCGGTCAATGCCGATGGCGCCGGTGGAATAGTTAATGATGACGTCGGCGCACTGTGCTTTGACGGCGGCGTCAATTTTGGCGTAGGTTTCTACGTCAAAGGCGGGTATCCCGTTGTCCTGCCGGGCATGGATGTGGACGATGGCCGCGCCGGCGTCCACGCTGCGCCGCGCTTCGGCGGCGATTTCGTCTGGCGTGTAGGGGATGTAGGGCGACTGCTGCCGGGTTGCCAGCACCCCGGTGAGCGCGGCGGTGATGATCACTTTGTCGGACATGGCTTTGCCTCCCAAGCCGCTTCGGTGACAGTCACCTACGAAGTGACTGTCACCTTAAACGGAAAATGCTTGCTAAGAAATCGGTGTAAAAGAAGATTTAATTATTTCACGTTTGCCGCATTGCGCCTATCATTGCGGGATTATCAGGAAATTGAGAGAATTAACCGTCATCCGTCGGTAACTATACAGGTGGGTTCCCTGAGCCTGTCGAAGGGAACCGGGCTTCGACAAGCTCAGCCCTCGACAGCACTGTATAGATACATCCGTCGTTCGTAAACTGTGCGCCGAAGTCTACTAACGGTTCACGGAACACGGCTAACGGTTCACGAGAAACCATGCCAAAAACGACCCAAATCATCCACTGGCGCGTGCGGCGCCAGCAGCGGCGCAAACGCGGCGGGCAAACCAGCCTCAAGGTGGCTGGCATTTTGGCGTTGGTGTTGTTGATTGGGTTGTTTTTTTTGGCGATTGGCACGGTGGGGGGGGTAACGGCCGTTTACGCCTATTTCACCCAGGATTTGCCCGACTACACCCGGTTGGCCGCCCTCGGCCAAAACGAATCCGACACCTTTGAGACCAGCAAAATCTATGCCTGGGGCGACGAGCAGATCGATGGCAACCGCGACCGCGTGCTCATCTACGAAATCATCGACCCGCTGGGCGGCGACCGGCAGTGGGTGACCATCGATCAAGTGCCGCAGAACTTCATCGACGCCACCGTCGCCATCGAAGACAAAACCTTCTGGACCAATCAGGGCTTTGACGCCCAGGGCATTGGCCGCGCCTTCTACGAATACGCGCTTAAAGGCGGCAGCGTGCAGGGCGGCTCCTCCATCACCCAGCAGGTCGTCAAAAACAACCTCATCGAGCCGGAACGCCGCGCCGTGGGCGCAGAGGTGGGTTTCGACGATTACAGGCGCAAAGTGGAAGAACTGCTTCTGGCCCATCGCGCCGCCAACACCTACTCCAAAGAACAAATCCTCGAGTGGTATTTCAACACCAACTTCTACGGCAATCTGGCCTACGGCGTGGAAGCGGCCGCTCGCGTCTACTTCGACAAGCCCGTTTCCGCCCTCACTTTGCCCGAAGCCGCCATGCTGGCTGCCATCCCCCAATCGCCCGCCCTCAACCCCATCGACAACCCCGACGCCGCCAAACAGCGGCAGGAACTGGTGTTAGACGCCATGGCTCGCGAAGGCGTCATTACGTCTGAGCAGGCGGCCTCGGCCAAGTTGGCGCCGCTGCCCATGCAATCCGGCGTTGAAACGCGCTTCGACATCATTGCGCCGCACTTTGCCCTGGAAGTACGGCAGCAGTTGGAGCAAATGTTTGGCCCGGAACTGGTGTTGGGCGGCGGACTGAAAGTGTACACCACTCTGGATTTGACGATGCAGCAGCAGGCGCAGTGCGTGGCTCAGGCGCAGGTGGCGCGGCTCTCCGGCGCGCTCGGCTCCGGCCTGCCGGCGGACGTGGAGGCCAACTGCGCCGCCCTGACTTATTTGCCGCCGCTCAACAGCGCCGACGTGGGCGTGGATCACCAGGTCAACAACGCCGCCGTCGTCATGCTGGACCCGCGCACGGCCGAGGTGAAAGCGCTGGTGGGCAGCCTCAACTATTGGGACAGGGAGATCGACGGCTCGTTTAACGTGGCGGTTGATGGCCTGCGTCAGCCGGGGTCGTCGTTTAAACCGTTCACCTATTTGACGGCGCTCAGCCAGGGTTATACACCCGCCGCCATGATGCTCGACGTGGAAACCGACTTTGGCACGCCCTACAACGGCGTGCCGTACGTGCCCCAAAACTACGCCCGCCAGTTTCATGGTCCCATGCGGATGCGGGAGGCGCTGGGCAGCAGTTACAACGTGCCTGCCGTGCAGGCCATGAGCTGGGTGGGCGTGGACAAGGTGCTGCGCACGGCCCACAACCTGGGTCTCACCAGTCTCGACCAGAGCGCCAGAGATTACGGCCTGTCGCTGACGTTGGGCGGCGGCGAGGTGAAGCTGATGGATATGGTTTACGCCTTCAGCGTGCTGGACAACAACGGCGTGATGGTGGGCCAGCCGCGCCCGGAAGCGGCGCAGCGGCTCGGCTACCGCACGCTGGACCCCGTCATGATTTTGCGCGTCGAAGACCGGAACGGAAACGTGCTGTACGAGTACAACCAGCCGGAACGGCGCGAAATCGTGACGCCGCAGTTGGCTTATCTGATGAATGACATGCTCTCAGACAGGAGTGCGCGCTGCGGCGGTTTTGGCTGTCCCAATGCGCTGGAACTGCCGGATAACCGTCCCGCCGCCGTGAAAACCGGCACGACCAATGATTTCCGCGACGCCTGGGCGGTGGGTTACACGCCGCAGCTTGTCACCGGCGTCTGGTTGGGCAATACCGACAACCGCGCCATGGACAACGTGCCGGGCAGCAAGGGGACGGCGCCCATCTGGCGCGCACTGATGAGTTGGGCGCTGGCGGGGCAGCCGGTGGAAGTTTGGCAGCGGCCGTCTGGCCTGGTGGAGATGGCGGTGTGCAATATTTCCGGTCTGCTGCCCACGCCGCACTGCCCCACTGTGTCGGAAATCTTCATTGCCGGCACGCAGCCCACGATTTACGACAATATTTAC
>JAWOGU010000337.1:0-4725 GCA_046496595.1 Chloroflexota bacterium
CTCATTCGCGCGGAAGCGCCGGAGACACGTATTATTTTGATCAGCGCCTACCCGGACAGGGAATTCCACCGGCGGGGTTTGGAAGCAGGCGCCACCGCTTTTGTTGATAAAAAAGACCTGGACGCCGCCACCCTCTTCCAGATTATCACAGACGCCATTTAACGATTTTTGGCAACTATACACGTCCTCGAGGGCTGAGCTTGTCGAAGCCCGGTTCCGCCTTCGACAGGCTCAGGCTACACCTGTATAGATACGTTTTTTGAGTAAATTTTTATGCGCGTTTTACTGCGTGTTAGCCATTTATCAAAGCAGTTTGGCACACTCACAGCCTTAAACAACATTCAGCTTGATGTTTATCCGGGCGAAGTGGTGGGGCTTGCCGGGGTGAGCGGGGCCGGGAAATCTCTGCTGCTGCGCACGATTGCCGGTGAACAAACGCCTGATTCGGGGCGCTTTTATTTTGACGGTTCTGTTTACCAGTGGCCTTTTCACGCGGAGAAACTGGGCATTGGGATGATTCACCGTGAACCTGAATTGGCCGAGCTGTTTGACGTGACCAGCAATATTTTCCTGGGGCACGAATTGGGACGCTCTTTTCTGCGCAACCGGCTGCGTGTTCCAAATCAGGCAAAAATGGATGTGGAAGCAGAACAGATTTTGTCTTTTTTAGGGGTGCGCCTGTCTTCCCTGCGGGATAGGGTGGGGAGCTTGCCCAACGAGCAGCGGCAACTGGTGGCGATTGCGCAAGCGATGGTACATCCGGTGAAACTCCGGCTGGTGGACAATGCGGATTTGCTGCTCAGCTATCCCTACCAGGAAAAATTGTTGGATTGTATTGGTGTGTGGCAGCGTAAGGGAACGGCCGTTCTCTATTCCAGTGACAACCTCGATCATTTATTCGCCGTATCTGATCGGTTGGTCGTGATGCGCCAGGGGCAGATTGCCGCCAACGTACGCACAGACGAAACCAACCGCGAAGAAATCGTGACCGCTATGGTCAGCGGCGCAGACCGGCAGCAGCGCACGCCCGTCATTTGGGCGCTGGACAGCTACTATCAGGCGCGTAAACAAGCCGAAACCTTACAGCACAATCAAGTTATGCTCCAGCGCAATCTCGCCACCCAGGACAACATCAACCGGCAGCTTCTCGACCAGTTAAGCGACCAGGTCTCCGCTCTCGACAGCGCTAACCTAGCCCTCCAAGACGCCCAGCGCCGCCTGCTCACAGAGCGCGAACAAGAGCGCAAACGGCTGGCGCGCGAACTCCACGACGAGACCATTCAAGAACTGCTGGGCTTGAATTACCAGCTTGAAGAAATCGCCGAAGACGCCTTGGGTGATCCCGCCCTGGCAGAAGAAATCGAAGACGTGCGCCACAACATTCGCTCCCTGGTGGAATCGCTGCGCCGCATTTGCCGCAATTTGCGCCCGCCTACCATCGACAGCCTGGGTCTGGGCGCGGCGCTGCAATCTTTTACCCACACCTGGAGCGAACGCACCGGCATCGAAACTTACCTCCACCTGGATGAAAACCTGGGGCGGCTGCCGGAAACGATTGAGCTTTCGATTTTCCGCATTGTGCAAGAAAGTTTGAGTAACATCTGGAAACATTCCAGCGCCACTATCGTCACCATTACTCTGGAACACATCTCGCCCCGCATGCTGCGCGTCTCGATTTTGGATGACGGCATGGGATTGGCAGAAGAATTTGATCTGGCGCGGTTGAGCCAGAATGGGCATTATGGCTTGTTGGGAATTAGCGAACGGGTGGCGCTGCTGGGGGGACGGCTGCGCCTGCAAAACCAGCCCGAAGGAGGACTGCTAGTCCAGGTGGAAATTCCGCACCCGCGAGTCATTCGGGAAGAGATGACGGTTTAGGAATGTTTCATCAGAGATTGGAGATTGGTTGAGTATTCAATCTCTAATCTCAGTTACGTATTATTGAATGAGCTACCGCCTCAACTGCCAGAGGGAAACGGCCGTTATTACCCCACAGCCCGCCGTATTCAGAACCAGCCCCCAACCCACGCCCACCGGCACGCCCAGCACAGCGCTCACATAGGGACGCACCTGCGCCAGGTAATACCACAGGGGCAGCGCCGCCCCCACGAGACCTAATACTGCCAGCAGCAGCCAGGGCAGTCCGCCCCACCGCGCCGTCAGCTTCTGGCCGAAGATGGAAACGAGAACGGCCGTTACCCCCACCAGCCCAATCAGCGCCACCCGCAGCACATATTGGCTGCGAAACGCCCCCAGCAAATCTTCCAGCGCCGGGAACGCCAGCAGACTGACCAGCACCGCCAGACCGCGCATAAACCACGTTTGCCAACGGCCGTTTTCCCAGCCCAGCGTCAACACCACCAGCATCAGCCCCAGGATAATCGGCGGCAAATAAAACAGGTCACGGATAGCCCCCACGCCCAAAAACTTGATCCACTCGCCCAATTCCACGCCCAAAAACTGCAAACCAGCCGCCGGACCCGGCAGCCACACCGCCAGATAACCGACAAAAACGGCCGTTAACCCTGCCAGCAGCGCCCTTTCCTGGTTCAGCAACAATGGTTTACTCACGGCGCAGTTCCTCGAAAAGCGCCTGCATGTGGGCGTCTTCCGCCGCCTGGTCGCTAAAAAACTGTCTGAGACCGTCACTTTGCCGCTGGCGCAGCGCCAACAGCGCCACAATCTCCACGTCAGCCGGTTCCACCATTTTCCGCGCATCAGCCGCCGCGTGGGCGCGCGCCGCCTCAAACAGGGTAATTTCCGCCCGATTGGAGTCAATTCCCATTTTTTTTACCAACTGCAACCCCAAATGGCGGGCAGCCGCGCCAATCTCGACTGACGGCAGCAGCGCCGCCGCCGCCTGGATTTCCGCCGCCAAAGCCAGTGTGCCTTCGGCAAACGCCGCCGACATCGCCTCCGGGTCGCGCCGGTAGGCCATCGCCATCTCATAGGCCTGAAAACGCAAATCCACGTCATCCAGACCGCGCACCACCGCCCGCAGGCCAAAACGGTCCATCAACTGCGGCCGGAGCTGCCCTTCCTCCGGGTTCATAGAGCCAATGAGCAGAAAACGGGCGCGATAACTCAGTTTTAACGGTCCCCGCCGCACCGTGTACCGCCCCTGCGCGGCGGCGTCTAAAATAGCGGCTGTCATGGCGCTGTCAAGCATATTCACTTCATCGATGTAAAGGATATGCCCATCGGCGTGGCCTAAAATGCCCCGTTCCAGACGGACGCGCTGCTGCTCTAAGGCGATGCGCTCGTTGATGCCGCCTACCACGTCGTCAATACGGGCGTTGAGCGGCAGTTCCATGATGCGCACCCGGTCCAGCACGGAAAGCGGCTCGCCATAACCAACTTTGCGGGCGCACTCTTCACAAATGGCGTCCATGCCCCCTTCGGCGACCATTTGCTCGGTGCAGCCGGAGGAACATAAACTGCGTTCGACTTGGGGCAGTAAATCGGTGAGAGCGCGAACGGCCGTTGTTTTTGCCGTGCCTCGCGGGCCAATCAGCAGCACCCCGCCCACCCGCGGGTTGATCACGGATAGGACGAGCGCCAGCTTCATCTCATGCTGGCCGACAATGGCTAAAAAGGGAAACGGCTCAGCCTCTACCAGGCCGAAATCTTCTTCCGGCATGGAAACAATGCGGTGCGCCGGCGATTGGAGCAAAATTTCAAGGAGACGGGAACGTTTTGGGGTTGTCACAATGGTTTAAATCTCGCTTTGATGGCGCTTAAGGCGCTCTACCCGGCGCTGTTCGGCCTGTTGGCAGCGCAGTTTTTCTTCTGCTGTTAAACAAATTAGAGGGGGAACCGGCGCCGGACGGCCGTTTTCATCCAGCCCCACATAAACAAAATAAGCGGTATTGGTATGGGTGACCTTGCCCGTCAGCAAATCCTCAGCCATTACCACCACCCGCGTTTCCATCGAGGTATGCCCCACCCAACTTACTTCCGCCTGCACCGTCACTAAATTGCCAATATTCACCGGCGACAAAAATGTCATGGAATCCACGGTCACCGTCACTGCCGGACGCCGGGCGTGCCTGATGGCTGCCATACCACCCGCTTCGTCACACAATTTCATGATATGGCCGCCATGCACGTTCCCCAACAAGTTGGCGTCCGTCGGTCCCATCACCTGTGTTAAGACGACCCGTGATTCCTGGACAGTTTTCCCTTCCATGCGCCTAATCCATATCCGGCCTGGTTTCTGAAATATACATCAGGCGCTCGGGGTGCTCCTCAAACATGTCAACATACTGGTGGGGCAAAGCGCGCAGCATGGGCGCTAAAGGCATATTGGCCCTCGACAAAATGCGGGGCTCCGATTTTAACAGGATAACCGTTGATTCCGGTTTCCCCAAAAATCGGATTGTCAGGTTTATGCGGACAAACAGTCCATGTTCGGCCATAATCGGTTGAAGTACGGAATCCGACAAAGGGACCCAGCCATGGCCAGTTAACAGTTATATCCCCATATTGTGTACTACCTGCCGGTCCCAGGCAATAGGTGCCGTAATACCAGACTCCATTATGGACAAGTGAACCGCAGGGGTATCTTCCCATATAGGGATTTGAACGGGCAAGAAAAACCCCTGTGCCATAGGCTTTCAGGTTCATTGGATCAGAACCGATAATCACTCCGGTTGCAGACTGATTGCGATGTGGCCCTGCGCCTGAATGGGAAAGGTCGTAGCCACCATCCAAACGTTTGGTTGA
>JAWOGU010000347.1:0-17939 GCA_046496595.1 Chloroflexota bacterium
TTCGACCGGCCTGCTTTCCCGGTAGACACCCACGTTCACCGCATCACGCAGCGCCTGGGCATGATTGGGCCTAAAGTCACGGCTGACAAAGCCCACAATCTATTGGAAAATGGTACCAGGCCCGATACTTACTACGCCATGCACCTGAACCTGATCCGGCATGGCCGGGAAACCTGCACAGCCCGACAACCACAATGCGAAACCTGCGTATTACAGGACGTGTGCGATTTCTATTTCAAGAAAAACAAAGATTAAGGGTAACTATATAGTGCTGTCGAGGGCTGAGCTTGTCGAAGCCCAGTTCCCTTCGACAGGCTCAGGGAACCCACCTTTATAGATACGATTAAAGAATAAAAATCAGCGCGCACCAGCAAGCGCCAATCCTTAATCTTTGATCTTCAATCTTTAAGAATCCTATGACCGAAAAAACCATCAACATCGAACAAGCCCGCCTCGCCGCTTTGTACGAGGTCAGTTCCCAACTGGGTACCAGCCTGGACCTGAGCGAAGTGCTCAACCAGGTCATGGACGCCATCATTCAGCTTACCGGCGCCGAACGCGGCTTTCTGATGCTGTACGACGAAGTCAGCGGCGCTCTGCGCACCGAAGCGGCGCGTAACGTAGACCAGGAAACTATAGAAGGCCAGAGTATGCAGATCAGCCGCACTGTTTTGCAGCGGGCAGCCACCACCGGCAACGGCATCCTCACTAACAATGCCCAGGAAGATGAACGTTTTTCAGCCCAGGAAAGCGTCATCGGTTTCCAACTGCGCTCCATTATGTGCGTGCCGCTGCGGGCGCGAGGGCGGGTGATGGGCGCTGTTTACGTGGATAACCGGTTGTACAGCGGCGTCTTCCAAAGCGAAGACCTGGAACTGTTGGCGACTTTTGCCAATCAGGCCGCCATCGCCATTGACAATGCCCGGCTCTTTACGCAAACAGATCAGGCGCTGGCCCGCCGGGTGGAAGAGCTTTCTATTTTCCAACGCATCGATCAACAGCTTAACCAGTCATTGGAGCTAAACGCCGTTCTAAGCTCAGCCCTGGATTGGGCGATGCGCCTGACCACGGCCGATTCCGGTTCCATTGGTCTCATCCAGCAAACGGAGGAAACACAAATTTTGCAGCTTCTGGTGAACAGCGGGGTAGAAGACGGCAAACTGCGGCAGGTGCCGCTGACTCATCCCATTCTGGCCCAGATTATGGCGGAAAAACGATCCATTTTCACGGCCGCTGCCACCAAAGCGCAGTCGATAGACGGCAGCCCGGCGGTGGTGCAGTTGGTGGTGCCCATCAGCCGCAAAGAAGACATCATCGGCCTGATCACGCTGGAAAGCCAGACAGCGACGGCTCTGGACGCCGATGACAAAGCGTTTGTGGAGCGTCTGGCGGACCGGGCGGCGGTGGCGATTGAAAACGCTCGTCTGTATGAAGCCATTGCCGCCGCCAATCAGTCCAAAAGCGAATTTATCTCCATTGTGACGCATGAACTGCGCCTGCCCATGACCTCCATCAAAGGGTATACGGATTTAATTCTGAGCGGCATGACGGGCGCCCTGAATGAACAGCAAAAGCAGTTTATGGAAGTGATCAAGCGCAATTTGGGGCGCATGAGTGTGCTGGTGAGTGATTTGTCTGACATTAACCGGATTGAGAGCGGCCGCATGAAGTTTGAGTTTGCCGCGTTTGAGCTGCGGGATGTGGTGGAGGATGTAACGGATAGTTTGCGGGAGCAAATTACCGGCCGGGAGCAATCTTTGACCGTGCATGTGGCGCCGGAGGTAACGGCCGTTTACGCCGATCCCCGCCGCATCAACCAGATTCTCACCAATCTGCTCTCCAATGCTCACAAATACACGCCGGCCGGCGGCAAGCTGCATATTGAAATCACTCAGGAAAACGGCCGTGCCCAGGTAGCGGTCATTGACGCCGGCATTGGCATCTCTGAAGAAAACCAGGCCAAACTGTTCACCCAATTCTTCCGGGCGGAAGATGAGGCCGTGCGCGAACAGGCTGGCTGGGGGCTGGGGCTTTCTATCGTCAAAAAAATGGTCGAAGCGCAAAGCGGCGAAATATGGTTTGAAAGCGCCTTGGGCAAAGGCAGCACCTTCACCTTTACCATCCCTTCGGCCGCAGCGGAGTAAACATATGGCAAATCAAATTCGAGGTTACAAACTGCTTCTCAGCTACGAAATCGAAGAGCAGCATTTACAAGAGTATTATCAGTTTGTCATGGGCCGTTATGTGCCTGTGCTGCAATCGATGGGCTTGCAAATGAGCGAAGCGTGGCAAACGGTGTATGGCAAGGCCCCCAACAGGCTGATTGGCTTTGTATGTGAAGATCAGAAAACGATAACGGCCGTTCTAGCCAGCGACAACTGGGACGACCTCAACGAACAGCTTGCCTCCTTCGTCACCGATTTCAGCTACAAAGTTGTGCCCCTCCGCGACGGCTTCCAACTCTGAACCGCCGCCGACCTCGCCAGTGCTAACAAAAATATGAGACGCTCCCCTCACCTGGCTTGAATCCCATTGCGCAACCATCCCGATTGATTACAATACAACATCAGTAAATTATGCAGGTTGCTGCCTTAACTTGTTGCCTGAGCCTGTCGAAGGCAACCGGGCTTCGACAGGCTCAGCCCTCGGCAAGGGTGTATAAATACTTTCTGCCTTCTCAGGAGATTTCATGAGCGTGGCGCACCACCAAAAACCAAAAGCGGGGATTAGGAGATTCCAGGATTTTCCCCTGGGGATTATCTCGCAATCACCCAAACCCCGCTATTTACATTCACGAGGACATTTTTCCCTCACGGCTCTGCTTGGGATTATCATAATTTTGCTGCTGGCCGGCTGCGGCGCGTTGGCCGAACCGGAACGGCAGCCCCTGCCCACGCCCGTGGCCACCGCCCAGCCATTTGAGTTAGCACAACTGCCGGGGCTGGTAACCAATCCGGTCAGCGATGTAGCGCCCAATATTGACTCGGGCATTCAGATGCTGGTTGATCAGGTTTCTCAGCAGCAGTTAATGGGCTATATCCAACAATTAGAGAGCTTTGGCACCCGCAATGCTTTCAGCGAAACGGAATCGGAGAACTTTGGCATCGGCGCGGCGCGGCAGTGGTTGTTTGATGAGTTCGTGCGGGTGGGAAACGGCCGTTTACAAGTCAGCTTCCAGGATTTCCCCCTCTACTACAACGGACTCTACGCCGAGCAGCGCAACATCGTGGCCGTGCTGCCCGGTCAGGCAGAAAATCCGGGCGTCGTGGTCATCATGGGCCACTACGACAACCGCCCCCCGGAAGTGACAGACGGCGCCAGCAAAGCCACCGGCGCCAATGATAACGGCTCCGGCATCGCCCTCATGCTGGAAACAGCCCGCCTGCTCAGCGCCCAGCAGTGGAACCAGACCGTCATCTTTGTGGCGACGGCGGCTGAAGAACAGGGAACCTTTGGCGCCCGCCACTTTGCCCAAACCGCCTACCTGGACAACATGAACATTTTGGCCGCCATTAACTATGACACGGTAGGTGGTCGCCGGGATATTCCCCGCTCGATTCGCTTATTTGCCCCCAATTTAGCCTTTTCCGCCTCAGGCCAGTTAGCCCGGTATTACGAATATGTGGGCGGCCTCTACGTACCGGACTTTGGCGTCAACGTGATCGACAGCCTGGACCGTGAAGGGCGCTGGGGAGATCAGCGGGAGTTCGTCAACATCGGCATCCCGGCGGTACGTCTCACCGAATCTATTGAAGACCCCGACCTGGTCAATTCCTTGCGTGACACCTGGGACCGCATTGACTTCGACTATTTGCAAAAAGTGGTGCAGCTCAACGTAGCCGTCGTGGCGAATATTGCCGGCGCGCCGGGGCAGCCGCAGGCGCCTGTCGTCCAGACCACGGAAGCGCTGGGCACCTATCAGTTAAGCTGGCCTGTACAAGACAATGCCGCCGGTTACGCCATCTCTTTCCGTCCGCTAGACGATCCTTCACACCAGGCGTTTCACCTGGTTAAGGCAAAACAGGCCGGCAATGTGGCCCTGACGGATAAAGACCCGAACGTTAACTATTCTGTAAGTGTGGCGGCGTTGGACGAAAACGGCCGTTTGGGTTACTTTACTCCTGAAATCATCGTCGGTCCGGATGCGCTCGCCCTAAGCCCCTAACAATCTGCCAAGATTGGACCAATTTCTCTGGAAATAGCTGTGCGAATGGCAAATTGGTCCAATCTTCTGAAAACGTGAAAGATTACGAATTTTCCAGAAATAGGACAAAAGATGCGTAGGCTTTCCCCCTGATTCGGTGTACTCTCATGATCAAACCAATCTACACAACCACAGTCTCGACAGCCTATGCCGAAATATACAGCCGCTCCCAAACCACCACCCTCCCTGACTAGAGACCCCAGATTATTACAGGCTGTCAATCAAACGGCCGCCGCTCTGGCCAAGGCGACACACTCCGAAACGGCCGTTTTCACCGCCTTCTCCCAGGAACTCAAATCATTAGGTCTGCATGGCGCCATCAGCCTGCTAAATGAAACCCAAGAAACCCTCGTCGTCCGCGCCCTCGTCATGCCAGAAGGGCTGGAAAAAGCAGTCAGAGCGCTTGAAAAAATCATCGGGACTCAAGGTATTGGTTACACCTACAGCCTGACCACCGCCAGTATCGATCACGCTGTTCTAAAAACCAACAAAGCCATCTACCTGGACAACAGCTATCAAAAATTATTGCAGGTATTCCCTCAACTGGGATTTCTGGGCAGACAGGCGCTTAAACCATTCTCCGGCTATCCGGGAATCGTGGCGCCCATTGTGCTGGACAGGCAGGTTGCAGGTGTACTCTACATAGCAGGGTCTAAAGTAAAACCAGACAACATTTCTGCCATTTCCCTCTTCGCCAACCAACTGGCAAACGCCCTGCAAGAAGCCCGCTTGCTGCAAACCATTCAACAGACAGAAGCGCAGTACCGGCGGCTGTTTGAAACCGCCAACGACGCCATTCTGGTTGTCGATGTCCTCACGGAACGCATCATTTCCGCCAATCCCAAAGCCACAACCTTAACGGGGTACTCGCTGGAGCAGCTAAAATCCCTCTCCCTGGAAACCCTTTTCCCCAAAGATCGGCTTCCGTTCCAATCAGAACTGCAAGCGAGCGCTTTTCAGCAAAGCGCATTCATGTTGGAAGCCCAAATACAGCGGCAGCAGGGAGACACCCGCATTGTCCAGTTTTCCGCTACGCCTTTTACCCTCAACGAGCGGCCGCTGTTTCAAGGCTTTCTGCGTGATATTACCGCCCAAAAACACATCAAATCGCTGCAAGCTGCCAGCTACCAGATCGCCACAATTGCCAATTCAGACATCAGTTTGGACGATTTATACCGCACCATTCACCTGGTTGTCAGCGATCTGATGGAGGCCAAAAACTTCTACATTGCCCTTTTGGATCAGGAACACAGCACCCTCATGCTGCCTTATTTTGTGGATGAGAAGGACGAATACGATGGACAGCCCTATCCTACCCAAAAAGGTCTCACCGAATACGTTCTGCGCACCGGTCAGGCGCAGCTCATCGACGACAACAATCATGAACGGCTCATTCAATCCGGTAGTGTCTCCCTGATTGGGCCGCGCTCCAAAATTTGGTTGGGCGTTCCGCTGAAAAACAACGAGGAAACCTTTGGCGCCATTGTGGTGCAAAGTTATGAAGATCGGGACATCTACACGGAGCAGGAAAAACAGTTTTTGGAGTTTGTCTCGGGACAGATTGCCTCTGCCATCAGGCGTAAACACGCCGAAACGGAACGCGCCAAGCTGACGGCAAAATTAGAACAACATGTTAGCATGTTACACGCCATCCTCTTTTCAACACCAGATTATTTCCACATTTATGATCTAAACGGCCGTTTCCTCTTCGTCAGTGATTCCGCCGCCGCTGTGCTGGGCCTCACCAGCGCAGACATGATCGGCAAAACGTGGGCCGATCTGGGTATGGACAATGCCGCCGTCCGGCGTTTCTCATCAGAAACAGAGCAAATACTGACCACTGGCGAATCCGTCTTCGGTGATTCCACCATCACCGCCGAAACCGGAGAAAGCCGCTGTTTTGAATATGCCATCAATCCGGTGCGCGACAAACAAGGCCAGATCACCATGCTGGTCGCCACCTCGCGTGAAATAACAGAGAGAAAACGCGCCGAAGAAGCCCTGCGCCATACCCAAAAAATCGAAAGCCTGGGCATTTTGGCCGGCGGCGTCGCCCATGACTTCAACAACCTGCTGGTGGCCATGCTGGGCCAGACCTCCCTGGCTCTGACCAAACTCCCTCCCAACCATAACGCCTACGCCCACATTGAAAAAGCCGTCAAAGCAGCCGAACGCGCCTCCGAACTGACCAAACAACTGCTGGCCTACTCCGGGCGCGGCCAATTTGCCATTAAAAGCCTCAATATCAACACGCTCATTCTAGAAAACCAGCATCTGCTGGACATCGCCCTGCCGCCTCATGGCGCTCTGACATTGCACCTGGGTGAAGACCTGCCCCTCATCGACGCCGATTCCGGGCAGATTCAGCAGGTCGTGATGAACTTAATTCTGAACGCCGCCGAAGCGCTGGAAACCCAACCTGGGCATATCGTGGTCAAGACGACCGTCAAAACCATCATAGAAGAAGACGAAATCTATTGGCGGCGCACCAATCAGCAGTTAACACCCGGCGCTTACGTCTCCATTACAGTTACCGACAACGGCGCAGGTATGGACGCCGAAACGTTGTCCCGCATTTTTGATCCGTTTTACACCACTAAATTTACCGGGCGCGGTTTGGGACTGGCAGCCGTTTTAGGCATTGTGCGCGGACATCACGGCGGGCTGCGGGTAAGCAGCCAGCCGCTGGTGGGCACCACGTTTGAACTCGTTTTTCCGGTATCGGCGTCTCAGTCGCCGCTGCCGGTTCAAGAAACCGGCGCCATCCCTGCCTCGTCTGGCATCGTGCTTGTGATCGACGATGAAGCGCCGGTATTGGAAGCTGTACAAGATATATTAGAGATGCATGGCATTGAAGTACTGACTGCGGCAAACGGCCGTTTAGGCCTGCATACCTATCAAAACCACCAACACACCATCGATCTGGTCTTGCTCGACTGGTCCATGCCCGAAATGAACGGCGCCCAAACCCTGGAAGCCCTTGTCAACCTAAACCCCAACGTGCGCGTCGTACTCACCTCCGGCTACAGCGAAATGGAAATCACCGACAAATTACAAGTCGAACAACTCGTCGGCTACCTGCAAAAACCCTACTCCCTATTCAAACTCGCCGATGAAATCACCCGCCACCTGCCCGCCTTCTCCCGCAATTCAGATTAACCATTTCCCTAATGCCCGGAAACAACCACAAGCGCAGATTGCCTGTCCTTGTTATAATTCTGCGGTTAACTTTTTAACTTGAGAGGTAATGCATGACCGCAGCAGAAAAGCAAAAAGAAGTTCTAGCCACAAAACCCCAACGCAGCCTCCGCAACTACGCAGGCTTAAGCCTGCGCGGCATGGCCATGGGCGCTTCAGACATTGTGCCCGGGGTCTCCGGCGGCACCATGGCCCTCATTTTGGGCATCTACGAAGAACTTATCGACTCCATTCGCACCTTGGGCCGCCCTCATTTATGGCGAGCCATTTTCAAACTTCAGATCAAAGAAATATTTCAAATCGTCAACTGGCAGTTTCTCATGGCTGTTGGTCTGGGTATCGGCCTGGCGATTCTCGTTTTGGCCCGTCCCTTGGAATGGATGCTGGTTCACCAACCCATCTACCTGTGGAGCTTTTTCTTTGGGCTGGTACTGGCCTCTGCCTACACCGTCAGTAAGCAAATTCCCAAATGGACACCCAAACTTTACCTGACCCTGGCAATAGGAACGGCCGTTGCCTTTATCATCGTCGGCTTAGTGCCCGCCAAAACGCCGGACACCTGGTGGTTTCTCATCCTCTCCGGCGCCCTGGCAAGCTGCGCCATGATCCTGCCCGGCATTTCCGGCGCCTTCATCCTCTTCCTGTTAGGTAAATACGCCACTGTCCTCAGCGCCGTCAACAATCAAGACATCGTCACCCTGGGTCTCATCGTCATCGGCGCCGCCATCGGCCTGATCTTATTTTCCCAGGTATTAAGTGTCATGTTCAAGCGCTACCATGACTACACCCTGGCCGTCCTCATCGGCCTGATGCTGGGCAGCTTGCGCAAACTGTGGGCCTGGAAACTGGACATCGCCTGGTTAACCGACGAAGCCGGTCAATTCATCCTCGACAGACACGGCGATATCCAGGTCACCAAACAGATCAATGTCCTGCCCGATTTTTCCACAAGCGCCGGCGTCACCGAATTCAGCCTGGCGCTCGGTTTCGCCATTTTAGGCGCAGTTATCGTGCTCATTATTGAGCATTATGCCGAGAAAAAAGAAAAAACGGAGGCGGTTTGATTCGTTCCCCGCGCCGCATTCGGGCTGTCTTGTTTGACCTGGATGACACGCTGCTGGACTGGTCGCAGCAAAGCGACTGGATCAACAACGTCAGCGGTCCGCATCTGGAAAACGTATACCGCTATCTGGCCGCCCAGGGGATTTGCCTGCCGCCGCCGGAAGTTCTTTTCCAAACCTATCAAAATGTCATCAGCGACAGTTGGCGTGAAGCCAAAAAAACCTGGGCAGGCGTTAATTTTGAGGCCGTGCTGACCGCTTGTTTTGCAGCAGTCGGACTGAACGCTGCCGCCATCAACATGCACGATGTACTGCTGGCCTACGATTGGAAAACGGTGCCCAACGTCTCCTTATTCGCCGATACGCTGCCGGTTTTGGACCAATTACGCCAACAAAACTATAAAATGGGCCTGATAACCAACTCCATGATGCCCATGTGGATGCGTGACATAGAACTGCGAGAATACGGTATCCTCCACTATTTTGACGTCCGTCTGGCTTCCGGGGATGTGGGCTACATGAAACCACACCCGGCTATCTATGAACAGGCATTGGCGGGGTTGGGCGTGACGGCGGAAACGGCCGTTTTCGTAGGAGACCGTCCCGCTAATGACATCGCCGGCGCCAATGCCGTCGGTCTCATCAGCATCTGGATAAACCAGCCCCATCTCCAGCACGAACCCGGCGATGTTATCCCGGATTACCAAATTTCAACTTTACAAGAACTGCTGCCCATTCTGGCAGCCATAGAACAAAGCTAGAGCAAGAGCGAGAGTAAGGGGAAAACCTCTAGCTCTAGCTCCAAAAGAGGTGCAATATGTCTAAGATTGGTAGAAACGATCCCTGTTACTGTGGCAGCGGCAAAAAATACAAACAGTGCCACATGAAAAACGACAAAGAGGCAGAACAAGAACGCCGTTCCTGGACGCAGGCCGCTACCTGGCTGCGCCGCGACCTGATGAAATTTGCCCGCGAGGAACGCTTTAACGAAAGCTTCGCCCAGGCCGTGCCCTTCTTCTGGAACAACTACTACGACATGGACAACGTCGAGCAGGCGAGCGTGGCCGAATCCATGCGCTTCTTCGACTGGTTCGCCTTCGACTACCCGCAGGCAAACGGCCGTTACCTCATCCAGGACTACCACGAAGAAAAGAAAGGCGATCTTTCCGAATATCAACAGACCATCCTCGACAAGTGGCTCACAGCCGGACCCGCCAGCGCCTACGAACTGCGCAGCTACGAAGGCCAAAACCTCTCCCTGGCAGACTTTCTCACCGGCGAAGAATACGAAGTCTTTGAAGCCAGCGGACACGGCAACGTGCAAATCGGCGAACTCATCCTGGCCCGCATCCTGCCCGTCCACGACCAATTAGAGTTCAGCTCTTCCCCCGCCTACCTGCCCGCCGACGAAATCCAGGACCTGGCCGAAACACTCAAGGCCGCCGAAGAGACTTACCTGGAAAGCCAGCCCGGCGCCAGCCACGACGACTTCATGCGCGCCCACAACCACCTCATCGTCCACCACGCCCTGGCCCAGGCAGAACGGGTCGGTCGTCCGCCTGTGTCCCGGCTCGACCCCAACCGCGAAGACGGCAAAACACAACTGCTCGCCAGCAAAATGAAACAAAAAGTACAAAAACAGGCCAAAATGGACATCCCAGGCCAGCAGTTAACCCATCGCAAAACAGGCGAATAAAAAACAGACCCCACACCACCCAAACGCCAGGCTGCCAGTTTTTCCCGGCAGCCTGGTATCACTGCCTGAGCCCAATCCTATGACAGCACCTACCAGCCTCCTCATCCGTCCCCAAAAGACGCCACTCACTGGCGTCATCACCGTGCCCGGCGATAAATCCATCAGCCATCGCGCCATCATGCTGGCAGCCCTGGCCGAAGGCAAAAGCATCATTCGTAACTGGCTGCCCGCCGGCGACACCCTGTCCACCCTCAACGCCTTTCAAGCCCTGGGCGTCGTCATGGATGTGGACCGGCATTCGCCCACAGCCTGGAACCTCGTCATTGAAGGGCGCGGCCTGTACGGGCTGCAAAATCCACGCCATGCCCTGGACTGCCGCAACGCCGGGACGCTCATGCGGCTGCTGGCTGGCATTATGGCCGGGCAGCGCTTCCCCTCAGTGTTGGATGGCAGCGAACAACTGCGCAAACGCCCCATGCGCCGTGTCACCGAACCGCTGAAGCAGATGGGCGCCAAAATTTCGGCCAAAGAAGGCAAGGCCCCGCTTAGTATCGAACCGGCGGCCCTCAAAGGGACTGTTTACGAAATGAACGTCGCCAGCGCGCAGGTGAAAAGCGCCCTGCTGCTGGCTGGTTTGTATGCCGAAGGTGAAACGCGCATTTACCAACCCGGCCCCGCCCGCGACCACACCGAACGGATGCTCAACGCCGTCGGCGTGCCTGTTTACAGCGAAGGCGACTGGATCATCATGCCGCCCGCCGCCGGGGAGCGCCGCCTGCAAGCCTTCAATTTAACCGTGCCCGGCGACATTTCTTCCGCCGCCTTTCCCCTGGTGGCGGCGGCCATCGTGCCCCACTCAAAAGTAACCATCACCAACGTGGGCTACAACGACACGCGCACCGGCATCCTGGACATCCTGCGCCTTATGGGCGCGCAGTTCACCACCGCCAACGAACGCACCACCGGCGGCGAACCGGCCGTGGACCTCACGTTCCGTTTTGAGGAACTGCACGCCGCCGACATTGGCGGCGAGGTGGTGGTCCGCGCCATCGACGAATTCCCCATTCTGGCGGTGGCCGCCACGCAGGCCGCCGGCTCCACCACCGTGCGCGACGCCGCCGAACTGCGCGTGAAAGAAGTGGACCGTATCGGCGTATTGGCCGCTGAACTAGCGAAGATGAATATTGACATGGTAGAGCGCCCGGATGGCTTTACGCTGCATGGTCCGAAACGGCCGTTCTCCGCCGAAGTAGACAGCCACGACGACCACCGCCTGGGCATGGCCCTGGCTGTTATCGGTCTCGTCACCCACGGCGACACCCTCATCCACAACGCCCGCTGCGTCCACGACAGCTTCCCCGGCTTCGTAGAAACCATGAGAGCTTTGGGCGCGAATATGGAGTGGATCGAAGCGTAGTGAACAGTAAACAGTTTACAGTGAACAGTACCCTGCCACTTTGCAACTTTGCCACTCTGCAACCATGAGTATTTCAGGTAAAACCCAACTCCTCGGCCTGATGGGCTGGCCTGTTTCCCACAGCTTCAGCCCGGCCATGCACAATGCGGCGGCAGTGGCGCTGGGGCTGGATTTTGTCTACGTGGCGCTGCCGGTACACCCTGATGAAGTAGAAACGGCCGTTCGCGGTCTGCCGGCCCTCGGTTTTCGCGGCGTGAATGTGACTGTGCCCCACAAACAAGCCGTGATGCCCTTTTTGCACGAGATCGAAGCAGGCGCAAAAGCCATTGGGGCGGTGAATACCATCGTCGTGAACCGGGGACAGTTTACAGTGGACAGTTTACAGTTTACAGTGAACAATAACCCATCGGTCCACTCACCACTTGCCACTCACCACTCGCTACTCGCCACTTTGTCTGGTTCCAACACCGACTGGTCCGGCTTTCTGGCGGATCTGGCAGGGTTGGGCGTGGACGTAAACGGCCGTTCCTGTCTCGTTCTGGGGGCAGGCGGTTCGGCGCGGGCGGTGGCTTACGGATTGGCGCAGGCAGGCGGGCAGGTGCTCGTGTTGGCGCGGCGTGTGGCGCAAGCACAGCTGTTGGTGACTGAGATTGCGCCGCATGTGGACGGCGAAGGTTGGTTACTGGCTGGGGATATGGGGGAATTGGAAACGGCCGTTGCTGCCGCCACCGCCCCCCTCATCGTCAACACCACCCCTCTGGGCATGTCGCCCCACAACGAGACCTCTCCCTGGCCTGACGATCTGCCTTTCCCTGTTGACGCCTTTGCCTACGACCTCGTCTACAATCCCGCCATCACCCGCTTCATGCAGCAGGCGCAAACCGGCGGCTGCCAGACCGCCAATGGCCTGGGTATGCTTCTCCACCAGGGTGCGCAGGCTTTCGCCCACTGGACCGGGCAGCAGCCCGATTTAGCCGTCATGAGAGCGGCGTTAGGGAAGTAAGAGGGGCAAGGGGGCAAAGGGGTAGAGTAGCAAAGTGGCAAGGTATTGAGGTAGGATCAAAACACTGTTCACTGTCCACTGGCTTAAAACGGATTCAAAATCGTCAATCCCTGGATGGTGCGCCCTGCTTGCATATCTTCGCTAAGCAGGGCGGTACAGCCGGCTTCCAGCGCCGCCGTGACCACCAGCGCGTCATAAAATGAATAGCCCGTTTCAGCTTTTATGAGCAGCGCCCGCTCATAAAACGCAACAGAAGGATAATGATGGCACAAAGGCAGCAGCACTGTATTTAAGTATTCTTGTGCATCAGAGACTGTCATAGGGCGCTTAAATTTGTGCAGCACCACATTCAAAAATTCCTGCACAATTTGCGTGCTGATAACGCCTTTTCTCGTTTCTAAGGCGGCGCGCACCACCTGCTGCGCCGTCTGGCGTTTTTCAGGAGCGGCGTCGTCGAATGTATACACAAAAATGTTGGTGTCCAAAAAGCATTGGCCCGGCAAATCAGCGACGTTCATTCATTTCCTCTCGACTAAAAGGACCGCCGGACTGTATATGGTCTAGCTGCGCCATGAGCGCGTCATACTGCTCAGGAGCATTGGCCTGAGCCACATAACGGGTCAACCATTCACGAAACAACTGATTCAGAGTCGTCTTTTCGACGGCCGCCTGCCATCTCGCCTGTTCAATTAAAGCGTCGTCTGCGGATAGAGTAATGTTTTTTATCATGAAAATAGTGTACACTAAAATAGTGTGCTTCGTCTATCATTTTCATACATCGGCTGTGCGGAGATTTTTTGAGCAGCGCAGGACACGCCACGCGCCCATCCGCACGAGGGCGTGCAGACTCCTCAATTAACAGGCTGTTCGGCTATCAGACTACCAAACTATCAGACTAAAGGACTAAAACCCCATGCACGCAGATTTAATCATCCATCACGCCAAAATTTACACCGTTGACCCCCAGTTACCCTGGGCCGAGGCCGTGGCTGTGCACAACGGCCGTTTCCTGGCCGTCGGTGCAAATGATGACATACTCAACCTGGCGGGACCGCAGACCAGGGTGATTGATGGCAACGGCCGTTTACTCCTGCCCGGCCTCATCGACTCCCACGTCCACTTCCTGGACACCGCCGTACGCCGCCAGCAGCTCAGCCTGTTTGGCGTGGCCGATTTTGACGATGCGCTGCGCCGCATCGCCGCTGCCGCCGCCACCAAAAAACCTGGCGAATGGCTGCTCGGCTACGGCTGGGACGAAGTGAACTGGCCCACGCTGCCCACCGCCGCCCATTTAGACGCCGCCGCTCCGCACAACCCCGTCGCCCTGGCGCGCCTGGACATGCACACCTACTGGGTCAACCAGGCCGCTCTGGACATCGCCGGCATCACCGCCGAAACGCCAGACCCGCCGGAAAGCAAAATCGAACGGGACGAAAACGGCCGTCCCAGCGGCATCCTGCGCGAATGGAACGCCTTGCAGCTTCTCCT
Source organism: Chloroflexota bacterium (assembly GCA_046496595.1). Lineage (GTDB taxonomy): Bacteria > Chloroflexota > Anaerolineae > Promineifilales > Promineifilaceae. The sequence goes on from JAWOGU010000347.1 coordinate 14,068, forward strand.
GCCCCACATCCCCCAACCAGACATGGCAGCCAAAGAAAGCTGGCTGCGCGAAACCATCGCCGCCGCCCATCGCCTGGGTCTCACCGGCGTCCATGACCAGCGCGTGGAAAAAGAAGGGCAGGAAAGTTTTCGGCTGTGGCAGACGCTCCAGCGCCGCGGCGCACTACCGCTGCGTGTTCACATGAACGTCGCCGCCGATTTCTTGCCGGAAGCCGCCGCCCTGGGCCTGCAATCCGGCTTTGGCAACGACCACCTGTGGGTAGGCCACCTCAAAACCTTCGCCGACGGCACCATGGGGTCGCGTACCGCCGCCATGCTGGACCCCTTCACCGGGATGCCGGACAACCTGGGCGTCATCGTCACCCCTGCGGACGAATTGTGGCGCATCGCCACCGACGCCGCCGACGCCGGTTTTGCCCTCTCCATCCACGCCATCGGCGACCGGGCGGTGCGTGAAGTGCTGGACGTGCTTATCGAGCGGGAATCGCTGGACAGCGGCCACAAGCTGCCCATGCCCCACCGCATCGAACACGTGCAGCTCATCCACCCGGACGACCTGGCGCGGGTCGGCGGTCAGCGCATCATGGCAGCCGTGCAGCCGGTCCACATCCAAACCGACTGGCAAACGGCCGACCGGGTGTGGAGCAGCCGGTCGCGTTATGCCTATGCTTTCCGTTCGCTGCTAGATCGGGGCCTCAAACTGGCGCTCGGCTCCGACGCGCCGGTAGCCTCCATGAATCCATTTGTGGGCATGTTTGCCGCCATCAAGCGCCAGGATGAGAGCGGGCAGCCAGCCGGCGGCTGGTATCCTGAAGAACGCCTGACGTTGGCTGAAGCCATCTATGGCTACACGATGGGACCGGCGCTGATGTCGGGTAAGGAGGCGCACCAGGGTTCCATTTCACCCGGCAAGTGGGCGGATATGGCGCTGCTGGCGGACGATTTGTTTGCCCTGCCGGTGGAAAAGATGCCGGAAACGGCCGTTGACATGACCCTGGTCGCCGGCGAAATTGTGTACCGGCGTGAATAAAAAAACCTGTCAGGTCTCTGCTTTAGCCGTTAAACACCGTTGGCATACGCAGCATCGACGGCATCGCTGGTCACGTGCGGCGGGCTGAAGAAAAGCTGATTTTCAGGCAAGGTACTGGAGTCATACACCCGGCGTACTACTGACAACCGGGAAGCAAATCATTTACAATTTTTACATTGTTATCGTGTATTGTTTAGCGTGCAAACGGCTTTGTTGTTGTGACCTCAGGAGAGGATTAAAGAAGGAACTATGACTTACATCTTTGTTTTCACCGCCGCCGCCATCGCCGCCACACTTTTTACCGCTGCGCTGTGTATGCTCTCTACCCAAACCAGCACACGTCGTTCTCCGGTAGTGGTTCCCATACGCGCCACGCAGCCCACACCCCACAGGTCACAACAAGCCTCCCAGATGTGACAGTCTCCAGCTTATGAGCCTGCTGCACAAAAAACGGCCGTTCCCCGGAACGGCCGTTTTTGCTTTAAACGCGAGACCCAACAGATTCCCCTGCTAATCCGTTGGCATGGGCTGCCCCTTGAATTCCTTCTCCCGCGGCTGTTTAAACAGGCTGAAATAAGCGATGAAGGCAATTGCCACATAAGCCAGCGTTTTGGGAATCATCAACATGCCAATCAACGGCAGCCGCTGTACCAAAAGAATCACCGGAAAATAAAACGCATAAGAAACCAAAATCATAATTCCGACCCAGGTAAATGGTTTGTCATGCGCCTTGATGGAATCTCGCAGGATGAGATAGGCCACACCGAAACCCAGAATCATCAACGGCACATTACGAATGAGCGACCAGGTTTGGGGCGGTACAGTGTTGTTCCACTCGTTGGCTGGAAAAAGCATGATGACGAGACGGAAAACGGCCGTTGCCCACAGCAAGCCGCCAAACCAGCCATACGGCTTGTGATAGCGCCTTTGCCAGATCATCAGCACCAGCATGTAAAAAATAGTAACGGTGTAAGCCGTCGCCAAGGCGCCCATCCCCACCAGGCCAAGTTCCCTGCCAAACACAGAAATCGTGCTTGTAAGATCACCAAGCGCATACGCCCACAAACGGAAACCAACATGCCCCGTATCGCCTAACGCCAGCAGGGCAAAGGCCCAAATGAACAGCTGTGTCACAGGCTTGTCTTTTTCCGGTACGTTCGGTTGGGCACGAATCATCAGGATAACCATGATCCAGATGGTGATGAGGTAGGCAATATTAAACCCAATTTCCATAAACATTCGCATTGTTTCAGACATAATTTCAGGCTCCTTTCTAAATATCTTCCACCATGATGGCATTCATATATTTCTGCAAAAATTGTAACAATAAGGACCGCTGATCAGTTGGCAAATCTTGAAAAACAGAGGAGATCGTCTGTCGTCGTTTTTCATCAATCTCCTGCAAAAGTGCCAGCCCCGCCGCGGTCAGCAAAACATGGTAACTCCGCCTATCCGTGGGATTAGGCTGGCGACTGACCAGATTCTGTTCTTCGAGTCGATCAATAATGCCTGTAACGGTGGCTGGCACTTGCATCGCCGCTTCCCCCAGTTCAGACATGGTGCAGCCTTCCTCCAACCACTGCAAGGCCCGCATAATCATAAATTGGGGCATGGTTAAATTAAACGCTTTAAGCTGCTGGGTTTGCTGTTTATGAGTAGCCCAGCCCATCTGCAAAGTGATGCGCTCCATTTCAACGATGTCGGCTTGAAGATCAGGATCATATGCGGGAATACTCAAGATATTCGCTCCATTTATTCAGAAATTTACTTAGCGTCACTAACTATCAGTGACGCTGATTTTACGCAAACGGAAATATTTGTCAATTGTCACTTTAGCGTAAGGCGCCTGAAATGAGATTGAAGTTACGGGAGCGGAATCGTGATCGAATCCCCTGTTTCAGTGGGCAAGCGCTGCCCGGTCTCTGGATCATAGAGACCAACGCGCAAGCTCAAAGCGCCTTCTGACGAGTCTGTGGGGAAGGTGAGCGAGTGGGTATCTTGCAAAATTTCGCCGGGGAGCCAGCCGGTGGTCGGGCGGCTCCAGTTCAGCGGCTCGCCATCCGATTGGCTGATGATTTCCTCGTTGGGACCAAGCAGATGAACGAATACGCGGTAGCTGACAGGCGTTTCATTTTCCGCCTGCCATGAATGGTGAACCGCTCAAAGCGGTGTTAAAACCAGGAACCGCCTGAAGGCGGCTACTTCAGTAAATTCAGCTGTTCGAGCCGTCGGTCTTCTGCTTCTTGATTTTTGATGTATTCACGGATCACTTTCTCGTCTCGCCCTACCGTTGACACATAGTAGCCGCGGGCCCAGAAGTGCTCCCCAACAAAATTCCTGGCCCGACCCCCGAAAGTCCTGGCAATGTGGATTGCGCTCTTCCCTTTGATGAAACCTATCACTTGCGCGACCGCATACTTGGGCGGAATGGACATATACATGTGCACATGGTCTGAGCATAGGTGCCCTTCGAGTACGGGCGACTCTCTTTGTCGCGCCAACTCCCGAAATACATCTCCCAGTTTCTCTCGAAGTTGGCCATACAGAACTTTCCTGCGCCATTTCGGAATCCACACTATATGGTACTTGCAGTCCCAGACGCTGTGCGCTAACCTTTGTACGTTGTTCAAAGAGGGCCTCCTTTCTGTGAGCTTTGAGCGGTTCACGTCTGGAGGCTCTCTTTTATTCCCGGAACTGTCAAACTCTTCGGGTCCCCCGGCAAAGCCGGGGGTTTACCCAGGGTAATTAAACTTGATCACCATATATACCACCATATCCAGGAAAGAAGGAATCTGCGGGGTTCTGAATGGATCCGGAGCTTTACTTTCCGCGCCGACGCGTT
>JAWOGU010000392.1:0-3894 GCA_046496595.1 Chloroflexota bacterium
TGGCAAAACCCGCGCCTGCTGCCCCATCTGCACATGCCGCTGCAATCCGGCTGCGACCGCACCTTGCGGCGCATGGCGCGGCGTACCAATCAGGTCAGCTTCCGTGAACTGGCCGACGCCGCCCGCGCCCACATCCCCGACCTCAACCTCAGCACCGACCTCATCGTCGGTTTTCCCGGCGAAACGGAAGCGGATTTCCAGGAAAGTTTGGACTACGTGCGCGAGATTGGCTTTTCGCGGTTGCACGTTTTCACCTACAGCCAGCGCCCCGGCACGGCCGCCGCCGCCATGCCTGACCAAATTTCGGGGCCAGTCAAGAAAGAACGAGTACAGCGCATGATTGCCCTGGGCAACGAGCTGAGCCTGGCCTTCCACCGGCAGTACGAAGGCAAAACGATGAACGTGCTCTGGGAGAGCAGCGTGGGCGCGAACAGCCACGGCTTGCGCTGGGTGGGCTACACCGACAACTACATCCGCGTCAACGGACACGGCCCCGCTGATTTGTTTAATAAGGTGACGAGGGTAAGGTTGGAAAACGGCCGTTCTGATGGCATGGATGGCGTGATAAGCGCTGCGTGAGGCTGAATCTGACGCAGTTCGGTTTTGCCTTCGCTATGACATTTGCAGCGTTTAAGCATCACAAGTTTCCCAACGCCACCCTTCAGGATTCCATATGCTTTCATCCTTTTCGCCAACAAGTACAGGATTGATAAATCTTTGTACTGCCTCAACCGCCTCATTAAAATCGGTGAAAGGTAAATCGAGATCTCTCGTAAACTGATTGTATTTCGGCTGCCAATTGAGTGGGATTTGTTCTAGTTGATCCGGGATAGCATCTTCATATGCCTGGAACACAGATTGAATGGCAGCATACAACCGTTTCGCTTGCAAGGCGCTGTCCATGCCTGCAAACAACAAAATATCCACCAAATCTTTAACGCGGCTGCTCTCAACAGGGCGTGGACGAACCAAAGCATGGAATTTCTCAGCAATGTGTTGACTCACCGGATAACAAGGAATAGGCGTCGATTTTATCCCTGCAAAATCAAGATGGGTTGGCGGCGTCAGGTACTCAACCGGTTCAAAAACGGGATCATCATAGCCAATATCAATGTGAAAGCGCTCAAAAATTCGCCCGGCAAGCCTCGCAGTCACTCGGAAACGAACGGCCGTTCCCAAATGAACATTCAGGTGGTCCGTTCAATAGAAAACTCAAAGTAATCGCCCATATCCTGGTGAATTTTTCCCAATAGCGATTCTGCGATTTGAGCTTGCGAGATTTCTCGTGCCAGCAGATCAATATCTTGAGTGGTTCTGGCTTTGTCGGTACGTAGTTGCAGGGCATATCCTCCCTTTAGGATCCACCGATCATCCAACCGCGCCATGAACCTTTCAAAGGCAATCATTTTGCGTAAGCGGGGAATTTGATAACCGGGAGAGTTCGAGCGCAGCCTGTCTTCTAATGCCTGCCGGAATGAATGAGCGGATGAATAGTTCATAATATTACTTCTTCAACAAGTCTTTTTATGAGTTCCCCTACTCGTTTGGGACGGTTTTCAGTTTGATCAATGAGTTTTTGTTTGGTAGTCATGCCGCGATGAAGGGATTGTGAAACGGCCAATCTGATTTGATCATCGTCGACATAAGTGAATGCACAATCAACAATGGTTCTGGCTACTGTTGTGATGAGAAGCCCTTCGAAATGAGTGCTGTCCGTCGGCGCGAGTTTGGTCGTATGCACGCGGATGCCAGGACGCCGTCTGGAACTGGTGGCGGGCAGAATCAGGTGGATTTCATCGGGGATGTTATCTGAAAGGTCATAAACATACAGGGCAGACTCGAAACCAACAACGGCATCCTGACCGGCGCTCAGTACCGCGTTGTGAATCTCTTCATATCTGCTGGCAGGAAATTGCCGGAAACGATAGACACCAGCGTGTGATCTCAAGAATTTTCCGCGTTTTAGCTCCCGATAAATTTGACTGCGTTGAAGCCCAAGCGCTTGAGCCTGCGACAGAGAAAAATAGCCCGCCTGATCTTCTGCTATTCGATAAAGTTGAAATTCTATATCTTGTTTCATTTGGTTATAATATGTGTAAAAAGGACACAAAAATGCAATCATTTTACACATAGCATAACTAAAACGAGTAAGATTGTACAGATCTCCCCCAATTTCCAATTGCCACTACTGGCGAAAGCGAGGCCGCTGCCATCTGCCCTCTAAAACGTCTCGTGCTCCGTCCTGGCAATAATCTCCTCTTGCAGCGCCTCGCTCAAATCACAGAAGTAATCGCTGTAACCGGCCACGCGCACAATCAGGTCGCGGTACTCCTCCGGGCTGGCCTGCGCCTGGCGCAGCGTGGCGGCGTCCACCACGTTAAACTGGATATGGTGGCCGTCCAGCTTGAAGTAGGTGCGCACCAACTGCACCAGTTTGTCCAGGCCGTCTTCGTCTTGCAGCAGTTGGGGCGTGAACTTCTGGTTGAGCAGCGTACCGCCGGTGCGCGTGTGGTCCATCTTGGCGGCGGATTTGATAACGGCCGTTGGCCCCTTCCGATCCGCCCCCTGCACCGGTGAAATGCCTTCCGAGAGTGGTTTGCCCGCAAAACGGCCGTCGGGCATCGCCCCAATCACCGAGCCAAAATAAACGTGCACGGTGGTGGGCAGGAGATTGATGCGATAGACGCCGCCTTTGGTGTTAGAACGGCCGTCTACCGCCGCAAAATATACCTCAAACACCTGCCGCATGATCTCATCCGCATAATCGTCGTCGTTGCCGTAGCACGGCGTGCGGTTCAGCAGAAGCTGCCGCGTGCGTTCGTGCCCCGCAAAATTCGCCTTCAGCGCCGCCACCAGTTCCGGTACCGCCAAATCCTGCCGGTCATACACGTGATACTTCAAGGCGCTCAACGAATCCGTCATCGATCCCAGACCAACGCCCTGGATATAGCTGGTATTGTAACGAGCGCCGCCCGCATGGTAATCCTGCCCCTTCGCAATACAGTCATCGATCAACAGCGACAGAAACGGAACCGGCAAATGCACCGCATACAACCGTTCAATCACCTGATTGCCCCGTATTTTGATGTCGATGAAATGATTGAGCTGCTTTTCAAACGCCCTGAACAAGCCATCAAAACTTCTCAGCTTCAACAGATCGCCTGTTTGCGGACCAAGCTGCTTGCCGGTGCGCGGATCCACGCCATTGTTTAGCGTAATTTCCAGGACTTTGGGCAGGTTAAAATAACCGGTCAGGCAGTAATTTTCCTTGCCAAACGCCCCCGTCTCCACGCAGCCGCTGGTGCCGCCGTTCCGTGCGTCCTCCAGTGACTTACCCTGCCGGATCAACTCCTGCACCACCACGTCGGTGTTAAAAATAGAAGGCTGCCCAAAGCCGGTGCGGATGATCCGGGCGGCGCGTTTCATGAAGCGGTCCGGGTTCTTTTTGCTCAACTGCACCGATGAACTGGGCTGGAGCAGCCGCATCTCCTCAATCACGTCCAGCAGCAGATACGTCACTTCGTTGACCGCATCAGAGCCGTCAGCCTTGACGCCGCCGGTGTTGATTTGAGCAAAATCGGTGTAGGTGCCGCTTTCGGCGGCGGTGACGCCCACTTTGGGCGGCGCAGGCTGGTTGTTGAACTTGATCCAGAAGCAGTGCAGCAGTTCTGCCGCCTGCTCGCGGGTCAGTGTACCCGCCTCCACTTCGCGTCGGTAAAACGGGTAAAGATGCTGGTCCAGGCGTCCCGGATTGAAGGCGTCCCACGGATTTAGCTCCGTGGTCACGCCCAGGTGGACGAACCAGTAGTATTGCAGCGCCTCCCACAAGGTGCGCGGTTTGTGCGCCGGTACCCACTCGCAAATTTCCGCAATCTTTGCCAGTTCAGCCCTGCG
>JAWOGU010000423.1:0-2685 GCA_046496595.1 Chloroflexota bacterium
CTCAAATCTCTTGAAAATAAGAAAGCGGTTTCCTCTTCCAACGGCCTGTTCAACGAAGCAGGTAATAGACCAAAAACTAGAGAATTACCCATAAGAAGTCGCCTTAATTTCAGTCATGAGTGAACAATAATCCGCGAGTCATGGCTGTTCACTGTTTAATGTTCACTGTTATTTTGGATTCTCCATTTCAGGAATTGCTTTGTCAAATAGACCTGCTTCTACTTTTTGTGGTGTGGGCAGACCGTTGACAGGCACATCCACGATTAACATATCTTTGGTATAAATGGCGCTCTGCCGATCGTAAAAACTTAATTCGTAGTTGTGCTCCAGGACAATGGCCTGTGTCGGGCAGGCGTCTACGCAAAAACCACAGAAGATGCAGCGCAGCATGTTAATTTCATAGGTGCTGGCGTATCGTTCGCCTGGGGAGTAACGATCTGCATCTGTGTTTTCGGAGGCTTCAACAAAAATGGCGTCGGCCGGGCAGGCAGCGGCACAAAGAGAGCAGCCAATGCAGCGTTCCAGGCCGTTATCATACCGTTTGAGTTCGTGCCGGCCTTTGAAGCGGGTGCGCATCGGCCGTTTTACCTCAGGGTACTGTATGGTTACAGGCGGCGTTAAAAAATGCCGCATCGTAATGCCCATCCCCTTGAGTAATTCAGCTATTTCTCTTAACATGAACTTTCTCCATTATCAGCCAAAGAAGCTGCTAATCGCATTTTCTATGGGCGCAAAGGCCCCTTCTTCTTTCATGACCAGGAATATCGCCAGGACCACAAATTGGAGTACCGCAATCGGGAGCAGTTTTTTCCAGCCAAACGACATTAACTGATCGTAGCGCAGACGGGGGAAGGTGGCGCGAATCCAAATCATCAAAAATAAGCCGATGAAGATTTTGATGAACATGTAGACGAAACCCAAAACTGGTATCTGATCCACAAAGGGTCCACGATAACCGCCAAAAAAGAGTGTGGCGGCGATAGCGCTCAAAGAAACCATCTTCATGTATTCGGCCATGAAGAACATACCAAACCGCATTCCAGCATATTCCACGTTGAAACCGGCCGATAATTCTTGCTCGGCTTCAAGTAAATCAAAGGGGGACCGTTGTAATTCAGCCAGAACGGCAATGCAGAAAACGATGGCAGCCAGGGGAGCCAAAAACACATACCAACCATTTTGCTGTCCCTGAACAATGACGCCTAAATCCATTGAATTTGCCAGCATCACGGGGATGATGATTGTGAGTCCCATGACCAATTCGTAACTAATCATTTGGGCGGAAGCGCGAATACCACCCAAGATGGCATACTTACTGTTAGACGCCCAACCAGCCAGCACAATGCCGTAAACGCTGATGGAGGTGACGGCTAAAATAAAGAGGACGGCCACGTTTAGCCCAGGCACAATGGCAAAGTAGTCGTATTGTGCGGGCACTAATCCAGGAATTTTTCCAGCCCAGGGGATGACTGCCAAAATCAAGATAGCGGGAATGACGGCCAGCATGGGCGCCAGGTTATAAACAACTTTATCGACTTTGCCGGGGGTGGGGTCTTCTTTAAAGAAGAGTTTGACGGCATCTGCCGCTGGCTGCATAAAGCCGCCAAGGAGCTTCCGTTCTTTTTTGCCTCTGCCAGGCAGCGGCAAGTAACCAGCCCGGTTCGGGCCGACGCGGGCTTGCATGCGAGCCAGTACTTTACGTTCGAGCAGGGTGGTGTAGGCAAAGCCGGTGATCACCACCATGCTCATCACGAATCCTACCACCAAACCCCAGAGGGCTATTTGACCAAGTGTCATGGGTATTCCTCTTTTGATTCCAGTGTACAGTTTACAGTGAACAGTAAACAGTCAGGTATTAACTGATCACTGGTTTACAGGTTCCTGTTTCTCTAGTTGCACAACGGCCGTTTCCGGCCATCTCTTCACGCCAGACAACAAACCAACCCCGGCGATTGCTTTTCCATTGACCTGAACCTGAGCTTGAACGGCCGTTTCGCCCACCGTCACCTCAACCATATCCCCATCCAGCACCGCCAACTCGGCGGCATCATCCGCCTGGAGCGTCAAAGCAGGTTTCGCTTTCCGGTCATCAAGCATGGGCGTATGATCGATCAGCACACCTGGCGTATATAACGCCGCCATGTGGATAATGTGCAGTCCATCCACTTTGGCTTCCGAAATAGCCGGTACTTCAAAATGGGATACAGCGCTTTTCTCCGCCGCGCTCGGCCACTGCTGGCCCAGCCCGGAACGGTTTTCATAAGCATTGCCGCCATAGTACAGGTCGTCGCCGCCCACATCCGGCCACTGCTTTTCCACCTGCGCCAGCGTGCGGTAGTCCATGCCTTTATACTGCGGTACCGCCTTCACCACATCCTTAAACGCCAGGCTGGCGGCAAAAGGCGCTTTACCCAAACCCAGCCTTTCCCCAATCTGCGCCAAAATCTGCCAGTCGGCGCGGCTCTCCCCCACCACCGGAATGGCGGGATAATAACGCTGCACCCGGCGTTCACCGGTAGTCAGCGTGCCTTCCCGTTCCGCCCAGCTTTGGGCCGGGAGAACGACGTCTGCCAGAACGGCCGTTTCCGTCATAAACAGCTCTTGCACCACCAAAAAATCTAACCGGCCTCGATCCGCCAACAAACCATCACCCACCGGATCCGCGCCCGCCACAAACAAACCCTG
>JAWOGU010000447.1:0-2536 GCA_046496595.1 Chloroflexota bacterium
GTCTTGCTGCTGCAGCAAGATCGGACTGCCGTCGCTGTCGACCCGGGCCGCCAAACGGGATATCTGGAACTCCAAAAGGGCCGCCAGCCCGAGCACTTCCCCATTGCCGGACACCAGGTTCGCCAGGCTGCGCGCCAGACGTAGCGCCTCCGGGTAAGCGGCGTTAAAGTGCAGCACATCCACCCCCGCCAGCCGTTCTAGCAGCGCCGGGCTGACCAGGATGTGGTCCAGGATTTCATTTTCCCCTTCCCAGATAAACGTGTATTCATGAATGTTCTGTTTGCGCGGCAGCAGATTGGTCAGCCGCGTTTCTGGGGGCCTGCCTTCCAGGATGCGGATGGGCGCCATCAGGTCTTCCTGGGTTCCGTCGCGCCGCGACGTGTTCAGGTCGCCTACCACGGCCAGCAGCGCCGCCGGATTCGCCGCCAGGATTTCGTTGACATAACGGCGGACGGCCTGCGCCTGAGCCGTGCGCTGCTTCAGGTTGGCTTGCAAAACCTGCCTGGTTTTGGCTGCCTGCTCATCCGGGATGTAGTTGCTTTTGAAGTGATTGTTGATGATGGTGATTTCTTGATGGGCGATGCGGAAAACGGCCGTTAACGGTTCCCGCCCTGGGTTTGCGCTGTGAGGACCAAAGGCCGCCGCCACATCCACGCCGGACAACTGCTCTGCCAGGAGCAAGTCCACCCGCTGCCGGTCGTAAAGAAAGCCAATTTGCAGACCGCGCCGGTCGCTGGTGGGCGGCGAAATGGCGTGATAATCTGTTCCCGCTGCCCGGTTCACCTGGTCGGCCAACTGCTGCAAAACGGCTTCGCTGCCCACTTCCTGCACGGCGATGATGGCCGGCAGCGTCAGTTCGTATTGGATTGCCAGGCTGAGTTTGGCGAGTTGGATGGGCAGAAATGGCCTGTCCTGAGCTTGCCGAAACGGCCGTTGCCACTCCCCCCAAATTCTCACCAGCGCCTCCTGCTCCGCAGGGAACAGATTGTATAAATTGAAAGTCGTCAGGGTCATGTCTCCCGCTGATCCGGAGCGTTTGCTAATGGGCTGGTAAGTGCTGTTCATTTGTCAGATGTCTCCTTGCATGGAACAGGTGACAGTCACCTCTAAGGTGACTGTCACCTAAAACTGGTATTCGTTATGCTTGATCATACCAGTATAATAACTTCTAGTGGGGGAGCAGGAAATAATCATGAAAAACGCGCACGTTCAATTATTTGATCAAATGCTCGCCGTTTTCAACGAAGAAGACATCATCGAACTCTGTTTTCGCTTGGATATTGTGTACGCGGATCTCAACGGCAAAAATCGGCGGGCCAAAACGATTTCCCTCATCGAAACTTGCCAATACGCGGATCGAATGGCCGAACTGGTGAAGTTATGCCAAGAACAACGCCCCACCGCCGTCTGGCCTACTGTCCCTGAACTGCAAATCGACCCACCCGAATCGGCGGCCGCATTTGAGCAGGCGCTGGATGAGGCGGCGCAGCCTGACAAGCCCACACCAACCCCATCGGCAAAACCACAGATCAGGATACCCGTGTGGGTTTGGGGAGCGGCTGCTTTGCTGCTGCTGGCGCTGGTCGGTTTAGCTGTCTGGCAGTCGTGGGTCAGCGAAAGTGAAACACCCGTCGTTACCGTGATCACCAACCCGACAGACCATATCATCGGCCTGAACGAGGCTGTTAAGGGCAAAATAATCGGCGCGGGCGTGGAAACCTGGACCTACAGTGGTTCCCGTGCTGAAGTGGATATTCGGATAGAAAGCGGTCCTAATGATGATTTTGTCCTCATTCTCACTTACCAGGATGGCGGGCAGGCGGCCTATGTCGATTTTTCCGGACGAGGAGAAGGCGAACTGTTGAAGTATTATGACCTGCAAGAAAACATGCGAATCGTGGTAGACGAAGCAGAGAATGATGGCGGGGAGTACACCTTATCCGTCATACCATCCGATTGGAAGTATCTCTGGCCCGGCGAGACTTTTGGCGGTGAGATCCGCGGGGCAAACCCTGAAGGCTTTCTCTATGGCGGTGAGCCAATACGGGTAGATGTGATTCTGGAGATGACTAACGCCGAGCAGCCCTGGATGGCCGTATACAAACCTGATGGCGCGCTGCTGACAAGCGTAGATCAAGTGGATGAAAACGGCCGTTTAACTCTCATCAATCTCGAATTGGGAGACCAGTACAAGATCATCATACGTGATGCAGCCAACAACGGCGCTGTGTACCGCATTGAAATGAAAGAGAGTGTTGGGGGTGGCTAAACGGCCGTTTCCCTCCCCCCACATCTATGCTAAAATAACGAACTAACGTTCTGCATTCATTCATCCTTCATCCTTCATAATTCATCCTTCTTCTGAGGTTTCCATGCCCAAATTTGAACTCGTATCCGACTTTCAACCGACCGGCGACCAGCCCGACGCCATTACCCAACTCGTAGAGGGCCTCAACGACGGCGACCGCTTCCAGACCCTGCTCGGCGCGACCGGCACCGGCAAAACCTTCACCATCGCCAACATCATCCAGCAAAC
>JAWOGU010000506.1:0-10855 GCA_046496595.1 Chloroflexota bacterium
TCCCGCGCCAAAGAACCGACAAGCAAAACAACCTGAACGTCCGCCCGGCTCTCCGCCCACCGTATCAGATTTTGCTGGAACTGTTCATTTTTCATGTTGAATTCGGAGAAGACTTCACCGGCTGCCGCCGACCACCATCAATGAAAACCAGTAGCCGCGGTATCCTTACCGCGCTGTGTGCAAGCTGATACTGGCAGCATCACTCAATCGCCATATTTGCTTCAAAGGTTTTGTAGCCCATGTATGCCAGACCGATGCTCAACATATAAAGCACCATCAGAGGCGCCATCGTCAGCAGCATCGTCACCGGATCGATGGATGGGGTAATAGCTGCCGCCAAAATGGCTATACCTACCACCGCAATACGCCACTGGTCTCGCAGCATAGAACCATTTACCAGCCCCACCCGGGCCAACACATAAATAATGACGGGCATTTGGAAGCTCAAACCCAGCCAGAACAGCATCGCCAGAATAAAACCAATGTATTCAGAACTGGTCCACTCGGTCATAAACACGTCTAGCATGAAGGTGGACAAAAAAGCGACCGCTGCCGGCACCAGCACAGCCCAGGCGAAAAAAATGCCGAGGAGAAACATGCCCAGTGTGGCGGGAATAAAAACGTAGACGTAACGCCGTTCTTTTTTGGTTAAACCTGGGGAAATAAACAGCCAAAATTGATACAGGATAACCGGCATTGCCAGAATAAAGCCAGATACCAACGCCACTTTGAAAAATGTTTCAATGCCTTCTGTGGGGCGCAGGGTTTGCAATTGACCACCATACGGTTCAAGCAAAAAAAGCAGAATTTGTTTGGCAAAAATGAAGCTGATGGCTGTGCCCACCACCAAAGCGCCTGCCGCCCATGTCACACGGATGCGCAGTTCATTCAGATGATCGAGCAGCGATAGTTCCTCGAAAGTTTCATCCGTGTGATCACTATTCTTTGCGTTGCGCATTATTCCAGATCGTCACTCACTTCTATTGGCTTTGGTAAATCAACTGCTGCGGGGGGGGTGTTGGGCGTTTCTGTCTCCGCCGTCTGGTTTGTTTTTGGCTGTTTAGGCAGTGACCCGCCGATGGTGTAATTGAAGGCATCTTTGGCTTCTTTTGCAGCTTTTTGCCCTTCAGCCATCGGCGTGGTGGCAAAGGAAGTGACTTCGGATTTCAACTCCGCCAGTTGACGGCGCAAATCCTGCATTTCCTTCAAGGCGTCTTTCATATCGCCATTATCGTCCACGGTGGACAACTCGGCGTTTAGCTGGCGGACAAACGTGCGCGAAACGGCTTGCAACTGCGCTGTCACTTTGCCAAACCAAAAAGCGACTTGCTGAATGCGTTTGGGTCCCATGACCAGGCCAGCCAACAATAATATAAAAATTAATTCCGGTGCGCCGATCCCAAAAAAACTATCCATTGCTGAATTTGTATGTGAAAGTTTGCTTACTCGCTGCCGTGCGGCTTCTGGTAAAATGCCAGATTATGGCTTTTGCCATTATCAGTAGAGCAAAATTTTAAAGAATCAAAACTTTGCTCTACTGAATCTATTCAAGATAGGTTGATCGTATTCATTGACCACCGTCTCTCAGCCAGTCGAAGGGGGATTGGTTTCGACTGGGCTTCGGCGTGAACTAAGCCGAACGCTCAACCTACAGGGGTTTGAAGGGTTACGATTGATCAGACTGACAGGTGGTGGGTGAGTAAAATCCTACTCAATTTATGCCTGTTTTGCCTCACCATCTTCAGCCGTTGTTTCTTCAGACTCTTTATTACCATCCTGGCCTTCCTTGACGCCCTGACGGAAGGCGCTGATGCCTTTGCCCAGCTCACTGCCCAATTTGCTGATACGGCCAACGCCAAATACCAGCAAAATAATAACTAAAATGATTACCCATTCCCATCCACCAAGTGTTGGCATATTATCCTCTCCAAAAATTTCAGAAGTAGTATGAACCGTGTGCAAACGAACACAGAATTTATGTAATCTTTGAACGGTTCCCTATTAAGTGGTATGTACTTAATCAGTCCCTTTTTCTTGTTGTACTGGTGAAATCTAAACGTATCAACAAGCTTAAGGCGGGCCTCCATTATAACAAACTTCTGGCATATAAGGCATTTTTGCCAGGATCACTGACGGTTTATTTACGAAGCGTTTGAAAATAGTTTCCCTTTAGCCATCACTGCCATCGGTTTTATCCGGGCAGACAACCATCACGTCGCGGTAGAGTAAGAACCACTGCGCCAGTGTTTGGTAACGATCTCGCGGCTGTGTGATGAGGCCAATTTCCGCCTCGTTTACCTCTGGGCTGAGGGCGTAGGTGTACACGTGCTGAAATACCGTGAGGGCGGGCAGGTCCTGATTGTAGAAGCGTTGGAAGGTGTCGTAAAACGGCCGTCTTTCCTCCACAGGCCACGTTTGCCGGCCGAACTCCAGGGCTTCGCTCGCTTTTCGGTTGTTCCAGGCGGCATAGTTGCTGCCACGCACCACGGCTTCCTGGCTCCAAAAGTCATAGAGGTCGGGGTCGCCGGGCGGGGCAAATTCCACCAGGGCGGCGTCAAAAGCGCCAACGGCCAACTGCTGGCGCAGCTCAGCCACGTTGGCTGCCAGCGTGATTTGGGCGTTAACGCCGGCCCGGTTCCACTGCTCGCCGATGACGGTCGCCAGGCTGCGGTTTGCCGGTGTGTCCAGTGTGAGCAGGTTAATGAGCAGGGGCGCGCCGTCTTTTTGGCGCACTGAGCCGCCTTCGGGCAAGAGCCAGCCGGCAGCGTCTAGCGCGGCGGCGGCGGCGGCCCCATCGTAGTTGTATGGGGTGAGCAGCCCGGGATTGTAAGCCCAGGAAGTGGGCAGGTATGGTCCTTCCAGGGGAATGCCCTGTCCGTTCAGCGCCTCACCGATGACAGCCGGCCGATCCAGGGCATAGACCAGCGCCTGCCGCCCGGATGGGTTGGCTGGTAGTCCTGAGGGTGGCTGATCCAGGTTAAACAGGAGGATAGTGTAGCGGTTGTCCGGGGCGGTGAAGAGTCGAGCCTCTGGTTGGGCTGCCAGCAGCGGCAGAGCCGAGTCGGATACCCGGTTGATGGCGTGGATGGTGTTGTTTTGGAAGGCGTTGAGCAGGCTTTCCTCGTCGGGGAAGAATTGGAATTCAAGGGCGGCGATGTTGACGCCCTGCGGCCAGGTGTTGGGATTGGGCAGCAGGCGCAAACGGCCGTTTTCCTGCCAGTCCACGCTCTCATCCACCATAAAGGGTCCGGTACCGACAGGGGCTTTGTTAAAGGCGGACGTTTGCAAGGAAACGGCCGTTTCCCCATCCAATAAGTGTGCCGGCAAAATGCCGCGGGTGGTGGCGTCTAAAAACGGGGCATACGGCTCAGGCAGGGTAAAGGCTACTGTCAGGTCATCTATTTGCTGAATATTGACAGACTGCCACAGCTCACCTACGGCTGCGGGACCAGGGTAATCTTCGGCTTGCAGCAAGCCATAGGTAAAAACCACGTCAACGGCCGTTACCGGTTCGCCATCATGCCATACCCCATCGGGGCGCAGCCGAAACGTCACAGTCAGGCCGTCTTCACTAACCGACCAGCTTTCTGCCAGCGCCGCTTCCAGCAGCCCGTTGTCGCCGTAGCGCGTCAGGCCGTCATAGATGAGGCTGTTTAGTTCCTGGTCTACCGGATAAGTGTCCGCCAGCAGCGGATTGAGGGTTTGTGGCGCGCCCAAGACGCCTTCCACAAACGTGCCGCCAGTCGTCGGAACCGGCATAGAACAGAGGCCAGGGGCTTGCCATAGGCCGGTGGTTTGCGCTTCAAACGAAAGCAGGGCAAATACCAGACCCAAGGCTATAACCGCTAATAAAATCTGCCAGCGCAAATTCAGTTTCATAACACAAAAAAACGTAAAACAGAGGACGCCAACTGTTCACGTCCTCTGTTTTACGTTTTTAATTGACGTATGATAACGAGGGCGGGTTCGTGAATTAAACCTGCCCCCAGGCCAGAAATGCCAGGAGCGTATTCACAAAAAAGACGATGGAAAGGACAATTGTGATGCGGTAAATCAGGGCTTCCACACCGCGACGGGTACGGAAACTGCCACCGGAATCAGAACCGCCCATAAAGCTGCCTAAACCCCCGCCTTTTGTCTGCAAAAGAACCAACACCGTCATAACGATGGCTAAAATAATTTCGATAACGCCCAGGTATGGGGCAAATCCTTGCAAATTCATACCAATCAAACCTCGATCTGTGTAAATGATTTTCTGCGCCGCAGACTGCTTTAGCGGTCTGCGGCCGACAAGGGCAGCATTATAACAGGCTCCCGCGCCCTCGTCGAATAGGAACCGGCGGTTCTCAGTAATTCTCAATTTTTTAGATTGGTCCAATCTGCGCCGCTGCCCGCATGGCTTGAAGATTGCTCGCCTTGCCGCCTGTGGTAAACTACGCGCTGCAATGATTAAACGGCCGTTTCAAGCTGGTCGGTAAGGATCCATGTGTGATTGAGATCAACCACGTCACCAAAAAATATTATAGACTCGCCGCTCTGGATAACGTCTCGCTGCGCATTCCTGCCGGTGAGGTAATCGGCTTGTTAGGCCCCAATGGCGCCGGAAAAACCACCCTGTTCAAACTGATAGCCGGCATCTTGCAGCCTACCTCCGGCCATATTCGCTCCTCGTTGGGCGTCTGGCCTGCCATTGGCTACAAATCAGAACGTCTGCTCTTTCCCAACCAACTGCGCGTTCGCCAATACCTGGAGCGTTCCGCCCAGATCAGCGGCGTGCCCAAACGGGATATTGAGCGCATTGTTCACGCCAGCCTGGTGCGTGTGGATCTGGCGGACGCCGCCAACAAACGCATCAAGGAATGCTCCAAAGGGATGCGCCAGCGGCTTGGGTTGGCCCAAATTCTCATTGGAGATCCGCCGCTGCTGCTGTTGGACGAACCGACCAGCGGCCTGGATCCTACCGGACAGCAAGAGATCCATGCCTGTATCAGGCAGTTGCAAGCGGAAGGGAAAACCATCCTGATGAGCACTCACCAACTGCCGGAAGTGACCCAGGTTTGCAGCCAGATCGTTATCTTAAACCGCGGTCAGATTCATTATCAAAACAGCATGGAAGAAGCATTGGCGGCGCGGTCTTACATTCGCATTCGTGTCAACATGCCTTTGGCGGGATTTGGGGCACAGGTAACGGCCGTTCATCCTGACATTGAAGTGGCGAACGACGTCGTCTACCTGCGCGATGGCGCCATGCAGCTGCGCCGTGACGTGTTGGTAAAACTGCTGGAAGCCGGTTTCGACGTGGTGCGCGTTGAGCATAAACGTGTTGCGCTTTCAGAAATTTATGCCGAGGCCGTGCAATGAGTCAGCGCATTGCGGCATTAGCCGCCTACTTCTTCCGTAGTCTACTTTTCTCCCTGACTGGCGTGATTTATGTGATTTTGGGTTTTGCTTACTGGGCTATTATGTTTCCACCAGGGCAGAACACGCCCGACGCTTCCTATTATATTTTGGTGCTGGCGGCATTTGGCGTCGGCCTCACATTTTTGGCGGCGCTGTCGCTAGCCAGCCGCGCTAATCAGGCCGCTTATGTTTCTTGGATTGTGCGCCTGCCCAGCCGGGGTGAATATGTAACGGCCGTTTTCCTGGCCACCATCCTGTTTGCGGGTTTGGTCCAACTGTTGGTCGCCGCGCTGGCCCTGTATCGCGGACCTG
Organism: Chloroflexota bacterium; assembly: GCA_046496595.1. Taxonomy (GTDB): domain Bacteria; phylum Chloroflexota; class Anaerolineae; order Promineifilales; family Promineifilaceae. The sequence continues at coordinate 5,713 of JAWOGU010000506.1, forward strand.
ACCTCACCGCCGGGCAGATTGCCGTTATTCCGCCCGTCTGGCTTTCATTAAACGTGTTAACGGCCGTTCTCGCCCTGCACGCCACCGATTTTGTCACCAAAGGCTGGTCACGCGTTGTCCTGTTTGGCATCCTGGCGCTCTTTTTGTTTGGTCAAAGCCTGAGCCACGCCGCCAGTTCCAGCTCCTGGATCATCATCCGCCTTAACAGCTTGAGCCGCGCTGCCATTGGGCAGGGCTGGCTGGTCCTGGTGACACCCATCAACACCTTTTCCCAATGGCTGCAAAATGATGGCTCAACCTCTTTGGGAAACTTTTTTAGCCTGCCCTTCTGGCCTTTTCATGCCATCGCCGACGCCATTGTCGCCGGTTCCTTCACCGAAACTCAGGCGTTGGCTCCGGCTATTTTATTGTTATACGCCACCTTGTTGATCATGCTGGCTGTTGATTTGCTGGCTACCAAAGATTTGGATCTGACCGAGTAAGCTCATGGAATGCTGGCACTGCGAACGCCCGGCTCACGCCGCCTGTAAATTTTGCGGTCGAGCAGTCTGCAAAACACATGCAAAAGAAATGCCTTACATTATCCATACCTACCGCGCCACAACCGGTGAGTATAAAGCCATTGCGGTAGCAGGGGCGATTTGGTGCGGAGAATGCAAACCTCAACAAGATCCTATCACCCTCAAAAACATGGAATGATCCTTAAAACGCTGCTTATGCTTGCTGTTGTCTGCGTGATGGCGAGTTGTGCTTACCTGCCAGGAAACGAAACGCCCGCGCCTGCTGTGCCAGCGCCCGTTACGCCGGTAGTGGGTACACCGGCTGTCAGCACGCCAAGTTTTGAAATAGCCTCTCCCACACCTGTGGCGCGATCCAGCCTGATTGTTTGGCTCCCCCCGGAAATGGCTTCCCGCACAGAAGCGGGCGCCGTGGTTTTTTCAGATCAACTATTAGGGTTCAGCATGGCTCATCCCGATCTGGCGCTTTCCGTAGAGCAAAAACCGGTAGGCGGACAGGGCGGTATTTTGAACTATTTGCGGACCGGTAAAAATGCAGCGCCGTCTATTTTGCCGGATTTAATCGCGCTGCCGGTTTCGCAGCTAATAGCCGCTGCCGATGAGGGCCTCATTTATCCGCTGGAAGATTTGCTGGAACCGGCCGAACTGGATGGACTCTTCCCTGTCGCTCAGACCTGGGTGAGACACAGAGATCACGTCATCGCCTACCCATTTGCCCTCACCGGAATGCCCCAATTGGAATACAGCAGCGCCATCACAGATACCATGCCCTTGCAATGGAGTGAATTTATCTCCGCCACGAACCGTACCCTGGTGCTGCCCACTATTGGCAGCAGCGGGGCCAAATTGGCGCTGCAATTTTATCTGCAAGCAGGCGGTTCTCTGACCAACGAGGCCGACCAACCCATGCTGGAACAGGCGCCTCTGGTTGCCGCGTTGGAACTGTTTCGTGACGGCCGTCAGTCCGGTTTCATCGTTCCGCAAAGCAGCAACATCAGCACGCTCAACGAAGGACGTTTGCTGATGCAAACCGGCGCCACAAACTTCGCCCTTTCCGCTTCTGACGAATTTTTGTATGGGCGCACAGAAGAGATCTCGCCTGGTTTTGCTGCAATTCCTGGCCTGACCGGGCCGCCGCCAGCGCTGGTGCGCGGCTGGGCCTGGGCTGTGACCACCGTCGATCCTGTTAAAAGAGCGCTGGCTGTGGAGTTGATCGAAACACTCACCACAGCGGAAAATATGGGTGATTGGAGCTTTAACAGTCATATTCTACCGGCCAAAGCAGACGCCTTCCGCCAGTGGCCGGTAACAGACTCCTATGTGGACTTTGCGCAGCAAGAGTTGGAACGGGCGGCAGCCATGTCCTTGTCCGATACAGGCCCCATCATGAAAGCGCTGGAAAACGCCGTGTTTGACGTGGTTTCGCTTTCTAAAACACCGCAAGAAGCGGCCGCCGAAGCTGTGGGTTCTTTGCAGCCTTAGCGCCTATGCCAGACTACGCTGCGTACCGCGCCCACGTTGAGCTGCTGATTGAAGCTGCCCTGGCTGCCGCCGACCCGGCAACGGCCGTTTCCCGCCATCTGCAGCGCCAAAACCAGACCCTCCTCCTCGACCAAAACGAAACCTTCGATCTGACACAAGGGCGGCTCTTCCTGGTGTCTGTTGGCAAAGCTGCCCTGCCCATGCTCGACGCTGCCGCCGCCATCGTGGGCGAGGCGTTGGCGGCGGGCATCGCCATCACCAAAGTGATTCCGGCGGACTACCGGCCTGCCCATCCAGCCATCCGGGTTTATCGGGGCAGTCATCCCGTTTCGGATGAAGAGAGTGTGCAGGCGACAACGGCCGTTTACCACTTCCTCCAACAAGCGCAGGCCAACGACCTGGTGTTGTGTCTCATCTCCGGCGGCGCGTCGGCGCTGCTCACCCAGCCGCGCATCTCTTTGGCCGACTGGCAGGCGCTCAACCAGGCGCTGCTCGCCAGCGGCTGCCCCATCCACGACTTTAACATCGTGCGCCGCCAGCTTGACGCCGTGAAGGGCGGCGGTTTGAGCCGTTGGGCGGCGCCCGCTCGCACCGTCAGCCTGATTTTGAGCGACGTGGTGGGCAATCCGTTGGAATTTATCGGCAGCGGTCCCACCGTGCCCGGCGCGGATACCCCGGCTGACGCTTTGCAGATATTGCGGCAGGTTGGCATTGAGGAACGGGTGGAAACGGCCGTTTGGCGGCGAATCAGTGAACAGTTAACAGTAAACAGTGAACAGTTGACAGTGAACCGTAGGGGCGGTTCGCAAACCGCCCTCTTCGATGATGTTTTGAAAAATCATTTCATCATCGGCGACGTGCGCCAGGCGGCGGCGGCGGCGCTGGACAAAGCGAACGAACTGGGATTTTCCACGCAGCTTCTCACAGCCCACCTGGAAGGAGAGGCGCGGGAAGCGGGTCGGCTGGCCGCCGCCATCGCCAAAGACGCGCCGCCCAACCACTGCCTCATCCTGGGCGGTGAAACCACGGTGACGCTGCGCGGCGAGGGCAAGGGCGGGCGCAACCTGGAGACGGCGCTCTCCGCAGCGGCGGCGCTGGACGGTTGGTCCCATTGTGCTATTGCCAGTTTTGCCACAGACGGGGAAGATGGACCTACCGACGCCGCCGGAGCGGTGGTGACAGGCGAGACGGCGGCTCATGGACGCCGCCATGCCTTAAACGCCAGTGAATACCTGTACCATAACGACAGCTATACGTACTTTCAAAACCTGGATGAGATGAAAACGGCCGTTGCCACCCTGCTCAAAACAGGCCCCACCGGCACCAACGTCAACGACCTGGTTATCATCCTGACTTATCAACAACCCCCACCCTGACCCTCCCCCAAAAGGGGAGGGAACTGGCTCCCTCTCCCTCTGGGAGAGGGCTGAACACACTGCACAAAAGGAGTTTCTCGTGTCTATCAAATTTGGAACTGACGGCTGGCGAGCCGTCATCAGCGATACCTTTACCTTTGCCAACCTGCGCCTCGTCTCTCAGGCCATTGCCGACTACGTGCGCGAGGAAAACAGCAGCGATCCCAGCGTGGTGGTGGGCTTTGACACCCGCTTCCTCTCCGACCGCTACGCGGCCGAAGTGGCCCGCGTGATGGCGGCGAACCAGATTCAAACCTGGTTGGCGCGCGCCGACACGCCCACGCCGGCTATCAGCTATGCCGTCGTCAACAAAAAGGCGACGGCCGGCGTCATGATTACCGCCAGCCACAACGCGCCGCGTTACAACGGCCTTAAAATGAAGGCCAGCTACGGTGGCAGCGCCACCCCCGACCAAAACAAACGGGTGGAAAGCCTGCTCGACCGCAACCTGGAAACGGTGCATGGTCCCAATCTGATGGACCTGGACGTAGCCACGCGGCAGGGACTCATCACCAAATTTGACCCGGCCTGGGCGTATTATGAGCATCTGGGCGTCCTGCTGGACCTGGACGTGATCTCCGGCGGGGAACTGCGCGTGGTGGCCGATGGCATGTATGGCTCCGGACGCGGCTGCATTGCGGAAATGCTCACGCGCAGCCGCACCAAGGTCCACAACATCCGCCATGAGATGAATCCCGGTTTCGGCGGCATACACCCCGAACCGATTGCGCAGCATCTCGGTTATCTGATGTCTACCATTCAGGCGGGTCATTGGGACGTGGGGCTGGCGACCGACGGCGACGCCGACCGCATTGGGGCGGTGGATGCCAGGGGTAATTTTGTGGACCCGCATCGCATTTTTGCGCTGGTGCTGCGCTACCTCATCGAAAAGCGCGGGGGGCAGGGCAAGGTAGTGCGCACCGTCTCCACCACGCGCATGGTTGACCGCATTGCCGCCGATCACGGCCTGCCCGTTGTGGAAACCCCGGTGGGTTTTAATCACATCGCCGATTTGATGGTGGCGAACGGGGTGCTGATGGGCGGCGAGGAATCGGGCGGCATCAGCATTAAGGGCCACATCCCGGAAGGGGATGGCGTGTTGATGGGGCTGCTGCTGCTGGAGGTGATGGCGGAGGCGCAGGCGCCGCTGCACGTGCTGGTGGACGATTTGCTGGCGAAATATGGCCCGGCGCAGTATGCGCGCACGGACATGAAGCTGAAGCGCCCGGTGCATAAGGCCGATATGGTGCAAATGCTGCTGGACAATGCTCCGGCGGCCATTGACGGCGTTAACATCGACGAGATTCAGACGGTGGATGGGGTGAAGTATTACCTCAACGACGGCAGTTGGCTGCTGATCCGGCCGTCGGGCACGGAGCCGGTGCTGCGGGTATACGCGGAAGCGCCGGATGATAAGCGGGTGGCGGCGCTGTTGGGCTTCGGGGAGCAGATGGCGCAGCGGGCGTAAAGACCTGCCCTCCCCTCAGTCCCCTCCCAGTGGGAGGGGAAGTTTGGCTCCCTCGCCCTTTGGGAGAGGGCTGGGGAGAGGGTGAAGATTGCTAAAACGAAAACGGCCGTTACTCCCCAGTAACGGCCGTTTTTATTCCGTAAGCGCCATCATCCGGCTTTTTATTTTGGGTGGTTTCTGATACGGTATAATAAAACCGAACGAGAAAGACCACGCTTGTGGTCTTGTCGTGTCTGTTTTAAGGCTATTTTATGTGAGGT
>JAWOGU010000527.1:0-2680 GCA_046496595.1 Chloroflexota bacterium
AACTGGGTGATGGTGGGTCCCTGGTTGATTTCGACGACGGTAGCCGGCGCGCCAAAACTTTCCAGGGTATGTTCGATGATTTCGACCTGTTCGCGGATGGTGGCGTTGCTCAGGTCCTGGTCGCTGCCAGGCTCCAACATTTCCGCCAGGATCGGGATGGTCCAATTGCGCGCCTGGCTCTGCATACCGCCCACAAAAGCCGGCGCTTCAATGGCTGGCGGCGGGGCAGGCTGAGTTTGTGGTTTCTGCTTGTGGAGGCGCAGATTGGGTTGAGGTTTGGGGGCGCGTTCAGGTTGGGGTGCAGCAGGTGTGGCAACGGCCGTTTGCGGATCGGGCAGTGGCAGTTGGGCCGGGTCCGGGGTCACGCGGCGCAGCGTGCCGCCTCGGGTCTGTCCGGGATTGATGGGGATGTCACGCGGCTGGCTTTCCGGGATGTCGTCATCGTGGACTCTGGGAGCTGCCAGCGCCTGAAGGAAGCTGCCTAAATCGCGCCGCGTGACGCCAAAAAAGAGGATGACGCCGATGGCCGCCAGCACCACCAGGATGAGAATCGCGCCCGGCGTACCTACCGCTTCGGTGAGGCTATACCCCACGAGGCCGCCCAGGTAGCCGCCGCCGGTTTCTGCTTTGGCGACGGTCCAAAAGTCGTTCAAACCATTGTCGATGAGGAGCTGTGCCAGAGAGGCAAAGGCGGCGAAGGTGACAAAAAATAAGGTGAAACCCAGCACCCGGTATAGGGGCACACTAGGCGGCTGTTCCATGCCCCACAGCACCAGATAAACGCCGAGAACGCCGGTGATGACGGGCACAATGACGCCGGTCCAGCCAAAACCGCGCCACATCAGGCTGGCTAAACTGCCCGTCAACTGTCCCTGGTTAGGAGAGAGCAGGCTGAGAATGAGAACGGCCGTTACAAAAATGATCACAATACCGGAAATAATCGCCTTTTGTGGTAAATTCAGGCTGAAATCCGGCTTCTTTTTGGCGGCTGGTTTCCGAGCAGGAGTCTTTTTGGCCGGTGCGGCTGTTTTTTTAGGCGTCTTACTCTTGCTGGAACCGGTCGTACCGCCCCGCGAGGTCTTGCTGGAGCCAGCGCTGCGCGGAGCCGTTTTGCTGCGGGCATCCACTTGCTGGCGGCTGGTTGTTTTAGGTTTTGAACCGCTGTTAGGTGTTGTCGTCTTTTTCGTCATATCCATTCTTAGCTCAAATGTTCCTGTGCATTATAACATACACGCTACGTTATGGTAAGATGTAGAGGTGATGGGGTGTAGAGGTGATGGGGTGAATACCACTTTGCCACTTTGCCACCCTGTCCCAAGGATTTTTTATGATTTTAGTGCAACAGCAGGACATTCCTTTTTATCGTTTTGAGACGCTGCCGGAGAACGGCCGTTTGCAGCACGCTGTTTTTACCCGGCAGGGGGGCGTCAGCCAGGCGCCGTTCCAATCGTTGAATTTGAGCGTTTCCGTGCCGGATGAGAAGGAGCGCGTGTACGCCAACCGGCGGCGGGCGTATGGGTTGTATGGACGGGATACGGACACGGTGGTTCACGCTGCTCTGGTGCATGGCAATGGTGTGGCGCCGGTGACCCAGGCTTACAACGGCGCCTGGTATCCGGAGGTGGACGGCATTATCACCAACGAACCGGGCTGCGCCCTGACCATGAACTACGCGGACTGTACGCCCATTTTTCTGTATGATCCGGAGCAGTATGCCATTGGGCTGGGTCACGCGGGCTGGCAGGGCACGGTGAAGGATTTGCCGGGCGCTATGGTGCGCGCCATGCAGCGAGCTTTTGGCAGCCGCCCAGCCAGCCTGATCGCCGGAATTGGACCGTGTATTGGACCGTGTTGTTATGAAGTGGGGGAGCGGGTGATAACGGCCGTTCATGCCGCCTTTGAACACCCTGATTCGCTCCTCATTCCTCAGTCCCTAGCCCCCAACCCCCATTTCGACCTGCCCGAAGCCAACCGGCGCAACCTGGCAAACGCCGGCGTGCAGCATATCGAACTGTCCGGCCTCTGCACCGCCTGCCGCACCGACCTCTTCTTCTCTCACCGCGCCGAACACGGCAAAACCGGCCGTTTCGGAACCCTTTTCATTCTCCCCCCGTAACATCTCAATAATCTAGGGAAACGAGGCCTGAGCTTGTCGAAGGCCGTTGGTTCGGCCAAGGCCGTTGGTTTCGACAGGCTCAACCAACTCCACCCCGAGTTATTGAGAAGATACCTTCCCACTTCATAATTCATCCCTCATCCTTCAAAAAATCCTCCTGGTCAAATCTTCCCCTTTTCCGTTATAATTATGTCTAGTTCACACGCAGACGTAAGCAAATCAGGAGAAGTATGATGGCAGATGAGGAACGAATCGATACCCAGGAAGAAGCGCAAGAGACATCCCAGGCATACCCCACAACCACAAACCCACAAACGCCGTCGCCAACAGGCGGCCATGAACACCGCAATCAGTGGCTTAAGTTTGGCATCCTGGCCTTGATTTTGTTTGGAACGGTAGTGGTGATTGCCATGGCACGGCCGTTAATTTTTGGTCATGTGGTGCCGGCAGTGATGGGAGGAACGACCACAGCCAGCGAGGAAGCGGCAGAGCCAGCTCCTGAAGGCAGCACGGAGATTTTTATCCCGGCTGCCAGCAGTGGGGATACGACTGGAGAAGGCGGGC
>JAWOGU010000551.1:0-7284 GCA_046496595.1 Chloroflexota bacterium
CTTGTAAGTGGCGCAAATCATGCTTGGGACGCCGGTAGACGTAATCGAGTTCGTTCAGAAGGTTACGCAGCGTGTTCTCATGCATGACAACGCCGGTTTCTTGTTCCATGTAGGCTAACAACCTTGCTGGTGTCCAAAGGGAGAAGGCAAACCCCAACTCCCGCGGGTCTGTCGCCAGCACCTCTTCAAGCTTGTGGCGATACGCTTCATTGCTTATGGGCGGACGCCCCGAGCGAGGTTTATCGCGTAAGCCATCCAGACCTTCTTTCCACCAGCGGTTGTGCCAGTAGTAAATCGGCCCAGTCGAAATGGATAATACATCGGCGATTGCCTCCGGTTTATACCCTTTGTGCAGCAGCCGGATAATTAGTGCTCGCTGACGCAAGCGCAGGTCAAGGTCATTTTTTATCGCTTGTTCAATTGTTAACAGTTCTGATTCGGTGAGGGTGTAATTATTTCGTTTCGGCATTCTTCTAGAATGCTACATTTTTCGTGTTTAGAAAAATTACTGTAATTTACTTAACGTGCCCAAGCTTTCTCCAATTTCACGCCGCGAATTTATCCACCGCCTGCAAAAATTAGGGTTCGAAGGCCCTTTTTCTGGTGGGCGGCATCAATTTATGCTGCGCCAGTCACAACGACTAATTTTGCCGAACCCACACCGCGGCGATATCAGTGCGGCCCTGCTTTCCCGACTGCTACGACAGGCTAACGTCTCGCGGGAAGAATGGGAAGCAGTGGAGTGAGCGGTAAAGTCAGGCAACGGCCGTTTTCCCACCCACTTCCCCCACCACACTGCCTGCCGGTTGGGTCAGATAGCGCCAACCAATGGGGGCGAAAGCAGCAAAGTAGAGCAGACAGCCCAGCGGGTACATGATGTTGATCTGCCAGGCGGCGATGGATTCATCCCCACCCTGCCCCACGATAAAGACGATGGGGGCCAGGATGAGCAGAACGGCCGTCCAGCGCGGCAATCCCCCTTTTACCAAAAAACCAATCCCCAACAGAATCGGGGTCAACATACCGAAACCCATCCAGAGAACTAAAACCGCTTGCCCTGGGGATTGCAGACTAAAAACGGCTACGTCTACGCCAAGCTGATCCAGGCCGGCCTGCGTGATGCGGATAGAGGCCGGTACGATGCCCAGCCCGATACCCAGGCCGGTGACGGTGCAGACCAGCCCCAACCGGGGGGCGCGCTGGCCCATTATGCGGGCCAGATGTAAATAAATCGGCACAAAAATCAACATGGCGAGCGTCATCAGAACTCCCTCCACCCAACTGCTCACGCCATAAGAGGTTAAGCCGACGCCCAGCCGAAAAGTGAGCGCAGCGCTGACGAGCAGCAGCGGGCCGACAATGAAGGCGAGACCTAACAGCTTGAATTGCATTTGATCAAAACGGGACATGATTTTCTCCTATTGGTTGGCGGCGTAGGGGCAGCGCCTTGTGCCTGCCCAACAGAGAGAGACTGCAAGGATTCGCCCTACGCTAAATGTTGTTTCTTTGCCACAAGCAGTCTATCGTCCGATGCTTGTCGTAATAGATAAGAATTTCAAGGTCAAGATCCGATAGACCACCAGCCCTGCCATTCCCCTTTAGCTTTCTTTGGGTCCCAGGCCGCTGTGTGTATCTTGCCATCAGAGCCAACAATGAAAATGTCCAACTTTGTGGGTGATCTTGATACCGCAGCAACGGCAGATTTTGATTTTGCAGACTTGTCGCCAACAGGCCACCAGCCGCGCCATTGACCCTCAGCTACATGGTTGTCCCAGGCGGCTGTGTAAACTTTGTTATCACTGCCAAGAGTAAAAATATCGAGATTATGCGGTTCGCGAGACACTACCGCTACTGGGGTACCTGGCTTTGCCGTTAGTGTCTTCACAAGTCGCCAGCTCTGCCACTTACCACCAGCCGCATGTTTAGCCCAGGCAGTTGTATAAACGCGACTGTCGTTTCCAACAACGAAGATATCCAGATTGTCTGGTCCCCGCGACACAACGCTGACGGGAGCGCCTGCCGGAACAGACAGGTTGCCGATTGGCCACCAGCCCTGCCACTCACCTTTAGCTACCTGTTTGCCCCAGGCGGCCGTATACACTTTTCCATCCTTACCAGCAACAAAAATGTCCAATTTGTTGGGAGTCCGCGCAATAGCTGCCACTGGTGAGCCAGGCTTTGCAGCAATAGACTTGATAGGCCACCAGCCTTGCCATTCTCCGTCGGCCGTCTGCTTGTCCCAGGCAGCGGTATAAACCTTACCGTCATGACTGACGTGAAATACATCAAGTTTAGTGGCCGCGCGGGATACGGCCGTTACCGTACCATCAGGCGGTATGGCCCCCTGTAGAATATTCCACCAGCCACGCCACAACCCGTCGGCCACATCCTGGTCCCAGGCTCCGGTATAGGTTTTCCCATCCTGGCCAGCCATGAACACGTCCAGTTTATTAGCATCTCGCGCTACCACACTTACGGGTGACACTGCCGAAAATGAGGCTACCGAAAACCCGAAATCGGCTATCCCGATATCTGCAAGCACCGGGCGCCAGCGGTCCCAATTTTTTTCATAGGTGTTTGGTTGCCAGTGGGCGATCCAGACACGGCCGTTGGCGTCAGTGGCTACAACATCAAGTTGATTGGAACTGCGAGCAACGGCGCTATTAACCTGCAATGAATGCCGCACAAATTTGGGGGTTGGGGGGGTGCGAATCACTTCGCCAGATTGTGGTATACCCCTGGAGACGCTTTTCCAGCTTCCGTCGTTTTGCTTGACTTCATAATCATTGAAGGCCATAGGAATCGTCACGCCATTATTCAGGCTGTTTTCAGCACCCATATGCAGATGAGCTGCCCCCGCGCCATATTTCCCGATCGAGCTGTAATATTTCATCAACGGCCCTTTTCCTTCAGGAAATACAAAGGATTGTTGTGTTGAATCCCAGGTGCCACCACTTAATTCTTCTGGCAAGGAATTAGCTTTCAGGTGCAAATAAAGCATGTATACCCCTTCAGCTAATTCCGTCTTCAAAAAATATGGCTCGCGACCATCTTTGAGTCCAATGCCAAGATCATCATCAGGCCCAGGCAAATACTTCACTACTTGCCCCAATGCAGAGGAAAAAATCGCAGGCTCCTTTGGGGTAGAGCTGTTTAATTTAAAGTCCCAGGTAAAGACAGCAAACCCGTTATGGCTCCCGCCATCGCTGTTAAAACCTTGGACAACTCGCCATTCCTGACCTGGCGGAAAGGGAAGGCGGAGGTAAACCTGACTGTTCATAAACATGGGATCATTAAATCTCTGGGCATCTAATTGATTATTCCTGTTCGCTGACACCGGCACTACAAAAGCTCGTTTACTTCTTTTGTGCCACGTCTTGAGAACAGATGGCATTCCTCCTGCATTTTCATCGAACACCCATCCGGCCAGCAGCCCTGATTCTTTGCCGTCCAGTTTTTTCTGATCACGGATAGCCTGGATTTCAAGAAGGGTCAACGCTCTGTCGAAAACGGCTACATCATCTAATAAACCAAACGCTTGCATATTAGGTTGGGCTGGGCCGCTGCGACCAAAACGTAATGTGCCGGATGGTATAAAGGTCGGCGCGACTTCAACATTATTCCCGGCAAGAATATTATCTTCACTATCCTTTTTGAAAGGCAGCTGGGCAACACCATTGAGATAAAATTTAAATACGTTGTTTTTACGAACTACGGCAATATGTTGCCATTCTTTCGCTTTCAAAGCGGGCATCAGATACAAGGCTTCTTTGCCACCCATCTTCACCATAAAGACTGGAGCCCCCTTTTTCTTCCAGCCGCCATTTCCCTTACGGTAATCGGCCTGCCCAATACAGTATTGGTCGGAGGTACTGCTGTTATCTGAAAATAGGGGGCCTTCAAAGGCGAATGGATATTGGGGCATAAACCAGGCCATCATGGTGTGATCCCCGGCAAAGAACTGGGAAAATTTGAGTTTAGTATCTACATATCCATCCCAAGATAAGTAAACAGCTTTACGTTTCAAGCTCATGATCTTGTCTCCTTTTAGAATGGTGCTTTCGCCTCGCTAGTCATTTTTTTGCCACCAGCAGGCTGCTGCCGGGGGCCTGACGCATGGGGTAAAACTGACTATTTTGGAAGCCGGTTTGGTCGAGCAGAGTGGTCAGTTCGGCTCTGGTGAAGATACGGCCGTCGGCAAACAGGTAATACATCAACCCCACCAACTGCACGATGGCGTTGGTCGCTGAGCCAAACTGCTTGCCCGCCACCTGATCAAAAATCGCCACCTTGCCGCCCGGTTTCAAGGCGGCGTAAGCTCTTTGCAGCAGTTTGTGGTTGGTCTCCAGGTCGTAATGGTGCAGCAGATTAAAGAGCAGAATGCCGTCCCACTCCGTGCCCCAGGCGGCCGACCATAAATCGGCGGCGTACAGGTCTACCCGATCGCTGAGATGGGCCGCATCCAGATTTTGCTGCGCCGTTTCCAGGGCGGCTTCGCTGTCCATGATGGTCGCCGTCAGCCGGGGGTGCGCCCGGCAAAAGTGAATGGTGAACTGACCGTGCCCGCCGCCCACATCCAGCAGGCGGCTGGCCGTTTCCGGCAGCGCCACCTTTTTCACAATGCTTGCCCCCACCAGGTTGGCGTTGCCCTGCATCATCGTCTGGTGGGCGTGGCTAAGGCCGGGCGTGCCGGCAGTGAAGTCGTAAAAGTTAAACGGCCGTTCCCCACTTTGTATTACTTCCGGGGCATGGGGCCACAGTTCCCGAAAAAAGGTGTCAAAGACAAGCAGGGCGGCATTCATGTCCAGCATCTCACCTTGCAGAAACCATTTGTCGGTCATGGGGCTGTTGTGGTAACGGCCGTTCCGTTCCACCACGTAGCCAATTGCCGCCAGCGCCGCCAGCAGTTTCTCCAGCCCGCGTTCCTGGCAGTTGAGGGTTTGCGCCAGTTCGGTGGGGGTAAACGGCCGTTCTTGCAAAGCGGTGAACAGGTTGAGGCGAACGGCCGTGTTCACCGCCTGAAACGCCAGCGCCCCGGCCAGATCAAGCATCGGCGCTGGCGCGGCGTTCAGGGTGAAAAAGGCGGTTCGTTCCAGGAAATTAGGTTGAATGGGCATCAGTCGCTCCTGTTATCAAAAGACCCTGCGTTTTGTTCAAAGGCAGCTTCGACTGAAACTGCCTTTTATTTCCAACACAAAGAGCCTAACGGTGCTGCACCCGACGCCCTTGTGGCAGTTCCACCTCTTCAATTGCTTTCTTAATATACTGTTTAGCGCCACGCCGTGCGTTCAAACTCAGGCTGTCTGCAAGCTGATCAATGGCAGCTAAAACAGCCAGGTCTTGCATTATGATCTGATCAAGTTGTTCATCCAGCACCCACGGAACCGGTGCTGGATCTTCGACCCGACGCAACATCTCAACCCATAATTCCCATGGCCAGGGAATTTTTTTTAGAATCGGCACACAAACGCTACCAGCTTTCAAGTCACCTGCTTTCAAATCAATGCAATATACTAAAGCCATCAGAACACCTCCAAAAAAGTTTTCATATTTCAGGAGTATCTTCTCAAAAAAGCACGGCAGAGTTGGTTGAGCCTGTCGAAACCAACGGTCTTCGACAGGCTCAGACCTCGTTTCCCCTGAATATTGAGAAGATACTTTCAGGATAGTCAAAACCCGGTTTTTGCATCGGCAATAACCGATGTTTACTGCTTACCCACACACTCTACCCTTCCCGCTTTCCCGTTGTCATGGGGGCAGGCTCCTATTTCGGTCGGGAAATTTGCGGACTTGCGCGTGTTTTTGCCAACGCATCGTTTATAATGTCTCCTGACAAACCGTGACGCACTGGGAGGCATGTGATATGACTGCTCGTTTAGCCAATCGTCTGACACAGGCTCGCCGCCAGCGCTTCGTTGGTCGCAGCGCCGAATTGGAACTATTTCGCGCCGCCCTCAGCCGAGACATACCCGACTTTGCCGTGCTGCACCTGCACGGTCCCGGTGGCATGGGCAAAACCACCTTGCTGCGTGAATTTGCCCACATCGCCACAGAAGCCGGACGACCCAGCGTATCACTAGACGGCCGTCACCTCGACGCCTCTCCACCCGGCTTCCTCACCGCCCTGCAACTAGCCCTTACACTCCCCCCCGAAACCGCTCCTCAGGATGTCCTCACCAACACCCCAGACCTCATCCTTCTGTTGGACACCTACGAACTGTTATCCCCATTGGATGGCTGGCTGCGTGAACAATTCCTGCCCGACTTGCCGGAGCGGACCATCGTGATCATTGCCGGACGCCAGCCGCCGCCAACTGCCTGGCGTGTTGGCGGCTGGGCCGAGCTAACGCGCATCATCTCGCTGCGCAATCTGCGCCCCGACGAAAGCGCCACCTACCTGCGCGGCCAGGGCGTGCCGGAAGAGGAGGCAGCGCACGTCCTGAGCATGACCTACGGTCACCCGTTGGCCCTCTCCCTGGCCGCCGACCTGTTCCACCAGAACAAAGCCGCCAGCGCCTTTGACCTGAAACAAGACCCCGACGTGGTGCGCGTCTTGCTGGAGCGCTTCGTCGCCGACGTGCCCAACCCGATCTTCCGTCAGGCGTTAGAGGTGTGCGCCCACGCCTTTACCACCGACGAGGCGCTGCTGGCTCACTGCCTGGGCGCCGACCACGCCCATGCCGCCTTCCAATGGCTGCGTGATCTCTCCTTCATTGAACAGGGGCCATTTGGCCTCTTCCCCCATGACCTGGTGCGGGAGTTGCTGGAGGCGGAACTGCGCTGGCGCAATCTGTCCCGCTTCCGCGAGCTGCACTTTCAGGTGCGCAGCTACATCATCGAGCAAATTCAGCTGCGCAGCGGGCTGGCGCAGCAGTTAGCTGTTTTTGCCCTGCTCTTTCTGCACCGCAACAACCCGTTTATGCGACCATTCTATGAGTGGCAATCGTGGGGTCAGCTTTACATTGATGCGGCTCAGCCGGCCGATATGCCCGTGATTGAGCAGTTGTTCCGCCAGCATCAGGGCGAGGAATCATTGGCGGCGGCCCGTTACTGGCAAACGCGCCCACAGGCAACCTTTTATGTTTTTCGCGCTGCTGGCGGAGCCGTGGCCGGTTTTTGTCAGGTGGTGGAGATCGGCCAGGCAACGGCCGAGGATATGGCGGTAGGTCCGGCGGTGGCAGCGGCCGTGCGCTACCTGCAAACCACCGCTTCCCTCCGCCCCGGCGACGTTGTCCTCTACTTCCGCAACTGGATGGACGCCGACCATTACCAGAATTCCCCGGC
>JAWOGU010000552.1:0-4467 GCA_046496595.1 Chloroflexota bacterium
GTTCTCACCCGCACCGGGCGCAATCCTACTAAAATCCCTATCCATATCCCGGCGCTGCTTATCGGTTCTGTTTTGCCAGATGTTCCTTTTGTAATGCTGACTATTCTGTATGAAATTTACTATCGCTGGTTTGCGCCTTTCCCCGGGAAGGCCACCATTATGGAATACCTGCATTTCGAGCTGTTCTATACTGACCCCTGACACAACGTCCCACTCCTTCACCCAAGTCCGCTCGAAAAAGGCTATCTTGCGCTACCGATCCGTATCCCCCTGTCCATCTCCACGAAGAAATTCGCCCACCAGCTATCATCGGGCAAAGACGCCAGTCCATCCGGACGCACCAATTCATCCTCCGCCTGGTAAATCGAGATGGCCACCGCGTTGTACCAGATCAACCGCTTCCAGGCATCATTGACAGGCGTACCTGATAATTGCCCTGCTGTCTCGGTTTAACGTTTCGCAGTTCGATAATCGTTAGTGTCACTATTTTTCGCCATTTTAACAAAAGAGCGAAGTGAGTATACAAATGAAGGAAAATCCCTTGAAAGTTTTATTAATTAGTTAATCAGAGTGTTACCCTTTATAATAAGTAGGAATGCGCCGGAAGAAAACGGCCGTTTCTTACCGTTTCCTGGCCGCCCGGCAATGGGAGCGCAAATGAGCCGCCAATTAATTCCATATGACTGCCTGATCCTGCTGCTGGCACTGCTCGCACTATCCGGCTGCACCCGTGCCGCCGCCCCAGCGCCCTCGCCAACCCCTGCGCCCATCATTTTAACCGCCCCGCCGCCCAACCAGGAATGGCTTGACGCGATGCCTGTGCAGTTGACACCCGAACTCGACTTCGACCATCTCTTTCTCGAAGTAGGACTTTCGCAAAGCGTCGTCGCTGTCATGGCGCAAGACCCGCAAGGTTTTCTCTGGCTGGGCACCCAAGACGGCCTGAACCGCTTCGACGGCTACCAGTGCAAAGTGTTCAAAAACCGCCGCGACGATCCGGACAGCCTCAGCGGCAACTTGATCAACGCGCTGCTGGTGGTTGGCGACGGCGTGCTGTGGGTGGGCAGCAACGGCGGGTTAGACCGCTATGACCCGCAGACGGAAAGCTTCACCCGCTACCAATATAATCCCGACGACCCGACCAGTCTCAGCAGTAATTCTGTCACGGAATTGGCAGCGGATCCTTCTGGCGTATTGTGGGTGGGCACAAGCGCCGGGCTGAACCGCTTCGACCCGGCCACCGGGCAGGCGCAGCGTTACCTGGCGAACCCCAACGATCCGGACAGCCTACCCAACCAGGAAATCGGGGCCCTGCTGCTGGCGCCAGATGGGGCTTTGTGGATTGGCACCAGCGGCGGGTTGAGCCGTTTGGATACGGAAAACGGCCGTTTTACCCACTACCTCCCCGATCTCGCCAATCCCCACAGCCTCAGCGGTACACCTGTCACTTCCCTGGCGCAAGATGAAAACGGCACGTTGTGGATTGCTACCAGCGCCGGCCTGAACCGCCTGGACGCTGGCGCCGACCGCTTTCGCCATTACCGCCACGACCCCCAAGACCCCGCCAGTCTGAGCAACGACCTGGTAACGGCCGTTTACCACAACCGGCGCGGCGAACTATGGCTGGGCACAACCCAGGGCGGCGTCAACCGCTATGACCCCGCCAGCGACAGCTTCGTCCAGTACCGCCACGACCCCGCCAGCCCCCATTCCCTGGCCAACGACAATGTCGTCAGTCTGTTAGAAGACGCCGCTGGCATCATGTGGTTTGGCACATTTGGCAGCGGCGCGGACCGCTTCGACCGCATGAAGGCCAAATTTTTGCGTGTGCAGCCCAACCTTGATGACCCATCCGACCTGAACGACCCGTTCATCTGGTCGATTTTGGTAGACAGCCATGACACGCTCTGGCTGGGCACGTTTAGCGGCGGGCTGAATCGCGCCGATGCGGGCGACGCGGGTTTTACGCACTACCTCAATGACCCGGCCGACCCCGACAGCCTGAGCAGCAACCAGGTGTGGCGCGTCTATGAAGACCGCCAGGGGACGTTGTGGGTGGGCACGGCCGCCGGATTGGACCGATTTGAACGGGAAAACGGCCGTTTTAGCCATTATGATTTTGGCGGACTGGGCGTCTTCAGCCTCTATGAATCTGCCAGCGGCGACTTCTGGGTCAGCCCCATCGGCGGCGGGCTGGTGCGCCTCGACCGGCAGAGCGGAGAAACATTGGCCGCTTACACCCATGATCCGGCCGACCCGCAAGGTCTCAACGCCAGCTTTGTCACCGCCATCAGCGAAACGGCAGATGGGGCGCTGTGGTTGGGCACATTTGCCGGTGGCTTGAATCTGTTTACGCCGGAAAACGGCCGTTTCACCCATTACCAATACATCCCCGACGACCCCGACAGCCTGCCCAACGACACTATCCTCGCTCTGCACCAAGACCGCCTGGGACAGTTGTGGATTGGCACAGCGGGCGGTCTGGCGCGTTTTGATTCCGCCAGCGAACGCTTCATCACCTATGGCGAACCGGAAGGATTGCCCAACGAAACCATCTACGCCCTGTTGGCCGACGACCAGGGCTATCTCTGGATCAGTACCAGTCTCGGCCTCTCCCGCTTCGACCCGCAGCAGGAAACCTTCCAGAATTTCGACCTGGGCGACGGCCTGCAAGCCATGGAATTTAACCAGGGCGCGGCCTTCAAAGGGGCGGCTGGTGAGATGTATTTTGGCGGCATCAATGGCTTCAACTTCTTCCATCCCGCCGCCATTCGCGCCAATCCCTACGTGCCGCCGGTAGTCGTCACCAATTTTCTGCTCTTTAATAAGGAAGTGGGCATTGGCGAAGAGTCGCCGCTGGCGGAAGCACCGCCCGTCGCCCAAACCATCGAACTGGATTACCAGCAAGATTTTCTCACCTTTGAATACGCTGCTCTGCACTTCTCCGCACCGCAAGAGAACCAGTACGCCTATCTGCTGGAGGGGTTCGACGAGGAGTGGAACCAGGTGGGCACGCGCCGCTTCGCCAACTATCCGGGACTGCCGCCGGGGGATTACACCTTCCGCGTGCATGCCGCCAATAGTGACGGGGTGTGGAATGAGCAGGGAACGGCCGTTCGTGTGATCATGACGCCGCCGTTCTGGCAGACGTGGTGGTTTATGGCGCTGGCAGTGGGCGTGGTCGTGGGCGGCGTGGTAGGAGGGTTCGTCCTGCGTATCCGCGTCATTGAAGGGCAGCGGCGGCAGTTGGCGCGGCTGGTCGATGAGCGCACGCTGGCGCTGCAAGAGACGTTGGCCGCCCTGCAAGGAGCCAAAACCGCCACCGACGCCGCCAATGAGCGCTACGAACGGGAGCTGGCGCTGGCGGCGCTGGTGCAGTCCAGTTTCCTGACTGACCAGTTCCCGGAGCTGGTGGGCTGGCAAATTGCCGCACGCTTGCAGCCGGCGCGAGAGATGTCGGGCGATTTCTTTGATGTGCTGCGCTTGCCCAACGGCCGTTTAGGGCTGATGATGGCCGACGTGGTGGACAAGGGGGTGCCAGCGGCGCTGCTGATGGCGATTAGCTGGGGGCTGCTGGAGCCTTTCGCCCAACAGTACCCCGATGAGCCGGAATCGGTGCTGTGCGCCATCAATGAGCGGCTGCTTTATTTTTTAGAGGGGGACTATTTTGTGACCGCTTTTTATGGGGTACTGGAGCCGGAAAACGGCCGTTTGCGCTACTGCAATGCCGGGCATCCGCCAGTGCTGCTGCTGCGGGCAGATAACGGCCGCGTGCGCGAACTGTGCTGCACCGGCATCCCGCTGGGACTGCTGGAGGAAAGCCGCTGGCAAACGGCCGAAGTGACGCTGGCTCCAGGCGACATCCTGCTGCTGTACACGGACGGCGTGATGGATGCTGAGGCGGCGGATGGCAGTTATATGGGGCGGGAACGGTTGCAAACAGCCGTGCAGTCGGCGGCGGGTGGTTCGGCTCAGGAAATATGCACGGCGGTGGAAACGGCCGTTGCCCGCCATACCGGCGACGTGCCGCAGTTAGACGACATGGCCCTGCTGGCCCTGCGGCGAATCACGTAATGGGGTTTTGGGAGCAAAAGGACGAAAATGTACGCTAAGCCCCATCGGTTACAAGTTATGCAATGCAAATTGTCGAAACCACTACCCGGCTGCCCGCCAACCAGGTAGTGAAGGTGACAACGGCAGTTTGCACTCTTGCCCATTCAGATCAGTCCAATGAGTTTCCAAAAGTAAATATTCAAGGTAGTTGTGTTGTGGCTAAAGACGCTATGTTTTCTTCTAAAAAAGCCTTGGATCAATTATTTGCATAGCACGGGCTGCACGTCGCCTTCCGGCTTTACTCGCGCCAGACCGACAAAAAAGCCAACCAGCATAATGATGGAACCACTGAGATAGGGCAGGTTGACGTTCATGTCAAACAAATACCCCGCCCACAATGGCCCCACAATCCGG
>JAWOGU010000566.1:0-2825 GCA_046496595.1 Chloroflexota bacterium
GTCACGGGGCCGGTGATAATGGGAAGCGCCGAAGTGGGCTGGATGGTTTGCTGGCTGCCGCTGGCGCCGATGGCGAAGGTGATGGTGTCCGCGCCGGGGTTGGCGTTGGCGTCCAGGATGGCCTGGCGCAGGGAACCGGGGCCGCTGTCGGCGGTGGTAGTGACGGTGTAGGTGATGGCGTGGGTAACGGCCGTTACTCGCCCCAGCCCACCGATCACCACCAGGAGAGCCACAATCAAACTCAACATAGAATCTCTTTTACGCATCATGACGTTTCCTCGTATCCTTTGTGGTTTCTTGCTGCAAAAAAAGCACCATCTCGTCCAGGCTGGCAAAACCGCGCCGGGCGTTGGTGTGCGGGTCTTCCAGGTTAAAACGCCAGGCTGATTCTCCTTCACTGTCCAGCCAGAGGCGCATCAGGTATATGGTGTAAGGTAATTGAAGTGATTGAGACATAACAAATCCGTGACAACAGAATGACCACCGTTATAATGTCAGCATAAGCATCCAACATTACTGAACCGTAACAGCAGCGTAACAGGCAGCGATGACATGCATGATCAAGCGACACTGCAACTGACTTTATTGGGTCAACCGGAAATACGGCTAGACGGCGTACTGCTGGCGAGCAGACTGCCGGTGAAAGGAGTAGCCTTGCTGGCTTATCTGGCAGTCACCGGCCAACCCTGTTCACGAGAGGCGTTAGCCGCCCTGCTGTGGGGCGAGACGCCGGACGCGGCGGCAAGGGCCAGCTTGCGGGTAACGTTGAACCGGCTGCCGCCCGCGCTACGGCCGTTTCTGACCCTCACCCACCACACCATCAGTCTCAACGCCAATCTGGTCACGGTAGACGTCCACGCCCTGCAAACGGCCGTTTCCGGATCCCCTGCCGCCTGGAAAACGGCCATTGCTCTTTATCGTGGCGATTTTCTGGAAGGCTTTAACGTGCCCGACGCCCCCGCCTTCGACGAATGGGCGGTGCTGGAACGGGAACGCCTGCGCCTGCTGGTGATAGAGTTACTGCACCGTCTGGCCGACAATGCCCACCAACAGCAAACCACCAGTGACGGCATCGCCTACGCCCGGCGCATATTGGCGCTGGATAACTGGCGCGAAGAAACCCACCGCTTGCTCATGCGCCTGCTGGCCCTGGACGATCGGCGCAGTGAAGCTCTGACTCAATTTGAAACTTGCCGCCGCCTGCTGGCCGAAAACCTGGGCGTCGAACCGGCCGCGGAGACCATTGCCCTTTACGAAGACATCAAACACAACCGCCTACCTCCCTTCGACTCGGCTCAGAGTAAGCCTGCTCCACCCCACAACCTGCCCGCCAGCGCCGCCTCCTTTGTCGGGCGCGAACCGGAACTGGCGCAGTTAACGGCCTTGCTGGCGCAGCCAGACGGCCGTTTACTGACCATTCTCGGTCCCGGCGGCGCAGGCAAAACCCGGCTGGCATTGGAAACGGCCACCCGCCACCTGACCGACCCGCGTTTTTCTGACGGCGTTTTTTTTGTGCCGCTAGCCGATTTGCCTCCAGGAACGCTTGCACAGAACGAAGCCGAAGTGCCTGCACTGAGCAAAGCCGAAGTGCCTGCACTGAGCAAAGCCGAAGTGGCCGTCGCGCCCCACATCGCCGAAATCATCGGCCTGAAACTAAGGGGAGCGACGTCACCCGATGAACAACTGCGCCAACACCTGCGCGACCGCCGCCTGCTGCTGCTGTTGGACAATTTTGAACACCTGCTGCCCCAGGCCAGTCTGGTCGCTTCCCTGCTGGCCGCCGCCCCTGGGCTCCGCCTGCTCGTCACTTCGCGGGAACGGCTAAACCTGTACGAGGAGTGGCTGGTAGAGATTGGTGGACTGGACCTGCCGCCGGAAACGGCCGGTGATTGGGCAGCCTTCAGCGCGCCGCAGCTCTTCATCCAGCGGGCGCGGCGAGTTTACCTCAGCTTCGACAGCGCCGCCGAGCGCGAGGCCATCTTGCACATTTGCCGGTTGGTGGGCGGGCTGCCGCTGGCGCTGGAACTGGCCGCCGCCTGGGTGCGCACCGTTCCCTGCCAGGAAATCGCCGCCGCCATCGAGCGCCATCTCGATTTTCTGACGAGCGACCTGCGTAACATGCCGCAGCGCCAACGCAGTTTGCGGGCAGCATTCGACTACTCCTGGGAACTGCTGCCGGAAGCGGAACAAACCATGCTGGCGCAGTTGTCCGTCTTCCACGGCGGTTTTGATGGCCATCTGGCAGCAAACGAACAGGTGAAGCTGCCAGATGCCCTGCAGGGACCATTGGGGTTTCATACAGGGTAAAGGCTTGGAAATGCAGGAAATACTCCGTATTGGGCTCCACCTCAACAGCTCCTAAGGAGAGGTTAAAAACCATGCTGGAATGGGGTTCAACAGCAATTTCAGGCATTGTAAGGTGTTGTACTTCCCGGCCATCAGCCCTAATAAAGGCATGGAAATAAAAATGGTCGAGAGGTGTGAAATCGTAGAGGTTCTCGACCAGCACCCTGGCGACATTGTCGTGAACGCGCAGCACCTTAAAGCGAATGGATTCCTGGGCTTTTTTTACTTCATAGGTGCCGGGCTTCACGCTCCGGTCGGGGAATACCACGCCATTGAAGAGGAAATTTCCATCGGAGGGCAGGCCTTCCCCGTAGTCGCCTCCATAGGCGAAATAGGATCTTCCCTTGGCATCGGTTTCCAGTATGCCCTGGTCGACCCAGTCCCAGATAAAGCCGCCCTGCAATTGGGGGTATTTGTTGATCTCATCCCAGTAGTCCTGGAAGTTTCCCATGCTGTTGCCCATGCTGTGCGCATATTCG
>JAWOGU010000591.1:0-28650 GCA_046496595.1 Chloroflexota bacterium
TTCCCCTGTTACCTTAGTATTGTATGCTTAAAATTTTTGTTAAAGCAGCCGCACCTTCACGCCATTTTCACAAACGGCCGTTAAGAGCCGTCTAAAAATCTGGACGAAGACCTTGTTTTTACAGGATGTGCATTGTTGATATACTCCCACCTTACTTTTTAACTCAGGAGGCCATTGACCATGGCAAAAATATTACCCCTCAAACCGCGCAAGGTTAGTGATGACGAAGTACGCGACACCATTTTATCTATGTGCCGTGAAGCCGGATTAGAAAAAACGGTGAAGCCGGAAGCCGTGGCGCAGGCTATTCTGCCGGATTTCTGGCAGACGCTGACCAAGCGTATCCGCTTGATGAGCCGGCAGTTGGCGATGGCTGGCAAAATTGTGATTTTGCGCAAGGGCGAACCGGCGGACCCGGATGATTTTAAGGGGCTGTACCGCCTGCAAATTACGGAAGCGGGTTTACTGACTAATACCGCTGTGGGCGAAGAGGAATAACCCTTTTTTCGTAACCCGTAGTCCGTGACCCGTAGTCCGTAACCCGTTTTCCGATGGCGTTCACCAGCGGGTGCACCTTACGGATTACCGAGTACAGATTACCGAGTACGGATTACCGAACACGGATTACTGAACACGGATTACCGAACACGGGGTCTATGAGATTTCGCCGGACAGATAATACCAACGGCCGTTTACCTGCTCAAACCGGCTCTTTTCAGTAAAGGAAGCATCCCGTCCCGCCTGCATCAAAATGGCGCGAAACGTGACCCAACCCACCTTCTCCTGAGCAGATTCCTCCACCCGCCTAATCTGTAAACCGAGAAAATCCGTCTGGCGGCAAAAAGCCTTCAGGTCTTGCCGCCATGCTTTGGCGTCTGGCTGCGCATGAGGGCTGCGAGGATGGGTGGTGCGCATGATAAAACCCACGTCTCCCAGGGCATAGGCCGTAAAACGGGAACGCATCAACGCTTCCGGCGTTGGCGCGTATTCTCCCGCCAACCAGGGCTGGCAGCAGTGGGCAAATGGCCGTTTACTGCTGCAAGGGCAGGCATCCTGTGCTTTGATAAGGCTGTTCATACTCTACACCTGCCCCTGCCACAAATGCTGCATCTCCTCACAGCGCGCCAACAGTTCAGCCAGCGTGCCCTGGTCGGCTAAACGGCCGTTCTCCAGCACAATTATGTGGTCCGCCCGGCGCAAGGCCGGCCGGCGGTGCGACACCACCAGCGCCGTTACCTCACTTTGCCCGCTGCCTTCTGCCTTTTGCCTTTTTGTCACGTTTTCCCATAACTGCTGCTCCGTCTCTACATCCAGAGCGCTGGAGAGATCGTCAAAGATGAGCAGTTCGGCGTCGCGCACGAACATGCGGGCGGCGGCGGCGCGCTGCACCTGCCCGCCGGAAAGGCGAATGCCGCGCGGACCGACCATCGTCTCCAGACCGTATTCCATGCCGGCCAAGTCCTGCTGCAAAACGGCCGTTGTCACCGCCCCCGCCACGTCCACCTTATCCTCCGGCAGACCAAGCAGCAAGTTGTCCCGTAAAGAATCGCTAAACAGACGTGGCACCTGCGCCGTATAAGCCACCCGCGGCGGCCTCAGAAACGAAGTCGGATCAGTGACGAGTTCGTCATTCCACCAGATTTCGCCCGTTTGCGGCGGCAGCAGCCCCAGCAGCAGCTTCAGCAGCGTCGTTTTGCCGGAGCCAATGCGCCCCGTAACGACGGTGAAAGAACCACGCCGCACCTCAAAACTGACGTCTTCAATGCCGCCAGAGCCGCTGCCGCTGTTGTTTTCATAACGGTAACCCAGGTGGCGGAGCGCCAGTTTCTGGAAGCCATGGGCTTCCGTTTTCGGGGTAAACGGCAGTTCCGGCAGATCTCCTGTTAAATAAATGGGATGGTGCGCCGCCACCGCCCCCGCCGGTTCACCCTGCATAATTGCTTCCATGCGCCCGGTGGAGACTCCCACCTGTTTGTAGCGCGTCAGGAAATTGCCGATGATGCGCATCAGATGCGTGGAAGGCCAGATGTAGGAAGCAAACAGGGCAAAATCACCCACCGTAAACGCGCCGGTATACATGGACTGCGCTGCCGCCAGCAAAATAAAACCGACGCCAATGTCAACGGTGCTGCTGCTCAAGGTGTCCACAAACTGCACCAGAAAGCGATCTTTCACCATCGTCTCCCGCCGCCGATCATTGAGTACCCGAAAACGGTTAATGATGCGTTCTTCGGCGTGGCCTACCTTCAACGCCTGCGTGGCGTTAAACATGTCGGCGATCATGCCGGTTACGTCGCTGGTCGCCTGGCGGCTGGCCTGCCGGTACGCCTTGGCGCGCCCGCCCAGCAGTTGAGCGATGACAATAATGATCCCCAGCGGAATGAAAGTACCCACCGTCACCCATACGTTGATGCGCAGCATAATGGTAAACGAGAGCAGCGCCGTTATCGACAGCGCCACGGCATCGTCAATGATGATGATAGAATGGGCCATCTCATCCACATCGTCACGCAAAGTACTGGTGACTTGCCCGGTCGTCATGGTGGATCCGTTTTGATTCTTGGGCAAGGCTTTGGCGCCTGGCATGCGCAAAATATGCCAAACCATGTTGCGGATGAGCAAAGCCATGCTGTGCTGCGTAAAGTTTACGTAAGCCATATTCGTAACGTATAAACTGCCCAAGACCAGCGCCAGCTGCACTACTTGAATCCCGATCACCTGTCTAACTGGCAGTCCGCCGACGCCGGTCAGACCGTCAAAGTATGCTTTTAGAATCAATCCTTGAACGGCAGACAAGGCAAAATGAACTGTAATGGCGCTCAAATCTCGGGCGTAATAGCGAGGTCGAAAGCGGATAAGCCGCCAAAAGTATTGGTATGTTTTTAGCGTTTCTGAGGTTGGCGTTTGTTGTATCATTTTTTAGAAGCCTTTGACAATTCAGGGCATTGCGTCTATCTAGGCCAATACGGCGTCGGCCATGCCGGTTTGCAGGAGTTGGGAGAAGCGTGAACCGCTGTCACGTATGAGATCAAGCCGCCCGCCTTGTTCCAGTAAACGGCCGTTTTCCAATATCAGGATCTCGTCCGCCCGCTGTACCGTAGACAAACGGTGGGCGATTATGATGGCGGTACGTCCGGCCAGCAGGATATCGAGCGCCTGTTCGATTAAATGTTCGGTCGCGGGATCCAGGCGGGACGAGGCCTCGTCCAAAATGATCAGGCCGGGATCCGCCAGAAAGACGCGGCCCAGCGCCAGCAGCTGCGCTTCCCCCGCCGACAAACTGTCACCCGCCGCCAGCGCCGTATCCAGACCATTGGGCAGCGCGTTCAGCCAGCTGCGCAAACCAAGGTGGTCCAGCGCCTCTAAAATCTGGGTATCGCCGATGTCATCGTTGAACAGGGTAAGATTGTCGCGCAGGCTGGCGTTAAAAAGCTGCACCTCCTGCGTCACCATGCCAATGCGCCGGCGCAGGGCGGCCTGGGTGAGGTCACGGAGATTGGTAAAACGGCCGTTCTCATCCCCCAAACTCACCGTTCCTGCCGTCGGATCGTAAAAGCGGTACAATAAACGGGTAAGCGTACTTTTGCCGCTGCCTGTGCGCCCTAACAAACCTAAAACTTGTCCCGGCGCCAGCGTAAAATCCAGGCCCTCCAATATCAGCGTCTCCGGATCATCCGCATAGCTGAACGAAACACCGTCAAAACGCACTGCCAACGCGCCTTCAGGCAGGCTGTCCTGACTGCCGTCGAGAATCGTTGGCTGCACCTGAAACAGGTCAGCAATACGGTTCATGCTGGCGGCCGCCTGCTGCAAATCCTGAATCTGCCGCCGGATAATCCACAGCGGACCCTTGACCACGTCAATGTAATAAAACACGAGGTAGACAGTGCCAATCGTCACTAATTCGTTGTGATACACCTGGGCGCCCCACAAATAGGCGGCAATATAAGCCAGCGTGGGCGCCAATGTGGGCAGCGCCCCCACCCACACATTCAGGCGCATGGCCTCTTGCATTTTGTGCCAGCGCTCGCGCAGCAGCCGGTACAGACGGTTCATCACATATGGCGCGGCAGCGTTGGTCTGGATTTCTTCCGTGCCACTGAGCCACTCTTCTAAATAGCCGAACAAGTCCGAGCTGACCTGGCGCAGCGCCTGCCAGCGCGGAACTACCCGTTGATTGATCCAGTTCAACGCCCACAAACCAAGCAGCATAATCACCGTGATGCTCAGACCAATGCGCCAATCGACCAGCCACAGCAGCGCCAACACGCCCACAATGAGCAATAAATTGCTGACCAACTGGATGAGCAGCTGGGAAAAGAAATTTGCCATCATGTTCACATCGCCGTCCACACGCTCAATCAGTTCACCCGGTTTGTGCGCCTTGTGGAAGGTCATGTCCAGACGCAGGCAGTGCAGCGCCAGGTCGGCGCGCAGTTCGTTGGTCGCCTGCCACGCCACCACTTCCCCCAGATATGCTCCGATCAGCCTGGCGGCCTGGGCTAAAATGGCGATGCCGGTGAAAATGGCAGCCGTCACTACCAGTTCCTGCACGTTTTGCCCCGTTTCCACGCCATCCAAAAAGCGGCGGATCAACTGCGGATTCAACAACTGCAAGCCAATGCCAGCCAGCACCAGCAGCGCCAGCAGCAGCACCCGCCCTTTAAGCGGCTTGAGATAGTGGATGAGTAAACGGCCGTATGAGTTCATAGCAAAAAGCGGCAAAGTTGCAGAGTGGCAAAGTGACAGGGTCACATTGCCACTCTGCCACCCTGAAACAAAAACCCCGCATGTCACACTGACATACGGGGTATTACACAGGTACACAACACAAGGAGGTAGTCCACAGTTTGTTAACGCTTGATGAACGCTAACACAGGCATTCTACCCCACCTGCCAGGGTAAAGTCAATTGTGTTTGCGGGAAAAAGGGGGTACTAGTACACTCTAGTTTCAGAAACAAATTGGGAGCAGTTTTGTAATTTCCAAGACCGTCGCCTGAGTCTGTCGAAGACAACAGCGGCTTCAACAAGCTCTGGCTTCGTTCTCCCCACAATTTTGAGAAGTTACAAAAAAACACCACAACCGCACAATCAAAAAAAGGAGATCAACATGGAATATCGTCATTTAGGAAAATCGGGCTTAAAAGTTAGTGCGCTCTCTTTTGGCGCGTGGGTCACGTTTGGCACGCAGTTCGGCGTGGATGAAGCGCTGGAAATCATGACCGCCGCGTATGACGCCGGCGTCAACTTTTTCGACAACGCCGAGGTGTACGCGCATGGACAGGCGGAAACGATCATGGGCGAGGCGCTGCAAAAAGCAGGCTGGCGGCGCGACAGTTTTGTCGTTTCCAGCAAGGTGTGGGGCGGCGCGGTCGCCAATCCCAAACCCAATCAGAACCGCTTAAGCCGCAAGCACATCTACGAAGCGTGCCACCAGGCTATGGCGCGGCTGCAAGTCGATTACCTGGACCTTTATTTCTGCCATCGCCCCGACCCCAGCACCCCGATGGAAGAGGTGGTGCGAGCCATGACGGAACTCATCCAGCAGGGCAAGGTGTTCTACTGGGGCACGTCGGAATGGTCGGCGCAGCAGTTGATGGAAGCGTACAGTACGGCGCGCCAATACAACCTGATTCCGCCAACGATGGAGCAGCCGCAGTACCACATGTTCCACCGCCACACCATTGAGGTGGAATATGCCCGTCTCTACGACGCCATTGGTCTGGGCACCACCATCTGGTCACCGTTGGCTTCCGGCCTGCTCACCGGCAAATATAACGATGGCATCCCGGACGATTCACGCCTGACTTTGCCCGGTTATGAATGGCTGCGCCAGATGTTTGAGAGTGAAGAAGGACAAAAACGGCTGCAAACCGTGCGCGAACTGGCTCCGGTGGCGGCTGATTTGGGCATCTCGCTGCCGCAGTTGGCGATTGCCTGGTGTCTCAAGAATCCCAACGTCAGCACCGTGATTACCGGCGCGTCGCGGGTCAGCCAGGTGGTAGAAAACATGAAGGCGATGGACGCGGTGGATAAGCTGACCGATGACGTGATGGCGAAGCTGGAAACGCTGCTGGATAACAAGCCAAAGGGTATGGAATTCCAGCAATAGTTTATCGTGATGCGTGATGCGTGAAAATATCTTTACGCATCACGCATCACGTGTCACGCATCATTTATATGGCAAACCGTCTACCTCATACGAATTTGATTCCCGGCAGCATGCCCACGGCCGTTCTGGTGTGTGGGGATCCGGCGCGGGCGACAGAAATCGCGGCGCGGTTGGATGAGCACCGGCTCCTGGCCGAACAGCGGGAATACCGGACCTACATAGGGGTGAAAAACGGCCGTTCTCTCACCGTCACCTCGCATGGCATTGGCGCGCCGGGGGCGGCGATTGCTTTTGAAGAACTGATCGCGGCGGGCGCCCGGCAGATCATCCGCGTGGGCACCTGCGGCAGTTTGCAGCCCACCGTCAAGCCGGGACATCTGGTCATTGCCTCAGCCGCTGTGCAGCGCACGGGCTATGGACGAGAAGTGGTCCCAGATGGCTACCCGGCCGTGGCGGATGCGGCGCTGACGCTGGCGCTGAAAGAGAGCGCCGGCCAGGGGCAGATTCCTGCCCACACCGGCATTGTCCTGACGCGGGATGCGTTTTTTAACGGCGTGGTCAACGCCAACACCCCGGATTATGCGCTCATGTCCCAGGCGAATGTGTTGGCGGTAGAGATGGAGTGCGCCGCCCTGTTTCTGATTGGCAGTTTGCGGGGCATCCAAACGGCGGCAATCCTGGCGGTTGATGGCTTTGTCCTGGAAAAGACTGAAGATATGGCGGCGTTTGTGGACCATGCGGCGGAAAAGAAAACGGCCGTTGCCGCCGCCATCGATACAGCCATACAAGCTTTGATAAACCAAAGCGGGGATTAGGGGATTTTGGGATAAACTAAACAATCCCTAATCCCCGCTAAAAAGGTTTTTATGGACTTAGATCAACGACGACGCGCCATTCAACATTTACTGAGCGACAAGCCCGCCGATGCGGCAGCGGCTTATTACGCCTTCCACCACCCGGACGGCAAATCCTCCGTGCTGCCCTATCCGCCTGAGACAGAACGGGCCGCAGGCTTTGTCACCTTTTCGCGCACCGGGTTGGATTTGTTCCGCCCCCTGGTAACGATGCGCCTGCCCATCACCGACCTGGAAACCAGCGCCGCCGTCATTTACAACGCCATACAGCCGGAAACGGCCGTTATCATGCAGGCCCCCGCCGCTTATCTCCCCCTCTTGCAAGCTCTCTTCACCGTGCAAACCAGCGAACACCTCCAACTCTACACGCTCCACCACAGCCGCTTTGAACCGGTCATCAACGTACTGGTGACACAATCAGAAGGCCCCAACGGCCTGCCTCGTTTTGTGGTGCGTTCTCAACAAGACAATCAAATCATCGCCTCAGCCGGCATCAACTGGCAGTCGCCGCGTTACGCCAGTCTCTCCGTGAACACAGATACGGCGCAGCGGCGGCAGGGATTGGGCGTGAGCGTGCTTTCGGCTGTGGTGCAGTATGTGCTGACAAACGGCCGTTCTCCCCTCTATGAAGTCTCCAGCCACAACTCCGCCTCCCAAAACCTGGCAACGGCAGCCGGCTTCACCGCTGACAGCGCCGAGCAAGTGCTGCTCCAGGCCGTACTCATGCCGCGCTTTATGTAAACAAAACGCCCGACACCCTGTCTATCCAGGCAAAACAGCACCCCCCAAAACGCCCGTCCC
This sequence comes from Chloroflexota bacterium, assembly GCA_046496595.1. GTDB lineage: Bacteria > Chloroflexota > Anaerolineae > Promineifilales > Promineifilaceae. The sequence continues at coordinate 7,769 of JAWOGU010000591.1, forward strand.
ATTCCTTACGATTATTTCCCCTTTCTTTCACGCCTCTTTTATGGACTACCTCCTGAAAAAACTGTTAACTATAACCAACATCCACTGGCAGGAAAAAAAACGGAGGTTCCTATGATGAGTAAGATGACAGGTGTTGTGAAGTGGTTCAGCCGCCTCAAAGGATACGGATTCATTAATCCGGACAGCGGCGAACAAGAAGTTTTCGTCCATTACTCAGCCATCGAAGGCGAAGGGTATCGAAATTTGTACGAAGGCGATAAGGTGGAATTCGAACTGGTAGATCGCGGCAAAGGACCACAAGCTCAAAATGTAATCGCGAAAAGAAGCTACGAAGCGATGCACCAATAAACTCAAAAGCCCGCCTACAGCGGACAAAAAGCCCGCCCACAGCGGGCTTTTAGTTTTATATACGACCTTGATGATTTTTCTGATTTGAGAATGGTTCTTAGTGGCTATTTACCCTAACCGGTTTATACAATAAAATCATCTTACTATGGCATTACTAAGCAAAATCTTGGTTGTAGACGACGAACCCTCATTGGTAGAATTATGCCGAATCATTCTTGAACAGGCCGGATTTCACGTGCGCGGCGCTTATAACGGCCGTCAAGCCCTGGTCATGGTCACGGAAGAAACGCCCGATTTAGTGCTGCTGGATGTGATGATGCCAGGCATGGACGGCATAGAAGTCTGCCGCCGCATCCGCGTAGAACACGAAACCCCGCCGCCCTGCATTGTGATGTACACTGCCGACGAACGGGACGAAACGCGGGATAACAGCTTCACCGCCGGCGCCACAGACGTACTCACCAAAGAAACGCCTGTGTTTGACTTACCGCAGCGCATCCAGAGTTATCTACTGGCTGGCTGCTAAAATTTACCACAATCCGCAAACACAAAAGGCTGCCAGGTTTCCCTGACAGCCTTTTTTATTGGTTACTGGAGTAAAACCTGCATATTCTGAGGAAGACGAGGCCTGAGCTTGTCGAAGGCCGTTGATTCGGCCAAAGCCCATAATCTTGCCTATGCCAGACTCTCTTCCTTCTGCTGTAAAAAGGCCAGCAGCCCGGCGCAGCCATCCGCCACCAGGTCATACACCACGCCAAAGCCGCCGGTGTAATAGGGGTCCGGCACTTCGCGTTCAGTGGTATGGCGGGCAAAATCAAGCAGGCGATAGGTCTTGTCATGATTAGGAAACGCCCGCTTGAGATCACTGAGATTACTGTCATCCATGGCAATGAGGTAGGTATCGAGGGCATTGTCGGCGGCGCGAATCTGGCGGGAACGGCCGTTATACACAATCCCCTTCTCGTTCAACACCTGCCTTGTCCCCCTGTGTGCCGCTTCACCCAAGTGATACGAACCGGTTCCGGCCGAATCGACCTGGATTTTGTCCTGCAAACCCGCCTCTTCAACCATCTTCTGAAACACGCCCTCCGCCATCGGCGAACGGCAAATATTGCCCAAACACACAAATACTACTCTCACAGACATTTTTTCTCCTTTTAAAAATCAAAAGGCAGAAATCAGAAGGCAGAATTTTGCCTTCTGCCTTTTGACTTTTGCCTTTACCAAGCCGACCTATAAGCCGCATTCTGTAGGCGATACCGTCGGCTTGCGCCGGCGCCATCGCTGGTGATCATCTATCTGGGAGCGCTGTTACCAGCACCCTCTGGCAGCCTACCCGGATGTCTGGCGGGACGAGCCGCCCCGCAGACCGGAGTCTTCCATCCTGCTTGGCCTTGCTCCTGGCGGGGTTTGCCTGGCCGGCGACATTACTGCCGCCGCCGGTGGTCTCTTACACCACCGTTTCACCCTCACCGGCTAAACGGGAGACCCGTTTAGCTGGCAATACGCCTCTCTGTTGCACTATTCCGGCGGGTTGCCCCGCCCGGCCGTTAGCCGGCGCCATGCTCTGTGGAGTGCGGACTTTCCTCAGCCAGCGTTTCCAAAGGAAACGCCAGCCGCGATCACCCGGTTAACTTGGTTTCCCAATCGTAGCGGGGAGCGGGCTGGCGTGCAAGTTGTAGAGCAGGTTTTCTATTTAATGTTTATTTTTGGGGCGTCGTGCTACTTGCTACTGTTCACTGGACAGCGGTCAATACACGACGAGTCAGCACAGCAGCCATGTCGGCCCGGTAAGCGGAGTCGCCGCGAAAATCGCCGGGATGAGTACAGGCGGCTTTGGCGGCGGTAACGGCCGTTTCCACCGCCCCATCAGCCATTGCCTGTTCCGCCGCCGTCAAACGCCGGGGCAGCGGCGAAATGCCGGTCGCCGCCAATCGCGGGAATTCGCCGTCCGGCTGCCACAACGTCACCGAAACGATGGGGGTGTCGGCCGGGGTGCGCGCCACCCGTTCGCTGGCAAAGCGCCCGGTCTGCCAGGGAATGGTGACGGCGGTGATCAGACCAAACGGCCGTTCCGCCCCCGCCAGGTAATCAACCAGACTCATCTCCACAGGGTCCGGCGTGTAGAGCGTCAAAGACGCATCCAACACCAGCAGCGCCGCCAGCAGTTCGCTGTCCGGCAAGCGGCTGGCAATCGTGCCGCCCAGCGTGGCCGCGTTGCGGTAGGTGTTGGGACCTGCCTGATGGACAGCTTTGAGCAGCAAGGGGGCGGGCGTGGCTTCATTTTCTGGCTGGAGAACGGCCGTTAAAGCCGCCAGTGTCAGCGCAGCGCCCACTTCCAGGGCAGCTTCCCCGGCTTTCACCTGATTTAGGCCCAAATCCTGCACATCAACGACGGCAGCCGTCACATCTGCCGCTAAAAGTTTTGTGCCTCCGGCTAAAGGCAGGGTATCCGGCTGTTGCAGCAAACGCAGCGCTTCGGGCAAATTATCGGGACGGTAATAGGCAGCGGGTTGTTTTGTCATGATTTCCTCTTCTGGAAAGAATCTGTAATTATTGAGCCTGTCGATGGCTGAGCCTGTCGAAGCCCGGTTTCGCCTTCGTCAAGCTCAGGCTACACCTGAATAAATACAAGAATTCAACGCAGAGGTGCAAAGGTGCAAAAGACGAAAAGAAAAAACACATCACAGACCTGGCAGCTTTGCGTGAAATTCAAATTGATGCCGTGTGTTATAATCCCCCTTATTCTACTCCTAAAATGAGGATATGACAGCAGAGTGATGACAGCGTCGGAAGAATCTTTCAGCTACACAAGTGTGACAGGGGAACGGCCGTTTACCCGTCGGCGCATCTTCATTTTACTTATCGGCCTGGGTGTGCTGCTGCTCATGGCCTTTTACACCATCACAGACGCCGCTCATCTGGCGCACAGCCATGTGCTGAACGGGGCGGATTGGGCCGGTTACGCTCTGTGCCATCGCATTACGGAGCGCTCTTTCACCATTGCCGGGCGGCAGTTTCCCTTGTGCGCACGCTGTACGGGCATGTATTTGGGCGTGTTTTTGGTGACAGGAATATTGTGGCTAAACGGCCGTTTACGCCGCGGCGGCCTGCCCACCTTTCCCATCTTGCTCACTCTGGTCGGTTTTGTCATCCTCATGGGCATCGATGGCGTCAACTCTTACCTCCACTTCTTCCCCAACGCCCCTCACCTCTACGAGCCGCGCAACTGGCTGCGCCTGCTCACCGGCATGGGCGTCGGCCTGATGATGGGGCTAATTATCGTTCCCGCGCTGGCGCAAACCCTTTGGCGGAACGTGGACTACACGCCGGTCATCACCTCCCTGCGCGAACTGGGCGGGCTAATTGTGGTGGCGCTGGTCCTCATTTTGCTGCTTTTGAGCAACCAACCCGCTCTCTCCTACGTATTAGCCTTAGCCAGCAGCGCCGGGCTGCTGTTCATCGTGACCGCCTTAAACGTGGTATTTCTGCTGATTTTGTTCAGGCGCGATGGACGGGCCGCACGCTGGCGGGAAACGCTGGTCCCGCTCACCATGGGTCTGGCGCTGGCCGTTCTGGAACTGGGTCTCATCGGCCTCGTCCGTTTTAACCTGACCGGAACCATGACCGGCCTGCCGGGGTTGTAAAAAGAGAAGGATTCAAGAGCAAAGATTAAAGATTAGCAAGCAGCGCCGCCTAATCTTCAATCTTTAATCTTTTTCTTACACAGCCCTGTTACAACTCACCAAACTATTTTTTGATTGTTGAAGAGGAGAGAACTCATGATAGAAGCACTGGCGGGCATTGGCTCCGCGTTTGGTTTATCCGGAAGCGCCGGGCTGAATGCCTACATCCCCCTACTCATTGTGGCCGTAGCTTCCCGCTACCCGCTCAATGATCCCCTGATTGAACTGTCGGCTCCCTACAATTTATTGTCGACGCCCTGGATCATCGTTTTGTTGTCAGTCTTGCTCATCATCGAAATGCTGGCTGACAAGATTCCTGTCGTCGATTCTATCAACGACGGTATCCAGACCTTTATCCGGCCGGCAGCGGGCGCGGTGCTGTTCGCCAGCAGCGCCAACGTCATCACCGACATCAGCCCGATCCTTACTCTGGGCGCCGGACTGCTAGTCTCTGGCGGTGTACACGCCACCAAGAGCCTGGCGCGCCCCATCGTCACGGCGACGACCGGCGGTACCGGCAACTGGGTGGTAAGCATTTTGGAAGACGTGGTGGCGTTTTTTGCTTCCATCTTTGCCTTACTCATCCCCATCATCACTGGTATACTTGTGATTGTGTCACTGTTTTTTGGCGTTCGGACTTTACGTCGGCGCAAAAAGAGTCAGGGCGTCATTTTTAATTCATAACTTGGGTTTCGATTCCAGGTGGGCAAGTTTATAAATTGGCGCTTCTACCATCTGTCCGACCCGTACCCAAAACTGGAAACAGGAGGATTGCATGACCTTTACACAACGAATTATGGGCGTGTTTCGCTTAAGCGGCGACACCTTCGAGGATATTGAAGCCGATAAGGGCGCAACAGGACAGGCTGCCATTGTGGTTTTTGTGGTTGCTTTGTTATCCGGCATTGGGGCGTATGTCAACAGCAGCGCTGTGATTGACATGAGCAGCGTCATGGGATCTTTGCAATCGTTTGACATGGCCTCAACGGGTTCCCCTTTGGGCGCGTTCATGAATGAATTTGTGGGCGCGTTTGTGGCCTGGTTTGTGTGGGCGCTGATGACGTTTTTGATCGGGGGCAAGCTGTTTGGCGGCGATACCAACATCGGCGAGATGCTGCGGGTGATTGGGTTTGCCCAGGCGCCGCGTTTGCTGGCTGTGTTCTCGTTTATTCCCTGTATTGGCTTTATTCTGGTGGTGGCTGGCTGGATGATGGCGCTGATTGCCACGGTGATTGCCATTCAACGCGGTACGGATCTGGACAGCTTCAAGTCTTTTGGGGCTGTGATCTTGAGTTTTATTGCGGTGCTGATTGTGAACTTGTTTGTGCTGCCGCCTATCACCCGGGCGCTTTTTGGCGCATAAATGAAATATGCATATAAAAAACGGCCGTTCCCAGGAACGGCCGTTTTCGTTTTAAATCCTCGCGCAGTCATGGCGTTCTGGTAAGGGCGGTTCGCGAACCGCCCTTACCAGAACGCCAGTGTTAAGTTTTAATCGCCCTCTGGGGATTTGGTACTCAACTGCCCTTGCAGCCCCATGATATGCGCCTCAATCTCGACCAGGCGGTCGTGCTGCGCCGTCAGCTTATCCGTTTCGGCGCGGACAAAGCGGGCGAAAGGCGCTACCGTGTCTTCGATGCGCTGTGTACTGCGGCGCATCTCCCGGTCAAACTGCTCCGTGAGGCTGTTGACCAATTTGTGCCGCAGCTCAGCCAGTTTCTCTTGCAGCTCTTTTTTGCCTTTGCGCCGCCGGGCCGGCAGCACCAGCAAGCCCAGCGCCGCCGCCAGCACTGCCGCCGAAATACCGGTCACGTCAATCCAGACCACGTGGGCGGCGGCGGCAATGGCTACGCCAATGCCCACGCCCAAACCGGCCAGGCCGGTATTGACCACCGCCACGCGGGCGGCTTCGGCCAGTTCGGCGGCTTCTCTTTCGTTATCGTAGGTTTCTACGGCGTGGCGGGTGGCTTTGCCGATGGAGTCGATGAGGCGCTGGCGGTCGTAGGCCAGGGTGCCTTCGCGGGGACCGCCTTCGCCCACGATGCGGTCCAGGTGGGTTTCTTTGCGTTTCGCCATGTGGTCGGCAACGGCCGTCCATTGGCGCAGGTCTTGGGCCACGAGCCAGTCGATAAGTTCGTTGACGCGGCTGTCTATTTGGGCGGGCACATCGGCCACAACCGCTTCTTCAAAGGCAGCTTCGACGCGGCTGCTGCGGATGAGATCCGGGATGCGGCCAAAACGCAGCATGTCGTCGAAGAAGTCGTTGCCGCGCTTTTCCATCGCCAGCAAAATGTTGTCGATTTCGCCCAGACGGGACTGGAAATTGCGCTGCATGTCGTCGTTGTAGTAGACCATCTGGCTGTTAACGTCGGCCAGCAGATCGTGATCTTCTTTGAGGGAGGCCAGGTCGGTTTCCACCAGGGCAAGCTGTTGTTTGACAAGTTTTTGGCCGACGCCCAGGGGATTGGCAAGTTTGAGACGGAAACGGCCGTTATCGTCCAACGTCTCGTGAATATAGGCTTCTAGCGGCTCAAAACCACTGTCGGTCCACTTTTGCGGCTGACCGGCTTTGGCTTCCTGCGCCAGCCGGGCCGACGTGGGGAAAACAGCCTGCACTTCGCCCACCAGTTTACGGGCGGCGTCGGTGACAAAGGTAAGTACTTGCTCGCGCTCGCTCTGGTCGGCCAGAATGTCGATTTTATTGACCACCAGCACAATCTTTTTGCCCCAGGCGCGGATTTGGGCCAGGAAGGCGCGTTCGCTTTCGGTGAAGGGGCGGTCGGCGGAAGTGATGAAAAGCACCAAGTCACTGCGCGGGATGAATTCGGCGGTCAGCGCCTCGTGTTCGCGCAGGATGGCGTTGGTGCCGGGCGTATCGACGATGACGATTTCGCGCAAAATATCAACCGGCGCGGTTTGGATCCAGACGCCAGTTTCTACCGGGATCTGGGCCGTCTTTTCGCCGTATTTGAGCAGGTAAATCTGGCTGGTGGTAGGCGTGACGCCTTCCGGCAGCAGTTTTTGCCCCAGCAGAGCGTTGACGAAGGCGGATTTGCCCGCGTTAAACTCGCCGGCGATAACGAGCATAAACAGTTCGTCGAGCTGGCGGATGGATTCGATGAGGGCGCTGCGATTTTCAGGGGAAACGGCCGTTTCCGCCACCACATCCCGCAATTGCCCCAACACATCCCGCGTACGCTTCAGCAGGTCTTCCTGCTCAAGATTTAAGATAGCTTGCATGGAGAAAGTATAACACGCGGGAAATGGGGAGCAATGGTGTGGAGGTGATGGGGTCTCAGTTATGTATGTTATTAATTTTTCATATTTAGCCTCGCTCACGCCAGAGTCACTTTTGCACCTCAGTGGGAATATGCCAGACGATTGCAAGCAAATGAAGCTGCGCCGCCTCAGTTTAGACGAATAACGCTTCCCTTCGCCCTCCAAAATTCCGCAGGCTCATAAATGTAACCCATTTGTACCCATGCTTATATCCTGTATCTATAGCTGTATCGCCCTCTTTCTTCTAATGTATGTGAGAGGGTAGGTAAGCTCTCTTTAGGTAAGCCGCAGAAAGTTTTCGAATAACCGTCACGCTAAATCTGAAAATCTTGCTGCAGATTACCGAAATCCCTCTTGTTTTTAAGCGTTAGAAAAGGAGCATAAAACATGACAACAGCCGCTGATATTATGATTGAGAGTTTGATGGATTGGGGAGTGGAGGTCATTTTTGGGATGCCGGGCGACGGCATCAACGGTCTGATGGAAAGTTTGCGCACGCGCCAGGACAAAATACGTTTTGTACAGGTGCGCCATGAAGAATCGGCTGCTCTGATGGCCTGCGCTTATGCCAAATACACCGGGAAATTGGGCGTATGCCTGGCTACGTCCGGTCCTGGCGGGGTGCATTTGTTGAATGGTCTTTACGACGCCAAGTTAGATGGTCAGCCGGTATTGGCCATTACCGGGCATCACTTCCACGATTTAATTGATACCTATGCCCAGCAAGACATCAATCTGGACCGGGTATTTGTGGACGTGGCGGAATACAGCACCCGCGTAATGGGACCGGCTCATGTGGGCAATGTCACGGACCAGGCCTGCCGCACTGCTTTAAGTTATAGAGGAGTGAGCCACATCAACTTTCCCGTGGACACCCAGTCCATGATGCTGGACCGAGACCACGCCTCGGACCGCAACGTGGCAAAACACACTTCTGACGTCTTTGCCCGGGCAGCGACGCTGCCGGCTGAGGTGGATTTGCAGCGAGCAGCCGATATTTTAAACAGCGGCCGCAAAATTGTGATTCTGGCCGGTCGAGGGGCGCTGAAAGCCACCGACGAACTGGAAGCGCTGGCGGAAAAGCTAGGCGCGCCCATTGTCAAGGCTTTGTTGGGCAAAGCGGCCGTCCCTGATTTCAGTCCTTACACCACAGGCGGCATTGGCCTGCTTGGCACCCGTCCTTCGGAAGAAGCGCTGGAAAATTGCGACACGCTGTTGATGGTGGGTACCTCTTTTCCGTACATTGAGTTTTTGCCTGAGCCGGGGCAAGCCAGGGGTATCCAGATCGATCTGGATCCGGTACGCATCGGTTTGCGTTACCCGGTAGAGGTGGGGCTGGTGGGAGACAGTAAACGGACGCTGCAAAGTTTGCTGCCCCTTTTGCAAAGACATGAAGACCGCAGTTTTCTGGAGGAGGCTCAAAAAGGAATGCAGGACTGGTGGGAGCTGATGCGAGAGCGCGGTACGCGGCAAGATACGCCTATGAAGCCGCAGGTAGTGGCCTGGGAATTGGGCAAACGCCTGCCAGAAAATGCGATTGTCTCTTGTGACAGCGGTACGATTACCACCTGGTGGGCGCGGCACATTCCGGCGAAACGCGGACAGATGTATTCTTTGTCCGGCACTCTGGCGACGATGGCTTGCGGTCTGCCATATGCGATTGCGGCCCAGATTGCTTTCCCGGAACGGCCGTCTGTCGCTTTTATGGGAGATGGCGGTTTTACCATGTTGATGGGGGAATTTGTAACGGCCGTTAAATACAACCTGCCCATCAAAATCATCGTCATCAAAAACAATACCTTGGGGCAAATTAAGTGGGAACAAATGGTATTCCTGGGCAACCCGGAGTACGGCGTCGAACTGCATCCCATCGACTTTGCCGCCTTTGCCCGCGCTTGCGGCGGTTATGGCTTTACCATCGATGACCCTGCCAACTGCGGCGCCATTTTAGACGAAGCCCTGGCTACCCCCGGCCCTGTCGTCATTGAGGCTGTCGTAGATCCTTTTGAACCGCCGCTGCCCGCCAAAATTACCTCGGATCAGGCCCTGAAATTCGCCCAATCCCTGGCTCGCGGCGAGCCGGATCGCGGCCAGATCATTCGTACTATATTTGAAAATCAAGTGCGCGAAATTATTTAGGTTCTTCAAGATTTAAGGGGATGGACGCCATATGTAGGAGAGGTTCGCGAACCGCCCCTACGCCAGGCGCCGGTTATCCCACGGATTCCCAAAGAGCCAGAAAAAGACAACCTGAGGGTGAGATGGAAACATTAGAAAGTAGAAAATCTGAAATAAATAGTGTGAACGGTTCTCCTGACAAACAAGGCACCCATAGTGGCAAAAAGTCTGAAAATCACGGTAAGGAGGGAAGTTACTTAAGGTTCTTCGCGATGATTGGCACGTCAATGATCGTGATGTTTTTCTTAATGTACTTGAATTCCTATCAAATATTGGATCATGCCAGGTTTAGCGAAACAAGATTATTCATGACCATGATTATGGGCGCGGCCATGATGATAATCATGCTGGCCTATATGCGGGGAATGTATAAAAATGACAAGGTGAATGCCGCCATCTTCATCGGCGGGGGCCTACTGCTGCTGCTTTCTATCTGGCTGGTACGCAGTCAGACGACAGTTACAGGAGTGGACTATATGGAAGGCATGATTCCACATCATTCTATTGCCATCTTGACCAGTGAGCGCGCCGGGATCACAGATCCCCGGGTGCGTGAACTGGCTGATCAGATCATTGAGGCACAGCGCAGGGAAATCAAGGAAATGGAATGGTTGATTGAAGATATTAAAACCAATGGATTGGCTCAATCTCAAGAAGAAGCAGAGGCGCGGCCAGTGCCGGAGTTTGCCGGAACGCCTGAGTAATTAGGGACAATGAAACATGTCACGGAAACGGCCGTTTCCTGCCCCTGCATTTTTTACTGCGCCACCTGTTCTTCAAAGCCGCACACTTTGCCGTCTTCAAACTTAAAAACCACTTCACGCGTAAACTGCTCGTTGGTGAAAATGTGCTCCTCGGTGCGCTGTTCAATAGAAAAACGACACAGCACATCCCCGGCCCGGCTGGAACAAGATACATTTTGGAACGTGAAAGGCTCGATCACCGGATCGGCTACCGAGATCAAACCCATCGCCACGTCATCCTGCCGCTCAGGACACACCAGGCTGCGGGCAGTTTCCAGATCTCGCTCATTTAAGGCGTTAATATACTGCACTGCCGTTCCGGGGTCGTTTGAGTTGCAGCCAGCCAGTAGTAACCAACCCATCAAACCCACTCCCCAAAACAAAATGATTTTCTTCATGATGATTTTTTCTCCTTTTTATATGCTCGGATCGCTGCCTGAGCCTATCGAAGGCGGTATAGGCTTCGACAAGCTCAGCCTGCAATCTCGCCAGGTGAAAAGTGCGCCCGCACAGTTACCCTATCCAATTTATGATGGGCTTTTTGCTGCCGTTTAGCCCATCAAAGAGGGTCGCTGAGGCAGCACCCTCGTTAAACATAAAGGTTTTTAAGGATTTCAGGGGGTTGACCGCCTGGCGTAGGGGCGGTTGGCGAACCGCCCCTGCATATGGCGCTGGTTACCCCACGGATTCCCAAATAGCCAATATGGTTTAGTATTAGTTGCCTATTTCGGCGTTCATCGTTTTGATGAGGCCGTTTACCAGTTCCCCTCTTTCTGTGTCATTCAGATCTGCGTCGGGATGTAAAATGATGTAGTAAGGAGGCGGCATCTCCCTTTTGTTGACGGTGGCGGCCATGTCATCGATTTGCGGTAAGGAGCAGCATGTTTCTTCCCACTGGGAGAAGTTGAGGATTTTTCGTCCATCGAGCACATCCTTCTCCAGTAAGATACCGGCGGGTATGACGTGGGCATACCAGGGCCATTCTGTCTCGTTGCTATGGCAGTCGAAACAGGCCTGTTCCGCCAGCGTCTTTGTCCGTTCACTGTCCCATTCCGGCGTAGCAGTGATGGTGGGGTTTGTCAGGTTTTGGGGCCAGAACTGCATCAGTCCAAAAGCGAGCAGGGCAGCGATGGCAGCCCCTATGAGAATTCTTTTGTCGGCTTTCAATCCAATCACCTCGTTTAACAGGGTTCCAACACCAAAACGGCCGTTACCAGTGCCAGCGTTAAAAATGAAAACAAGCCGCCCAAAAGCAGGCCGGACAGGCCAATAAACCGGTCTCGTTCCGCCTCCTCCGCGGCGCTGTTTTGTCCGTTTTGCCACATTCTCCAGCCCCAAAAGGCGTTTGCCAGGGTGACGCCAAAGGTGATGAGCAGGACAAAGAGCATGATGGGGATAACGGCCGTTACCCTGCCCCACACATACCAGCGCCACATACTCAGCCCGCAAACCGCCTCGTCTATCAGGTAAAGCAGGCTAAAAGAAAGCGTCCACACCACCGGACTGATCAATAAAACCAGCCAGCGGCTTATCTGGGTTTTCACATCTTCTTCAACAGAGTAACTCATCTTCACTCCATATCACTCCTGCAACTACTTTCTGCGGCAAATATCCCGACGGAACCTACATCCGTCTGGCTTAAACCCTAAGCCATCTGGCTTAAACTCCGAGCCATCTGGCTTAAACTCTGAGCCATCTGGCTTAAACTCTGAGCCGCCTGAAATCAGTGCGGAGATAGATAGATAACGCCCACGGTGATCAACCAGAATGCAATCATGGCTGTCCAATAAACGGCCGTGTTCTCCACGGGGGAAAATCGTTCAGGGCCATAGATGCCGCGCCAGGCCCAACCCTGCACAAACAAATTCATGCCCAGCCCAATCAGCAGCAGCAGCAGCAAAAAAGCGGCAATTGCCCAAAATAACGAGGCATAAGCATTGATGCGCCAGTCAAAAGACACCTGCGCCAGATCGTATATGAGCAGAGCGGCGGCTCCGGCTTCTAATAGAAAGGCCAGCGCCAATCCCAGACGTAAACGCGCCTGCGCGCCCTGGTGCACCTGTTTAAGCGCCCAGCGCAGGACGACCGCATTCAACAAAATGAGGATGGCGCCCAGGCCAACCCACGTCAGCGTGGGCAGCGGCAGGTTGCCCTGCGGCCACACCGGGTTCTCGCGCCGGATAAAGAAATAGCTAAACAAGAGGCTGGTAAGGGCAATACCCAGAATCAAGATAAACAGCCACATCCCGCCGCGGTTGACGGTACGGCTGCCATAAGGACGTACCGGCAAATTGTGCTTTTCCGCGAAGGCGTCTTCCTCAGCGGTACTGGTGGGCGCCTGTTCCGGCCAGTTCCAGCCGACGATGCTGACGATGAGACCCAAAATGCCGGCCAATGCCAGCGGCCTGAGGCTGAAAATTTCAGCGCCAAAAACAGTGACGAGGGAAACGGCCGTTAAAAACGGCCATACCGATGGACCCGACACCTGGAAAATTTCCTGGGGCTTGCCATCCAGCGGCGACGTGATCAGCGCCGCCCGCCAGTTCAAAGGCCAACGGGCCAGATCCTGCACCAGCGCCTTCAAGTGCTCCGGGCCATCGGTGAGATTGTCCTGCGACCATAAAGGATGTCGGCTGCGCACAATCGGCAGCACCGAAAAGCCATAGTTGAGCGGCGGAGACTCAATAGACCATTCCAGTTCACCCGCTCCCCAGGGATTAGGCCCGGCATCCTGACCAAAACGCCTGCTGTAGAAAAAGTTAATGATAAATATGCCCACTCCGGCCGCAATCAAAAAAGAACCGAGCGTCGAAATGAGATTGTAAGTATCCCAGCCGAATCCGCGCGGATAGGTGTACACCCGCCGCGGCATTCCCAAAAGACCCAAAATATGCTGCGGGAAAAACGTCACATGAAATCCGATAAACAGCAGCCAGAAGTGCCACCTGCCCAGGCGTTCGTTCATTAGTTTGCCGTTCAACTTGGGCATCCAGTAATAAAAAGCGGCAAAAATGGGGAACACCACCCCGCCAATCAGCACATAGTGCAAATGAGCCACCACAAAATAAGAATCATGCGCCTGCCAGTCAAAAGGCACCGACCCCACCATCACGCCGGTAATGCCGCCTATCACAAACGTCAGCAAAAAGCCGATTGCAAACAAAAAAGGCGTCTTCCACACCGGGCGGCCGCTAAAAATAGTGGCGATGTAGGCAAAAATCTGAATACCGGTGGGAATGGCAATGAGAATGCTGGCCGCTGAAAAAAGACCCAGCGTAATTTGGGGCAGTCCCACGCTAAACATGTGGTGGACCCATAACAGAAAGCTCAAAAACCCGGTGGCGATCATCGCCATGGCGACAAAGGTGTAGCCCTGGATGCGCTGGCGCGAAAAAACGGGGATGATCATGGCCATCATCCCTGTGGCGGGTAAAAACTGGATGTAGACTTCCGGATGGCCGAATATCCAAAATAGATGCTGCCACAAAACGGGGCTGCCTCCGGCCGTGGCGTTAAAAAACTGTGTGCCGATTTTGCGGTCCAGCTCCAGCAGCAGACTGCCGACAATGAGAGTCGTAAAGGCAAACAAAATGGAAAAGGCGGTCACCAGCATGGCCCATACGTACAACGGCATCCGCGCCAGCGACATGCCCGGCGCTCTCATGCGCAAAATGGCAATGATGATTTCCACCCCGGCCGCAATAGCCGCCACTTCGGCCACACCCAACGCCAAAAGCCAGTAATCCAGGGCGATGCCGGGCGAATATTCCGGGCCGCTGAGAGGCGTATAGGCAAACCAACCGGCCGTGGGCACGGCGCTCACCAGGTAGCTGGAAAAGAAAAGAAGACCGCCTAAAGCAAAGGTGATGTAGCTAAAGACGCCCAGGCGCGGGAAAGGCATTTCCCGATTTCCAATCATCATGGGCAGCATGACAATGGCAAAACCTTCCAGCATGGGCACGGCAAAGAGATACATCATCGTGGAGCCGTGCATGGTAAAAAGGCCGTTGTACACGTCGGGCGATACCAGCGTGCTTTGCGGCTGGATAAGCTGCAACCTCATCAGCAGAGCCATGCTGCCGGCCACGAGAAAGAAGACAAAGGAGGTGATCATGAGCCGGCCGCCCACGGCATCGTTTTGGATGGCTTTGAGCAAGTTCCAGAAACCGCTGGGGTCGGCCCAGGTCTCTTTTAACCGATCGGCGATGTCCTGCGGGGGTGAATCGGCGAGAGGAAGGGGGGCGTCTATGGCGGGAACGGCCGTTTCCCGGGTTCGCGCCGGTTGAGCAGAAGTTTTATCTGTGGAGGATTCTGTCGTCATAATACACCCATCAATTTTGTCACTTTAACGATTGCAAATAAGCCACGATGGCCGCCAGTTCGTCTTCCGTAAGCTGTGTGGCAGGCATGATGTTGCCGCCCTTCATGGTATGAGGGTTGAGCACCCAGGCCGCCAGGCTTTCCCGATCGTTCGGGGCGATTCCGGCGCCCAATGTCAGCCGATCGGCAAAGTGGGTAAGGTCAGGCCCCAAATCGCCGACCGCCTGCGCGCCGCGAATGCGGTGGCAGTCGCTGCAACCAACCTGCATGAAGAGATTCTGTCCCTGTTGGGTGAGGGCATCAGTGGGAACGGCGGCCAATTCTTGCTGCGCCGCCAGCCAGGCGTCGAAATCTTCACGCGGTTCCGCCACCACCACGAACAACATTTTGGCATGTTGGATGCCGCAGAATTCGGCGCACAAGCCCCAATACCGGCCCGGCTTATCCGCTTGCAGCCACAAGGTGTTGGTCTGGCCGGGCACCAGGTCCAGCTTGCCGTGCAGTTCCGGCGCCCAAAAACTGTGGATGACGTCGGCGGAGTTCAACTTAAACTGGACGGGTTCGCCCACGGGAATGTGAATTTCATTGGCCGTGCTGAACTGTTGGTGGGGATAGTTCACTTCCCACCACCATTGATGCCCGACCACTTCGATGAGCAAACGGCCGTTCTCCTGCATACCGTTTAAGCCTGCCAGCACGTTAAGGGTGGAGCCAAAGACAATGACCAGCACAATGGCAGGGAAAACAATGCCGCCAGCGATAATAAAGGGGCGGCTGCGCCTTTCTACGGTGTTGGCGTCGTCGTTGGCGGAGGATAACGGCCGTTTTCGCCACAACGCCCAGGCCAACAGCGCCATCACCAGCAGATAGACCATGCTCCCCAACCCCAACAGCAGCCACCATAAATTAGCGATGCGGCTCGCGGCGTATCCTTGCGGATCCAGACTGTTGGGCGTAACGGCCGTTGTGGTACAGCCTGCGACGCCGGAGGTGAGAAGCAGCCACAAAACAGCGCTGCCGATCCGATCGATGCGGCCTTTATTCATGTCTTGTTTCTCCTTGAACGAGTCCCTTTATCATAGACGAGCAGAGGCGTTTGCCTCTGTTTATCGATACATGAGAAAGATACAAAAAGAGATACATTTCTATTTTGTAACTACACTTTGTGCCCAAGATACATGGGGCCAGCGGCAGATCTATAGATAATTAAGAGAAAACCTCCACCCTAAGGAAAAGGAGAACGATGCGCCAGCTTATGATTCTGGTCCCAACCGGGCAAGCCAACCTCGTGGTCCAATCCGCAGAAAAATACAATCCCATTATCGTGTCATGGTCTCAAGTGGACACCCCCGGCGGTTCTCAAGAGAAAGTCATTTTGCATGTGGCAAACAATCAGGTGGGCTGCCTGCTGGACGATTTGAGCGCCGTGCCGGATGGGCAGATCACGCTCGATCAGAGTGAAATATTGACCCTGATCCCGCCGGATGAAGAAGTAACCGACAGGATTGTGCAGGTTAAAAAACGCAGCCCCATGGAAGTGTGGCTCAACGGCTTACAAAGCATTGGCTCCTGGAAAAGTTTTTTCAGCTATGCCGTGGCTGCCGGGCTTGTGGTGTGGATTGGTCTGCTGACGAATACGGTTTACTTGTTGGTGGCGGCCATGTTGATCGCACCTTTTGGCGGTCCGGCGATGAATGCCAGCCTGGCTACGGCCAGCGGCGACCTGGATCTGCTGCGCAGCAGTGTGCAGCGCTATGCCGCCGGTCTGCTGACGCTGATTGTGACGGCATGGCTGGTGAGCCTGATCTGGCAGTTGGACCAGGTGACTAATTTAGCCATGTCGGTCAGCCAGCTTTCGGCAACGGCCGTTTTGCTGCCCCTGATCACTGGCGGTATTGGCGCCATGAACTTAATTGAACCGGAGGGCAGCAGCCTGGTGCCAGGAACGGCCGTTGGCTTATTAGTGGCTGCCTCCCTGGCTCCACCGGCAGGAGTGGCCGGTATGGCCCTGGCCTTGCAGCAGTGGACCCTGCTCGTTAATTCCCTGTTTATCCTGGCCTTGCAGTTGGTTTCCATTAACTTTGCCGGTGCGCTTATGTTTCGCTTCTATGGCGGCTTAACCCCTGAAGGCAGCCGCTATCAGCGCGGCCGCAGACTTACGTTCATTGCTTCGCTGAGTCTCTCTTTGCTGGCAGGCATAGGGTTACTCTGGCTGCAATTTCAGGATGGGCCTTCTTTCCAACGATCCACACAAGCGCAGCGAGCGGCAACGGAAGCCGCTCAGGTGGTGAAAGAAAGCGAATTAGCCACTTTCGTTTCCGCCAATTTTGAATTTACGGATCCGGCGCGCGATTCTGAAGAAACGCTGCTCGGCATCCTCTATGTGGCGCGCCGCCCGGATGTGGCGCTGCCAACCGAGGAAATTGAAGTAGAATTAATGCGTCAGGTGCAGGCGCGTCTGCTGGAACAAGGGTTTAATGCAACCCCGCTAATAAGCGTCAATGTCCTGACCGAGCCGGGACAGCCGCCTTAGGGTATGTGCAAGGGAACGTGTTTTATGAAAAACTGGTATTTTGCGGCATTTGTCTTTTTTAGCTTCTTGTTTTTGGGAACGGCCGTTTTCCTGCTTTTTATCTTCGGGGATACGGTGAATAACGTTTTTCCGACCGACACACCGCCGGAGATGGCCGTGGAGACCATCGATCTGACGGCGGCGGCGGCATTTATAACGGCCGTTGCCGCTTTGCTGGGCGCGGTGTTGACGTTTATGTTGGCCTGGCGCCAGGAACAACACCGGCAGAAAATCGATCAGGCATTCCTGGAACGGGAGAAGGTGGAGCTGGAGAAAGAAAAGCTGGCGCTGGAGCGGCTGCGCCTGGAAATGGAACAGGAACGAGAAAACTTAAAGAAGAAGGGAACAGCCCCCTCCGGTGAATAAGAGAGCTTTTCCCTTTAGATAAACGGCAAAATCATTTCAAAATGAGGCAAGACCCATCTTTGCCGATTACTTGCGTTAACCGCACCCAAAGCCTTTGGGGTTTCTCCCGGAGCGCATTGCGGTTGTATCTATACACGTAGGTTCCCTGAGCCTGTCGAAGGGAACCGGGCTTCGACAAGCTCAGCCCTCGACAGCGCTGTACAGTTTCTTGCGGTTTACCTAAACTGCTTCAGATTGGCAGCGAATACAGAGGGTGGCGTAAGGCAGCACTTCCAACCGGCCGGTTTCAATGGGCTGGCCGCAGTGATCGCACAATTCATAACGGCCGTTATCCAACTTTTCCAGCGCCGTTTCGATCTGGCTTAACCGTTCTTGTTCACTGTCCGCCAGGATAGTGTCTTGCTCCAACTGCGTATAAGACTGAGCCAGGTCGCCTCGGTCCAAATTGCGATTTTGCTGCTTTCTTTGGGGATTAAGGGAGTCCATGCGTCGTTTTATGCTTTCCTGTTCTTCTTCCAGAGTGCGGCGTACCGCGTTTAAGTCTAATTCTTGTTTTGCCATCATCTGTTTCCTTTGGTTCAACAGCTGACGTTACACGCGCAAACACTCAAAGCTTGCGTGCCGTTTGAAAACGGCGTTGACATCGTAAAAACCTTTTAGGTTTCTACGAGGCACTGCGTAACATGAGTCAATAAACTGGGTGGGATAAAAAACGAAGGCCCCGAAATGGGCCTGAGATTTCAGACCCTGAGATCTCAGACCCATATTAAGGCAAACAGCCCAAATTAAAATAGATGAGGGTATAGAAAAGGATATAAATCAGGATTCATCTTCGCCTTGCGGCAGAAGGGAAAGATACGAGGCTGCTTCTTTGCGGCTGCTTACGTCCAGTTTTCTTAAGATGTTATGAACGTGGTTTTTTACCGTGCCCACTTCAATGACCAGCCGTTCCGCAATTTCCTGATTGGTTAGATCTTCGCCGATCAGGTTCAATACGTCTAGTTCCCGCGATGTCAGATCCTCCACCGCTTGCGGATTAAGATCATATTGAGACGAAACATGCGCCAGAGCAGCTACCTGATTCATCAAGGCGGCTGCGATATCCGGGGATATCAGGGCTTCATCCTGATGGGCAGCGCGCACGTTGTCTAACAATCCTTCCACCGGTACGTCTTGCAGAACGTACCCGGAAGCGCCCGCCATCACATACTGCAAAATGACGTTTTCTGATTTGGGAACACCGATGATTAAAACTTTAGTTTGAGGGTAAGAGGCGGGAATGGCTTCACTCAAGAACAGGGCGCCATCGTTGGGTAAAGAGGCCGCCGCAAGCACCATGTTGCAACTGCTCAGTTCCATTTTCCCCATTGCCTCGTCGACACCTCCTGCCGTGCCGACTACATGAATGTCCGCTTCTTCAGAGAGGACAGAGGCAATGATGTTCGCAATCAGTTTAGCTTGATGCACAATAATTACTTTAATCATAGGGTTTCTTCACGCTCATAATGTACTGTTAACAACTAGGGATAAACCACAATAAGGACTTGGAAAAACCACAAAGGCTTTGTGGTTTTTCCAAGTATTCAGCAAAGATGCTCCCCATCTAATTTTGAAAAGTGTTTACCGGGTAACCGTTCACGCCCCCGTAGGTTGAGCCTGTCGAAACCGATGCCCTTCGACAAGACTTCGGCGTAAGCTCAGCCGAACGCTCAGGGGACGGGGGTGAATGATTACTACAAATTGTAGCAGAAAATGGTGATGTTCCTGTAACCCGTATACCCCGATCTGCCTCTTGGGTGTGCGGAACTTTAATTGACACCCCAGATTACATTTGTTTCTGTTTATATATCCTCTATCTATATCGTGATACATTGTTTCCGCCATGACCTTCTGTTAGGGTCAAAGTATGGCAACCACAACAGACGAAATTGCATCCGATTTATCAAATTTATCAAAATCGAGACCTCGGATGACGGCCGTTATTGGAACCAAAGCCGCCGGAAAAGATGAATTAGCCAATTACCTGGCTGAAAAATACCCTGTGGTTTCGATAGCGATTGGCGCTTTCGCGCGCCGGCTCGCTGAAGAAGCTGACAGCGATGAGCCGCATATGCGTTATGACCTGTCGGCTAAAAACCTGGCGGACTATGGCGCGGAACACGTAATGTCGCGCTTGATTGCGGAAATCATGGAGAGCGACGAGACAGAAGCCCTGGTAGTGACCGGAGTGCGTACGCCGGCTGAAGCGGCGTCACTCAAGTTGTATTTCGAGGATGAGTTGCTTCTGGTCCACGTGAAAGTAGGAGACCAGGAAACTCGTTATGAGCGCGTCGTAAAGCGCAACTTCAGCAGCGATCCTGACGAGTATCAGGATTTTGTGCGGCAAGACGAACAAATGAAAGCAGATTACAAATTGGCGGAAACGGCCGTTATGGCCGATCTCACGCTTTGGAACAACGATTCCCTGGACGCCTTCTACGAGCAAATTGAAACCCACATCGTTCCTCATCTTTTCCCGTCAAACAATCAAGAAGGGGGCGCTCAGTGAAAGAAAAAGGAATGCTAAGAAGCGTCAATGAGCTTAAAGCTTTTTCCCTTCAGGCCGCCGATGGGGAAATAGGCGCTGTCGGGGGATTATATTTTGACGAGCGCCACTGGCAGGTACGCTACCTGGTTGTAGACGTGGGCAATTGGCTCTTTGGCCGCAAAGTGCTCATTGCGCCTTCCGCCGTAGAGAGCATGGATGCTGAAGCGCCCCAACTAACCTTAGCGCTCACCAAAGAACGCATCGAGAACAGTCCGGATATCGACACTGCTGAACCCATCTCCCGGCGTGAAGAGCGCGCCTTGCACGAGCATTTTCAGTGGTGGCCCTATTGGGGCGCGGGTCTAACCGATCCGGTGATCAGTGGCATTTTTCCGCCGGACATTGTCGCCGCGCCTGCCGTGCCTCCGCCAGAAGAGGCAGCGCCCGCAGCGCCTCCTGAAGATGAGAATTATTTGCGCAGCACCAGTGAAATAGAGGGCTACCAGATTCAGGCGGAAGATGGCGTCTTGGGCAGCGTGGTAGATTTTCTTTTTGACGATCAGACCTGGCAAATAAGGCATCTGGTCGTGGACACAGGCAGCGACCTGCCGGTGGACACAGGCAGCGACCTGCCGCCACCGCGCCAGGTACTGCTTGCGCCGCCCTGGATTAAAGCTATACAGTGGCGCGAGAGAAGGGTAATTGTGGCGCTTACGCAAGAGAATTTGCGTCACAGCCCGGCGTTCGATGCCGCTTTTTTGAACGCTAAAGAGTATGAAAAACAATTATTAGGCCCCTATAGAGTCTGGTTTTCTCAGCTGCTTGAGAAAGCGGACGAACAAGGAGCATAACATTTATGTTTT
>JAWOGU010000505.1:0-20059 GCA_046496595.1 Chloroflexota bacterium
GCCATCACCATTGTGCTGTTTATCTGGGGCAAGATTCGCTCCGATCTGATAGCCGTCGTCTCGTTATTAGCGCTGTTTGTCGGTGGCATTCTCACAACAAGTGAAGCCTTGAGCGGTTTCGGCGACTCCACCGTCATCATGATCGCCGCCCTCTTTGTGGTGGGAGAAGGGCTGTCGCGCACCGGCGTCACTTCCTGGCTCAGCCGCCAGATCATCACCTTCGCCGGGAAAAGTCCGCTGCGGGTGCTGGTGGTACTCACGGCCGGCGCGGCTCTGCTTTCCGCGTTTATCAGCAATACCGGCACTGTCGCCACTTTACTGCCGGCGGTTGTGGCCATTGCCTGGAGCGTGGGCAGCCTGCCCTCCAAACTGCTCATCCCCCTGGCTTTCGCCGCCAACACCGGCGGCCTGCTCACGCTTACCGGCACACCGCCCAACATCGTCGTCAGCGAAGCCCTGACGGCCGCCGGTTATGCGCCGTTTGCTTTTTTTGAATTTGCATACATCGGCCTGCCGCTGCTCATTATGACCATCATCTATTTGGCCTTCATCGGCCAGCGGCTGCTGCCCGCCAGAGAGACAGGGGAACGTCCCGAAGACTTGGTATCGTCGATGGACGGCCTGGCTGATTCTTTTGATTTGCAGGGCAAATTATTTCTGGCTTACATCCAGTCCAATTCTCACCTGATTGGCAAAACGCTGGCTGAAGCGGCCTTAGGTCGAGATTACACCATTTCAGTGCTGCGCATCGATCATTCTGAAACAGACACTGCCACTTCTCTCAGCCAACGCCGCAGACAGAAGGTATTGCAGCATATCGGGGACTTCATTCCGGATGAAAAAATGCCGGGCGCAGAAACCCGCATAGCAGCGCATGACATCTTGATCCTGAAAGGCGCTTCCAGCCATATTAACCAGGCAGCCACGGATTTCAATTTTGAATTCGAGCCAATTGATGTGCAGGAAGGAGAGCTTTCTGATGTTCTGGTCACATCTGAAATTGGCGTGGCTGAAGTCCTGATTACCCCGCGCTCGGTTTACATTGACCGCACGCTGCCAGACACAAATTTCTCGGAAAAGTTTGGTTTACAGGTTTTGTCGATTCGCCGTGGTGACAAACTGGTCACACGAAAAGACAGCAAATTACAGTTCGGGGATGCCTTGTTAGTGCGTGGAAGTTGGCGAAACATCAACGTCTTACGCGGAGAGCTGCGCAATTTTACGGTGGTTGGCAGCCCGGATGATTTGTCGCGGCAGGTAATTGAGCTGTCACCGCGGGCTGTGGTGGCGGTGTTGGCGTTGGCGAGCATGGTGGCGCTGATGGTCTCCGGCATTGTGCCAACGGTTTTTGCGACGCTCATTGCGGCTGTGATCATGGTCTTGGGGGGCTGCCTGGACATGAATCAGGCGTATCGTTCGATAAGCTGGCAAAGTGTGGTGCTCATTGCCGCCATGATCCCGATGAGCATTGCGCTGCAAGTGACGGGCGGCGCGGAACTTATTGCCAACGGGCTGGTCAATTCGCTGGGGTCCTATGGCCCGCTGGCGCTGATGGCGGGTGTATTTTTGCTGACGACAACGTTTAGTCAGGTCATCAGTAACACGGCAACGGCCGTTCTCGTGGCTCCCATCGTTTTAGAAACGGCGTTGGTATCCGGGCTGTCTCCTTACCCGCTCATGATGACGGTGGCCGTCGCCGCTTCCACCGCCTTCCTCACCCCCATCGGCACCACCACCAACCTCATGGTTATGACGCCCGGCGGCTACAATTTCAACGATTATGTCAAGATTGGGATGCCCTTGCTGCTGCTAATTTTCATCGTTAATTTGATTTTAACGCCGGTCATCTGGCCGTTTTAAGGAAAAGGGCTCATCAAAACTCCCGGAAGCTCGCCAGTCTCCGGGAGTTTTTCTGTGGTAACAACGGCCGTTATAGGTTACATTCCTCTCATTATGGAACTGCTGTACATCGACGGTCTTCCCCCCACCACCGGCAAAGGCGGCGTCCTGCGCCTGCTCATCGAAGAAGGACGCCTGAACAAAGAGCGCATCGGTAAAATCGAGCTGAACGGCGGTCTCGCCACCGTGGCAGTGGCCGACGGCTACGCCACCCGCCTGGCCCGCACCCTCGACGGCTGCCTGGTGGAAACGCGCCACGTGCGCGTCTGGCGGCAGCCTTTGGGCGACAGCCATCCCCATTTTGCCCAACTACGCCGCTGGCTGGCTCTGGAAGCCAGGGCGGAACAAGAGCAGGCGAAAACCCAAAAACAATCCGAACATACCCTCACCCGCCTCGTCATACGCGCCGAAGATGTGGGGCTGGGCGGTCACATTTTGGTAACGCTGGCCCCGCGCAGCGAACAGGCGCGGCTGCCCTTCAGCCGTCTCTCCACTGGTTCCCCCATCCTGCTTACTGAAGAAGGCGAAATACAGCCCCAATCCTGGCGCGGCGTCATCAGCCGCCTCAACAGCAAAAGCTGCGACATCGCCCTCCACCAGTCGCCCGAAACCGAGGCCAATACCTTCCGCATCGATCTCGCCAGCGACGAAATCACCCGCCAGCGCATGGAACGCGCCCTGACCCAGGTCGAGACCGCCAGTGGCAGCCGCACGGCCGTTTTGCGAGATGTGATCCTGGGTGAACAAGCCGCCGCCTTCACCAACATCGTACCTGCCCACCTCCGGGCCTACGTCGGCCATCTCAACCCATCCCAACAAGACGCCGTGCGCCACGCCCTGGCCGCCGAAGACATCGCCATCATCCACGGACCGCCCGGCGCCGGTAAAACTACTACGGTGACGGCGCTGATTAGAACGGCCGTTTCTCAGGGCAGCCGCGTGCTGGCCTGCGCCCCCAGCAATCTCGCCGTCGATAACATGGCCGAACAGTTGGCCGCCAACGGCATGTCGTTGGTGCGGCTGGGCCATCCGGCGCGCATTTTGCCTGAACTACAAGCCTACACCCTGGACGCCCTGGTGCAGCGCCAGCCTGATTACCAGGTAGCGCTCAAACTGCGCAAAGAGGCTTATGGGCTGCGGGATCAGGCGGGCAAATTCCGCCGCGCCAAACCAGCCCCCGGCGAAAAACAATCGCTGCGCGAGGAAGCCAACGACATGCTGGACGAAGCGCGGCAGCTAGAAGCCCAGGCCATTGAGCGCGTGCTGGACACCGCCGCCGTTATTTTGTCCACGCTCACCGCCATCGACAGCGCCATTTTGGGCCAACGCCGCTTTGACCTGTGCGTCATCGACGAGGCCGGCCAAAGCACGGAACCCGCTGCCTGGATTCCCATCATACGCAGTGAGCGCCTGGTGCTGGCGGGCGATCACCAGCAGCTTCCCCCTACCATTTTGTCGCACCAGGCGGAGCAAGAAGGGTTTGGCGTCAGTTTGCTGGAGCAGTTGATGAAGCGAGATGGCGCGCAGATTGCCCGCCGCCTGGACGTGCAGTACCGCATGAATACGCAGATTATGGGTTTCAGTTCGGCCGAGTTCTACCAGGGCAGCCTGCAAGCCGACGCCACCGTGCAAGACCACCTGCTTTGTGACCTGCCTGGGGTAATAAGGAATGAGTTAACGGAAACGGCCGTTACCTTCATCGACACCGCCGGCGCCGGCTACGACGACCAACAGCCCGCCAACAGCGACAGCCGCCGCAACCCCGAAGAAGCGGCGCTGGTCGTCAAAAAAGTGGAACAGCTTCTTGAAGCAGGCGTACCCGCTGCCTGTATCGCCGTGATCACCCCCTACTCTGCCCAGGTGCAGCTCCTGCGCGAGCAGCTTCCCGAAGCCATTGAGATTGGCTCCGTCGATGGCTTCCAGGGGCGCGAAAAGGAAGCGGTTGTCATTTCACTGGTGCGCTCCAACGTGAAGGGCGAGGTTGGCTTTCTGGCGGAGACGCGGCGCATGAACGTGGCGCTCACCCGCGCCCGGCGCAAACTCATCGTCATCGGCGACAGCGCCACCATCACCAGCGACCCCTTCTACACCCGCCTCATCGACTATTTCGATGCCGTTGGCGCGTACCATTCTGTCTGGGAAGAATGATAATCCTCACCTTCCTGCTTGGTCTCGTCTCCTTCATCCAGCGTGGTCCCACCACCGAACCCTTCACCCTCGCCATCGCCTTCATGTTCCTGCTCATGATTATCTTTTGCTTCACCACCAAAACAGAAAATCCTTGAGGAAGTCTTGCAACTCATTCATCACGAAGACCTGAATAGACAAACTCCGAACCATTCCACATGTAAACTTCATTTTGGTATCCAAGCTCATACCAACAGTTTTCCTGTTTCCCTCCAAGTCCATCAAGGGAAAACCGAGAATAACACCGAGGCTCTGTAAACATTCCGTTGGCAGCTACTATTTCTGTCTGACCATCCTCATTAATGTCCACAAAGCGTACACCATACAAATCTGATTCAACCACACATCCCAAAATATCAGCAATTGCCTTTAATTCAGAATCGTCCCATTGAAGAATGATCATGAGTTGCTTTACACTACAATCTTTATCATGAAAATCCGATCCCCAATCACCTTCGTTATCCAAAGGGAAACCAGCGTATCCTCTAATAATTAATTCCTCTTCGCCATCACCTGTTACATCAAGCCATTCTAGTTGTGAAAAATTGTGTACACATCCGAATTCTGGTCCGATTTCTTCTTCATTTACCAATAATTGACATACATCAATATCAAAAGTTGCATCACCATAACGTTCGTAAACAATAGATGCTGTGATTCCGTCTTCACTGATTGCCTCTAACTTGGCTTGTGAATCTATTGTTTGCATCGGCGCTATTATCCTGGTTTCTTGCCACTCATATTGATCCCCGTTCCAAGCAAAAATTTCTAATGTCGATGTGTAAACCTTCAAAGATTCCCATGTCGAATAATCAGGAATATTTTCTAAAGGTCGGCCACTATCATACGACAATATGCCATCACCAATTGGATACGTAAATGGCAAAGTGCCTGAAGTATAAACAGCAAACGTTTCAGAATGATATTCTAATACTGGATTGGTTGCTGAATTGATTGAATGTTCAATGCTTGCTCTTAAAAAATTCACCCTACCAGTGCCATAGGCTTCTGATAATACTCCCATTTCACCTGCCCAAATCACATGGCAAGTAAAATTATCAAGACAATGAATGATATAGCGTTCCCAATTCGTCACACGGGAACCTGTTCCTCCCGTATCCTCACGATAATCAAACACAATTTCAGGTATATCATCTTTAGTCCAATCCTCCAGAGTCACACGAGAACCCGGATCATATTTCCACGGATCCCCTTGATAGATGAGCGCTCCTTCATAATGATCTCCATGCCAAAGAAATACCCCAACAAACATATAGTCAGAAATAATTAAATCATCTTCCCCATCACCATTGACATCTTCATACATTGTCTCTACCACATGTCCATAAGAAAATCCGGGTTCGATATATAAGTCTAGGTCGGTCAGATAGGTTTCGAGTTCTTCAATTGAAGGCTGGCGATTGGTAATTGCCGGTACTGGAGTGGCGGTACTCACGATAGTTGCCTGCGGTGTTGATGTCCACGTTGGATTTGGGGTTTGAGTTGGCATTTCACTTGGCGCTTGAATTGGGGTTTCTGTAGGCAACGGTGTGCCGGTGAAAGTATCTACCACCCTTGTTGTTACCGTCGGAGAAGACTCATAGGTTGGTGTTGAAGAAAAAGCCAACGGGGTTTCATCAAGCTGATTAGTCTCTGTACAAGCTACCATGACAAAACAAAATAAGACAAAAACAATACCTCCTAAACACACTTTTTTTGTTTTCATTGCTTTCTCCTCCCAATTCCCAATAAAATTTATTCGTGGTCACTTTTTTTGAAAAAACGAATTTTCGGCTTCTTACGCAAATCAGCGCGGTGCTTCCAGGCCAGTATGATGAAATTACCCAACCAGATGGCCTGCAAAGCCCAGTCGCCGGGGAAGAACTGGAGAAAAACGAGAAAGGTGAGCATTCCAGCCAGCACCGCCCAGCCTTCTACCGCGAGCAGCCACAGCCAAAAGGCAAAAGACAGCCCCAACACCGTCGGTCCCACCCAAAATATCAAACCAAACCAGACGCCAAAGGTGACTGCCAGCGCTTTGCCGCCGCGAAAACGCAAAAAGGGAGAGAAGGCGTGGCCGAGAATAGGGGCAATAGCAACGGCCGTTATCCACCAGCCCTCCAACCCCGCCCAGTAATACGCCAACGCTACCGGTATTGCCCCTTTAAAGCCATCCAGGAGAATTGCCGCCACGCCCCAGCCCTTACCGCCTGCCCGAAACACATTCGACGCGCCCGGATTGCCGTCGCCAAACTCACGCACATCCCGGCGCAGCGCCAGCCGCCCCACCCACACCGAAAACGGCAGCGAACCACATAAAAACGCCACAATCACCCATAGGAATTCATTCATGACCGTATTATACCTTGATGGGGTGTAGAGGTGAGGGGATGATGGGGTGAGGGGGTGTAGAGGTGATGAGGTGATGGGGTGTAGAGGTGATGGGGTGTAGAGGTGATGGGACACCGCCTTCCAAATAACCATTAACCATTTACCGATAACCATTAACCATTCCTCAGTCTCCGTGCATCCCCCAGCAAACTGAACTATCATTCCGGCCATAACCTACACCTGGAAAAGTGACCCATGATTCCGCTAACCCTCGCCCTTGAACTGAAAGAAGCCGGCCTGAAATGGATTCCAGACCTCAACGATTTTTTCGCCATCCCGGACAGCGACCTCGACGACCGCGTTTTTGTCATGGCCGACATGATGACCGCGCCCACCATCCTTAAAGGCTTTCCCGCCATCACCTTTCACGGCACGTCCGAATGGGCGCTCGACTACATCCTCATGCAAGAGGTGGTATGGCTGCCCACCGAAGAGCAACTGCGCCAGGAACTGGTCATCCTGCTCGACCAGCTAAATGGCAAAACAGAACTGACGCTCAAACTGGAAGAAAACGGCCGTTACGCCTGCCACATCTCCTTCCACAACACCCCTCTCACCTTCACCACGCCCACCGCCGGCGAAGCCTACGGTCAGGCCCTGCTGCATATTCTCCAGAACTCATAACTGCGCTTCCTGATCCCGCGCCGCCATATCTTTTTTTGAGCGTCTGGCGAGTACAAACAACGCACCTAAAGGCAGCGCCCACGACGCCAGACACATACCGCCTATTGTCGCCAACACCAGCGTTGACGCCCCATTCACCGCAAAATAGGCCAGCGCCAACCCGCCCACCAGCGGCAGCAAAA
Source organism: Chloroflexota bacterium (assembly GCA_046496595.1). Taxonomy (GTDB): domain Bacteria; phylum Chloroflexota; class Anaerolineae; order Promineifilales; family Promineifilaceae. Next base: position 7,284 of record JAWOGU010000505.1, read on the forward strand.
TCAGGAGTAAAATAACCGCAATCACCCGCCACTGCGGGTTACTCTCTTCTACAGAACGCTTTTTATTCCAATTTGCACCCATTGCACACACCTCCTAGCCTCACATCATCACAAACCCATTATACCTGCCAACAACCGTTCACCCATCACCTGACCGGCTCAGGACCAACACGAGAACACGCCCAACCCACTTCCTCTACACTCTACACTCCCATGGCAGCATTGAACAAATTGCGGCGGCGGTCTATAATCCAACCATGAAGTTTTTTGAGCGGTTGAGCTTTGTTGCCGTCCTTTTGTTGGGCATCGCCTTATTCCTCCTGGGCCTGCTGGTCATGCAGTACATCGTCAATGCCTGGTGGCCTTTCGACGTCGCTCGCCTGGATTTGGTGCGCGGCGCCGCCACCGGTACCGTCGAAGCCGCTTCCATCCTCGCCGCCGCCAATAACGAAATCATTTTTGCCTTTTTAGGCTCCGTTCTCATCACTGTCACCGGCCTGGCGCTGCCCTTTGCTTATTTCTTCAACAAACGGTTCAGCAAATATCTGGATCACCGCTCCGGCAAAACGCTGGCGCCCCAGTTTCACGTCACCCTGCGTCAGGCCATGTGGGCCGGTTTGTGGGCCGCCATTTGCCTGTGGCTGCAAATGAACCGCGCCATGGGATTGGCAGTCGCCCTGTTGGTGGCTGTCGTTTTGATTTTAGTCGAGATTTTGCTGCAAATACGCGCCCGCACCACCACCGCTGCCTCATAACGACATACAGAAAGGAATTTAGTGACTAAAACAACCGCTGCTCCCTCTCAAGATGAATTACTGCGCCAGATTCCCAGCCTCGACAAGCTGCTGCGTCTGCCCGTTACGGTCGAACTGATGGCGGACTACGGCCGTTCTCTGACCATTGAAGCCCTGCGCACAATCCTGGATGAGCAGCGAACGGCCGTTCGCCGCGGCGCAGCCTACATCCCCATGAACGCCCTGCTGGTGCAAGCCGCCCGCGACTGGTTGGACAACTGGTTCAGCCCCACTCTGCGCCCCGTGATCAACGCTACCGGCGTCATCGTCCATACCAATTTAGGCCGCGCCCCTTTAAGCCGCGCCGCCATTGAAGCCGTAACGGCCGTTGCCCAGGGTTACGCCACCCTCGAATTCGACCTGGAAACCGGCAAACGCGGCTCCCGCGCCGTCCATGCCGAACAGATGCTCACCCAACTCACCGGCGCAGACGCGGCGCTGCCCGTCAATAACAACGCCGCCGCCGTCTTGCTCATGCTCTCTGCATTATGTCAAGGCAAAGAAGTCATCATCAGCCGGGGACAGCTCGTCGAAATCGGAGGCGGCTTCCGCGTGCCCGATGTCATGGTCCAATCGGGCGCGAAACTGGTGGAAGTGGGCACCACCAATCGCACCCACCTGAAAGACTACGCCAACGCCATCACCGAAAACACCGGCGCCATCCTGGTCGCCCATCATTCTAATTTTAAAATCATCGGCTTCACCACCGAACCCTCCCTGGCTGAACTGACCGAACTGGCCCGCGCCCACCACCTGCCCCTGCTCTACGATCAGGGCAGCGGCGCGCTGCTAGACACCGCCGAATTTGGCCTGGCTCCGGAACCCACCGTGCTGGATGGGCTGCAAGCGGGCTGCGACGTGGTCGCTTTCAGCGGGGACAAGCTGCTGGGCGGACCGCAGGCAGGCATCCTCTGCGGACGGGCAGAGCTGATGAACGTCATCAAAAAGCATCCCCTGGCTCGCGCCGTGCGCGCCGACAAAATGGCGCTGGCCGCTCTGTCGGCCACGCTCACTCACTATCTCAAAGATGAGGCGCTCGAAGAAATCCCCGTCTGGCGCATGATCAGCCGCTCGTTAACGACCATCAGCGAAACGGCCGACACCTGGGCGGCCCAACTGCAAGAGCAGGGCATCACCGCCCAAACCATCGCCGGAGAATCAACGGTGGGCGGCGGGAGCCTGCCGGGAACCACCCTGCCTACGCGCCTGGTCGCCATCACGCACCCCGACGTGGAGGCCTTGGCCGCCGCCCTGCGCCAAAACGATCCGCCTATCATTGGCCGCATTCAGGACGGCCGTTTTCTCATCGATCCGCGCACCGTGTTAGCAGAACAGGCACAGCCTCTGGTAAGCGCCATCATCAAACACCAATGAGCAGGTCAACCGCCCTATTGACATCGATTGTGTTTCAAGCCACAATCGCCACAAAACTATGACACCACAAACACGAATTCTCGCTATCGAAACATCCTGTGACGAAACTGCCGCCGCCGTCATTGAAAACGGCGTCACCATTCTGAGCAACGTCATCGCCAGCCAGGTAGACCTTCACGCCCAATACGGCGGCGTCTTCCCGGAGGTGGCTTCCCGCCGCCACATCGAGGTGATTTCGCCGGTGGTCACCCAGGCCATGAACGAAGCCCACCTGGGCTTCGACGACCTGGACTGCATTGCCGTGACAAAAGGACCCGGACTGGTCGGCTCGCTGCTGGTGGGCGTGAACATGGCTAAGGGATTGGCGCTGGCGCGGCAAAAACCGCTGCTGGGTATCAATCACATCGAAGGCCACATCTATTCGCTGTGGCTCTCCGAACGGGCGGCGGACATTAAGTTTCCGGTGCTGACGCTGGTGGTCAGCGGCGGGCACACGGAACTGTACCTGATGGTGGATCACGGCCGTTATAAACACCTCGGCGGCACGTTGGATGATGCGGCAGGCGAAGCGTTCGACAAAGTGGGGCGCGTCATGGGCCTGCCGTTCCCCGGCGGTCCCGCCATTGACAAAGCCGCCAAAGCCGGCAACCCGGAAGCCTTTGCCTTTCCCCGCGCCGTCATGGAAGATGGCTTTAATTTTAGTTTTAGCGGGCTGAAAACGGCCGTTGTGCGCCAAACACAAAAATTCAAGGGGGGTAAACTGCCCGTGGACGACCTGGCTGCCAGCTTCCAGGCAGCGGTAGTAGACGTACTGGTTGCCAAAACAGAACGCGCCGCCGAAGCCTATGGGGTAACGGCCGTTCACATGGCAGGCGGCGTCTCGGCCAACAGCGCCCTGCGCCAGGACATGCGCCAACGCCTGCCCGTACCTGTGCGCTACCCGCCGCTCATTCTTTGCACCGACAACGCCGCCATGATCGGCGCCGCGGCGCATTGGCATTTTCTCCAAGGCCAACGGGATACCCTCGATTTAGATGTCATCCCCAGCCTGCAATTGGTTTAATGACTGATTCTTTGGAACCTCTGAGATTTTGGGTGATAAGTGGCGGGTGGCAAGTGGCGCGAATGCTCGCCAAACTCGCCACTCGCCACCCGCCACCCACTTGATCCTTTGAAATCTTATAAACCCAAAAACTCAACGGAGCAGTTTGTGAATCCAATATTTTCGCTAAAACGAATCATGCTTGTGGCAGTTTTATTGTTGTTGACGCTGACACTGCACACAGTCTACGGCCAGGAAAACCCCCTGCCGGAAACCCTGTCTGTGACTACACCTCCTCAATTTGAGCGCATCGTCGTCGCCGATGTCACCGACAATCCACCAGCCCCGGTGCTGGCTCCGGAAATCAGCCGCGGACCGAATGCCGTCAACACAGCCAACATCGAGGTCAACTACATCAATGCCGCCGCCACCTGGGATACGCAGCCCGCAGCCAAAGCTGCTTTCCAATACGCCGTCAATATCTGGTCTACCCTCATCCATTCCTCTACCCCCATCGTCATTGACGCCTATTGGGAAAACTTATCAGTCATCAATCCGGGAATTTTAGGGGCCGCCAGCGCCATCACCATCCACGCCAACAACGGCAGTTTTCCCTACGCCAACACCTGGTATCCCGCCGCGTTAGCCAACGCCCGCGCCGGCTATGACGTCAACGGCAGCAGCACCGCCGAAATCCGAGCGCGGTTTAACAGCAATCGCTCAGACTGGTACTTTGGTACAGGCGACATTACGCCTGCTACGCAATACAACTTTGCCTCCGTCGTCTTGCATGAGATAGGCCACGGCCTCGGTTTTTTTGGCTCCATGTTTTACGATAACGGGCTTGGTGATTGGGAATGTCGCGGCATTAGCGGTGAAGGCTGCTGGGGATACTCCCCACAAGGCAGCAGCAGCATTTACCCGGTCATCTACGACCGCTTCACGGAAAGCGCGGGAGGCACGAGCCTGATCAACACCGGCGTTTACCCCAATCCCTCCATCCAACTGGGTTTGCAGCTCACCAGCAGCAATATCTACTTTGACGGCGCAATCGCCACCGCCACTCACGGCAGCCGTGTGCCGCTTTATGCGCCTGCCACCTGGAGACCCGGTTCCAGTTATTCACATCTGGCGGAGAGTTTTAACAACACCCCGAACGCTCTGATGACCTATTCGCTCTCCAATGGCGAAACCAACTACCACCCCGGACCGGTAGCGCTGGCAATGTTTAAGGACATGGGCTGGGATGTTACCATACCGACTGTCTACCAGCCTCCTCAACTGGCGCAGCTTCCACATCAGCTCCTGGAAATGAACACGGTGCGCCCAAATGCCTTTTACGTCTATGATTACACCATCCTCGTCCCAGGCATCGTCTACGATTTATCTTATGAGGTGACAAATGGGGGAGATCCAGGCGCCGGCATTAGTTTTGACGGCGCTAGCATCAGCATCAGCCCGCAGCCAGACTGGACGGGTAAAACCACTGCTACCTTAGCAGTCAAAGATCTCAACGATCCAGACCTCCAAACCAGTTCAAGCACCTTCACCGTCGTCGTGACCGACGAAATCTACAAGGTCCACTTGCCAACTGTCGTAAAGTAAATATGATTAGTCGGCAGGCAGCAATGGCGTATAATACACCTATATCTGCCCTCCACACGCAAACATGATGGACTACGTAAACTCAGAAACGGTCAACGAATCAATTGCAGCCAAAAGGCTGGAGGCCATCTACAAGATGAGCCGGCTTTTGTCTGCCGTCGAAGCGGACGCGCACAACATCGACGCCATTCTGCCCGACGTATTTGAAGTTGCCCTGGAGCTTTTCCAGGCCCACGACGCCAGCATCCTGCTGGTCAATGAAGACCTGGAAGTCACCCGTTTCTGGCACGCCAGCGATCCCAATTTCCCACATGAAGACGCGCCCTTTGTCAAAGATATTATGGCCCGCGGGCTGGCGAACTGGGTCATTGAGAACAAACGCGCCCATATCGTCCACAATACAAAGCAGGACAGGCGCTGGATCCCTCATTTTCCGGATCATCTAACCATCTATGAACCGTGGTCTATCGCCTGCACGCCCTTCATGAAACGGAGCGACGTCATCGGCGCCGTCACCATTATCAAACCGGGTGAAAACCAGTTCAACGACGATGATCTGGAAGTGCTGAATGTCCTGGGCAACCAGGCCACCGACATCCTCGAAAAAGTACGCATCCTGGAAGAATCAAATCGGCAGCTGCGTATCTCCAGCCTGTTGAATGAGGCCAGCCGCAGTATCAACTCTTCGCTGGACCTCAACGTCGTCATGCAGTCCATGCTGGCGCAAATGAACGAATTCCTGAACGCCGAAGCCATCTCCATCGCCCTGGTGGACAAGCAGACCAACGAACTGGTTTACCAGGTGGCGGCCGGCATTGGCAGCGACGACATCGTCGGGCTGCGTTTGCCATCCAACCAGGGAATTTCCGGCTGGGTGATGGAACACAGTCAGGCGGCGCTGGTGCAGGATGCCGGGCGCGATCCCCGTTTGGTGCGTACCGGCGATGAACGCACCGGCTACCAGACCAGAGCCATGATTTGCGCCCCCATGCGATACAAAACCACTGTCCTGGGCACCATTCAAGCGATTAATCCCATCGGCGGCACGTTTACGGAACAAGAACTGGATTTGCTGGTGAATCTGGCCAATATCGCCAGCAGCGCCATCGCCAATGCGCAGCAGCACACGCTCACCCTGGCGGCGGAAACCCGCTATACCAGCCTGTTTCAAGACAGCATCGATCCCATCCTCATTACCGATTTAACCGGCAACATTCTGGAAGCGAATCGCCGGGCGTTTGCCTTCCTGGGTTATCCGGAGCATAGGTTGTTATCTAAACAAATCGGCCAGTTGCATACCGAAGAAGCGGCGCTGCCGCCCATCAAACGCCTGGAAGCCAATTCTATCCGGGTGTTTAACAGCCAGTTGATTACCCAAAACGGCCGTCGTGTACACGTTGAGGTTTATGCCAAACGCACCTCTTATGGTGAGAATGAATTTGTGCAGTGGATCTACCATGACATCTCCCAGCAAATCGAGTTGGAAGAGATGCGCAAAGATTTGCAGGCTATGCTGTTCCATGATCTGCAAAGCCCCTTAGGAAACGTCATTTCCAGCCTGGAACTGCTGACATATGAGATTCCCGAAGACAGCAGCCCGGCAATGATAGAAATGCTGGACATTGCCATCCGCAGCAGCAGCCGCCTGCAAACGCTCATTCGCTCACTGCTGGACATTAACCAGCTTGAGGCCGGTCATCCGATTACGGAACAGAACCGGGTGAAGCTGCATACGCTGGTGGGCGATGCCTGGGAAACGGTGCGGCCCAGTTTTGAAAAACGAAACATTCCCCTGGTGCAAAAGGTTCCTTCTGATTTGCCCGATGTGTACGTGGAAGATGACATGATTCGCCGGGTGCTGGTTAATTTGATGGACAACGCAGTTAAATACAGTCCCGACAGCAAGCAGATTACAGTGGCGGCCAAATTAAACGAAGACAGTATGGTGCAGGTGAGCGTGTGTGACCAGGGCGAGGGTATTCCCGAAAGTCTGCGCACGGCCGTTTTCGAGAAGTTCCGCCGCATCAAAACAGAAACTTACTCCAAAGGGTTGGGTCTTGGCCTGGCTTTTTGCCGGCTAACGGTGGAAGCGCATGGCGGGCACATTTGGGTTGACGACGCACCGGGCGGAGGCTCGCGCTTTAATTTCACCCTCCCCCGCTGGCAAGAAAAAGACAGTTTGGCATGAGTGATCGCCGCTATTACGAAGACGCCTATACCTCAAGATTTCAAGCTCGAATTATTGAAACAGTCGCAGAAGAAAATCGGCAGGGTCTCGTTTTGAATGAGACCTATTTCTACCCCGCTTCTGGTGGGCAGCCGGCGGACTGGGGCGCGATTAACGGCCGTTCCGTCATCGACGTGACCATTCGGGAAGCAGATGGGGCGGTCGTCCATTGGTTGGACCATGGGCTGGCAGAGCCGGGCGGGGAGGAGGAAGAGATGGCAACGGCCGTTCTCGATTGGCCGCGCCGTTTTGACCACATGCAGCACCACACCGGGCAGCACATCCTCTCTCAAGCCTTTATCCGCGCCGCCGGGGCCGAGACCCTCAGCTTCCATCTCAGCGAAAACAGCGTCACCATCGACCTGGATCGCAGCGACCTGACCGCCGCCGACATCAGCGCCGCCGAGCTGTTAGCCAACCAGATTGTGTGGGAAAACCGTCCCGTCACCTCATATGATGTGTCATTCGCTGAAGCCGCAGAACTGCCTTTACGCAAGATACCACCGGCGCAGAACGGCCGTTTACGCCTCATCGACATCACCAACTTCGACCTGACAGCCTGCGGCGGCACCCACGTCAGCCACACCGGCAGCGTCGGCCTGATCAAAGTGCTCAAGCACGAACGGCGCGGCGAAAAAACACGCATCGAATTTTGCTGCGGCGGGCGCGCCTTGCCAGATTACGGCGAAAAGCATACCATCGTAAGCGCCCTGTCGGCGGCGCTAACCACCGGCTCCGCGCAGCTTGTGGCTGCCGTCGCCAAACTGGTTGAAGACAACAAAACAGCCCAGCGCACCTTCAAAAAACTAAACGAAACGCTGTTAACCTATCAGGCCGAAGAGCTGCTGGCTAACGCCACCCATATGCACGGCCTGAACCTCATTGCCCACACCTATGCCGACGCCGATGACACCGATTTACGCGCGCTGGCGGCGCAGGTGAGCAGCCGACCGCAGGTCGTCGCCCTGTTCGGACGGGGCGGGGCGCAGGCACAGCTCATCTTTTCCCGCTCCGCCGACGCGCCCGGAGACATGCACCAATGTCTCCAGGCGGCGCTGGCCTACCTGGGCGCCGGACGCGGCGGCGGCAGCGCAAAATTTGCTCAAGGCGGCGGGTCGGCGCACACGGCAGCACAGGTGGACGCCGCCATAGCCGCCGCCTACACCCAACTGGTTGAATCACTCACATGAAAGAACTGGCGCCAGGCATCCTGGCTGAAACTGATTTTGTGGGCGTCAACGTCGGCGCCATTTCCACTAAAAAGGGCATCATCGCCATTGATGCGCCCTCCTTCCCGCGAGACGCGCGTAGTTGGGCTATGACCCTGCACCGCACCAACCACTACGCGGTTCTTTTTACCGTCCTCACAGATTATCATGGCGACCGTACCCTCAATACCCGCTGGCTAAACGCGCCCGCCATTACCCACCAATTCACCGCCGAAAAACTCTACAATTACGACAAGCGCTATCCCCCCCTGCTGCTGGAAAGCCTGACCCAGCGTTACCCGGAGCGCGGACGTGAACTAAACAGCAGTCCGGTTGAGCGCCCGGTTATCAGCTTCGACAAGGAATTTATTTTGTTTAAGGGTGGCAAAGAGGTGGTATTAACGGCCGTTCCCGGCCCCACGCCCGGTAATATTTGGGTCCACGTCCCGGAAGCCAAATTGATATTCGTGGGCGACACTCTGACGATTGGCGCCCACCCCCTGCTCAGCGAAGCAAACTCCGCCCAATGGCTGGCCAGTCTGGAGCGATTAGCAGAAATGGCGCCCACCCTGCAAGCCATTGTGCCCGGACGCGGTCCCATCTGCAGCGGCGCAGACATCGAACCGGTGCGCAGCTACCTCCTCCAAATGCGCGAAACCATCGCCAGGCACATAGAAAACGGAAAACCGGCGGAGGAAACGGCCGTTTACATTCCGGAATTCCTGGCCTGCTTCCCCCTCAACGACACTCCACTCGATTGGCTAAAACGCCAGATAAAACTCAGTTTGGATCGTGTGTATGTTGAGTTAAAATTAAATGGGAAGAAAAGTTAAACCATCCCATCATGACCGTACCCCACCGCCACAAGAATTGAAGCAACAGGCCGCGGTCATCCAGATTCCGGGATAACAATTGTCTCTCCTCGGGCTTCGGGAAACCCAACAGAGACAGGAAGAGGGGAAAAATGATTCAACACAGCACAAACGCCACCGCGTTACAACAAGTACCGTTTTTTGCGGATTTAAGCCACGATGAACTCGGCGAACTTTCATCCCGATTAGTCTCCAGACGTTTTGGCTCCGGTCAAATCATCTTCCATCATGGCGATCCCGGCGGTTTACTCTACATTATTCGCAAAGGCAAAGTCAAAATCGCCTACTCTACCCTGGAGGGGCAAGAAGCCCTGCTGGCTATCCTGGGTGAAGACGACTTTTTTGGCGAACTGGCCTTATTGGACGAAGCGCCCCGTTCCGCCACCGCTGAAGCCATCGAACCCACCGAAACCCTCACGCTGCACCGCGAAGACTTCATCCGCTTTATTCGCAACAATCCGGACTTCTCTCTCCACGTGCTGCAAACGCTCACCCTGCGCATTCGTAACCTCAACAACCAGATCAGCGACATCTTTTTCCTGGACCTGCCCGCCCGCCTGGCCCGCGTGCTGCTGAACCTGGCCGAACAGCATGGCGTGCCCAGCAAAGAAGGCATTCGCATCGATCTCTCGCTCACCCAAACAGACCTGGCCGAAATGACCGGCGCCACCCGTGTCAGTATCAACAAAGCGTTAGGCCGTTTCCGGCGCGAAAAGTGGATTTCCATCAAAGGGCGCGCCTTTACCATTTGCGATGCCGACGCCATGGAAAATCTTATCCAAATTTCCGGCGGCGCTCTCAACGTCACATAACACACAGTCAAAATAAGTTTCCCGCATTTTCTTGCAGAGAAGACACGGAGAAAAAGCAAGTTCCACCTGAATCTCTCCGTGAAACCCCGTCACTTCTCCCTGTAACTGTTTTTTGATATTGTAAAAGGCGATTTACACGAACTCATACCAATGCCCCTACTGTGCGCTGATGGAACCGCTGCCACAAATAATGACATGTGTCGCCAATATTGATGACAGATGCATCTTCACGGTAACGGCCGTTTCTCCTACACTGAATCATAGAGAGATATACCAAAAAGGAGAATATTATGAGAGTGATTATCGACCGCAACCTTTGTAACAGCAGCCTGGGTTTCTGCCAGCGCTGCTCTGCCGCCTTCTTTCGCAGTCCGGAAGGGGAAGATCGATTGTGCATTTTAGACATCATCGACGACGGCAAAGAGACGCTGACGCTGGAAATGTACACCGATGGCCGCAAACTTGAGCTTGAACTCACCGAAGAGGACCGGGAATTAGCCAGCGTGGAAGGCTGGGAAGCCCTCGCCGATTTCGATCCCGCTCTTTTCCGTTCAGGAGCCATGAAACGCTGGCACGACATCCGCCTGATGCCAACCGCCCACGCCGCCTGACCAACGCCCAACCTGCCTGCCCACACCTGCACCGCCACCGCGCCACAACTGCATCTCATCCATACCTGATATTCATCATGCCCAGGCATGATGAATATCAGGCGACATCTCTGCGCAAAACTGCTATCATTGAAACTACACCAGTTAATAAGCCATACCCACAAAACAAAGAGGAAAGAAACATGGAACTTTCGACAGTAACTATCGAAAAACCAGAACCAATCAACTTTATCCTCGGACAGGCCCACTTCATCAAAACTGTAAGCGACATCCACGAAGCGTTGGTAACGGCCGTTCCCGGCATCAAGTTTGGTCTGGCATTCTGTGAAGCGTCGGGTAAATGCCTCATCCGCTGGTCGGGCACCGACGAAGACATGATCGACATGGCGCGGGAAAACGCCCTGGCTATCTCCGCCGGTCACTGCTTCATCATCTTCCTGGGAGAAGGCTTCTATCCTATCAACGTCCTCAACGCCGTCAAACTGGTGCCTGAAGTCTGTCGCATTTTCTGCGCCACCGCCAATCCCGCCCAGGTTTTGGTGGCAGAAACACCGCAAGGGCGCGGCATCATAGGCGTCATTGATGGGCATAAACCGGCTGGCGTTGAAGATACGGCCGACATCGCCTGGCGGCAGAACTTCTTAAAACAAATCGGCTACAAAATATAATGGGATGTAGACTAGTACCGCAACTTTATGATTTTGCGGGGCGCTGAGTGTGGCGTGCGAACTCCTCAGTTTTAGAAAATTGCGGTACTAGAAGTTTGAGGTTGGAAGTTGCGCTGCCTCAAATCGCTAATCTCTAATCTCTGATATATTTCGGCTTTATTCTTTTTCGGCTTCCAGTTGGTCTATTCCTCGTATCGTAATATTTATTGTAGGGAATGTAATATATGCTCCCAATGGAGCTTTACTTTTCATTAGCCAGCAGTTCACCTCGACGATACGATATCATGGATAAGATCATTCACGTTTTTGGCAGAACCGGAGACAGTGCGGTGGTAATGGACACCGCACAGAATATTGTTTATTGGAACACCGCTGCCGAAAAGATATTTGGTTATGACTCCCGCGAAGTATTAGGCAAAAAATGTTATGATCTGTTCCAGGGTCGCACCAGAGATGGTGAGCCTGTCTGCCGCCAGGACTGCGCCGTTATCACCCAAATAAAGCAAGGTGACACTATCAGTCACTTCGATCTGGTGGTGCAAAACGCCCGGCAGGAAGATATCGTCATCAACATCAGCACCCTCAACATCTCCGAAGGACATCCAAATCCGCACCCGGCTTTGGTACAACTTTCGCATGAACTGACCACTGGCATTTTAGGAGATGGCAAACTTAGAATTTTTCTGCTGGGCACAACGGCCGTTGTCCGGCCTGAGGGTACCAGGGTCAATGGCGAACTTTGGCGGCGCGTTAAAGTACGCGCCTTACTGGCCTATCTGGTCCTCCAACGAGACCGCCCTGTGCCCCGTGATACCCTGGTCGAACTGCTCTGGCCTGAACTCGATTACAACGCCGCCCTGCGCAACCTTAATACCACCGTCTATAACCTGCGCAAAAGCCTGGAACCCCATTTAGCCAGAGTATCCGACTCTCGTTACGTGATATACGAAGGTGGCAGCTACTGCCTCCACAGCGATGTGGAGCATTGGCTCGATATCGACGCCTTTGAAACATATGTCAAACAAGCCCGCGCCATCTCCTCCCTGCCTGTTTCCATCCGCGCTTATGAAAAAGCCGTAGCGCTCTACCAGGGAGAATATTTGGCCGATTTGCAGACAACGGCCGTTTGGTCTCCCGCCGAACATATCCGCCTGCAAGAACTCTACCTCACCGCCCTGGAAGAACTCGGCGAGCATTATGAAGCCATCCAAGAAGACACCAAAGCCAAAGAGCTTTACCTGAAAGCTCTCTCCGTAGACGGCACCCGCGAATCAACCGTGCAAAAGCTCATGAAACTCGCCATGCGCCAGGGTGATTACGCCACCGCCCGCAGCCACTGCGCCCGTCTGGTCCACGCCCTCAAAAATGATCTGGGCGTCTCACCCAGTCCGGTCACCCAGGCCCTCTGCCGCCTGGCCCAGTGCCAGTAGACACCTTTATCATGTGGCTCAAATTGGACCAATCTTAGAGACGGTCCAATCTAAACAGGCGCACAATTTCCCATCTCGACACAACCTTATACAAACCGGCAGCCCCTTTCTCCCAGTCGCTTCCCCGTTGAGG
>JAWOGU010000397.1:0-3749 GCA_046496595.1 Chloroflexota bacterium
GCTGCTGAAATAGGTTTGTAGTTTTTCACTGTGCCCTTGCAGCCATAAACGGCCGTTTTCCAGCAATGGCAAATGGGCTTCCAACTCGTCCAGGGCTAGCTGTCCGGCGGCGATGCCCTCGGCTAACAGGGGAGAGGCGGCTGCCATATTGTTGATGGAGGTGGAAACGGCCGTTAAGCCATCCGCCAGCAGCGCCGACACATCCACCTCATCTACCTGCTCATACAAAGCAATTAGACCGCTGAGAACGCCGAGTTCCTGATTGGCTTTGTCCAATTCCAGGGACATGGTTTCGACTTGGCTGGAACTGCCGCTGCTCGTTTGCTGCCAGGAGTTCAGACTGCGCTGAGCGGCGTCCAGTTCCGCTTTGAGGCGAATATTATCAGCCTGGGCGGCGGCCAGTTTGGAGAACAGCTCTGCCAGGTCTTCGTGTCCGGTTAACACGGTTTGCACTTCGGGCAGGATGACCGGAGCTGTGTTGGGCAGCGGGGTAATGACAGTTTGACCGGTGGACAGCCGGGCAGCGCCGGCGCCGGCGGCTGTGGCGGCAACGGCCGTTAAGGCGGCAGTCCGTAAAAAATGACGACGGCTTTCATTGGTGTCGATATTTTTTGTCATGTATTTTTCCTATCCCCAGGTGGTGAGCTTTGTTTTCCTATGATTTCTCCGGATTGTAACCCAGGCGTTTGAGCGCGTTTTCGTTGTGCCGCCATTTGGGTTCCACTTTGACCCATAATTCCAAAAATGCTTGTTGTTGAATTAAATCTTCGATCTCTTTGCGGGCCATCGCGCCGATTTGCTGCAACTGTTTGCCTTTGGCGCCGATGATAATGCCTTTGTGTGAATCTCGTTCCACGTAGATGCTGGCGCCGATGTAGGTGACGCCGTTTTCTCGTTCTTTGAATTCTTCCACGACAACGGCCGTTCCGTAGGGTATTTCATCACGTAGTTGTAAAAAGATCTGTTCGCGGATCAATTCTCCGGCGATGTCGCGTATAAATACGTCTGTGAGCTGGTCTTCAGGGTAATATTGCGGTCCTTGCGGCAGGGCATCGACGAGCATTTGGAACAGTTCGTCACGGCCGTTTCCTTTGGTGGCGGAAAATAGAATCCAATCAGCCTGGGGCAGCAGCGCCCGATATTCGGCGGTGCGCGGCAGAATTTGGTCCGGCTTGAGCAAATCCCCTTTGTTCATCGCCAGGATGATTTTGGTCTGGCTGCCCAATTCCCTGAGCTGTCTGGTGATGGCTTGATCACCGGCGCCGGGCGGCTCGCTGGCGTCTACCAGGTATAAAATTACGTCGGCGTCTGCAAAGGTCTCAACGGCCGTTTCCACCATAAAATCGTCCAGCTTGTGCCGGGGTTTGAGCAGACCAGGCGTGTCCAGGAAGATCATCTGGTAGGCAGCTTCGGTGATGATGCCCATCATGCGCGTGCGCGTCGTTTGCGGACGGGGCGACACGATAGCTAATTTCTGCTGCATAAAGGCGTTAAAGAGCGTGCTTTTACCGACGTTGGGACGGCCTACTAAAGTAACAAACCCTGATTTGTAGGCTGGGTTTTGCTGCTCTTGGGTGTCTGTTGATTTTTCTTCTGTTTCGCTCATCTTTTTCTTCTTTTATAGTTGCAAATAACTTTCCGGAGACTCCTGCCAACAAAGTCAGGAGAGTGGTTCACCTCCGGAAGGTTGGATTGTTGTTTGGTCAGGAGGATAACGGAAATGCCTGCAACCGTAAATAGCTGTGTTGTCCTCATCATCAACTACTCAAGTTTTACCCACCGCCAGCCAGCCCAAATTATACCACAAATTAGAACAGATGTACTATTTAAAATGGTATCCAGGCGTACATTGCCAAACATGATAGTGGGGTCACCGCGCAGCAGGCTGATACCGGCATATCCCAGGCTGAGCAGTGCCAGAGCTGCCCACAAAAGCTGCCCATTGCCCCAGCGCCGGCGGTTGAACCAGATGACGGCAAAAACGACCAGGGTCCAGAACAGGGCCAGCGCCTGGGTTTGATAGCGTACGGTGAACACGCCGTATTCGTCGGGCAGGTCAGCGGCGAAGGAGCCGAGCGTGGTTTCCTGACCGTAGGCGCAGCCTTCCAGCCAGCAGGCGGCCCAGCCAAAGGCGCACAGTAGGACGAATCCGGGGGTGAGTAGATCGGAGTAGGCGGAGAACGGCCGTTGCCGCCGCCCCCATACAACCCACCACAACCCTAACCCAACCAGCGCCCCCAGCAGCGCCCCCCAATAAGAATATCCTCCCTGCCAAAAGCGCAGCAGCGACCCTGGCTGGCTCTGATAATACGCCCAATGCGCACCCACAAAGCCAAAACGGCCGCCCACCAGACCGGCTGCCAGGCAAACCAGCACCGCGTCGAACCAGTTTTCGACTGGTTCTCGGCTGGACAGCCAGGCTGTGACACCGATTGCCGCCAGAATACCAAGACTCAGCGCTGCGGTATAGCTGTAAATGAGGAAAGGGCCAACCCGGTATAAGATGGGGTACATAATGGAGTATATTAGTGTATGGCTGGTAGTCGGGCAATGATTACCATTCAAAGGAGGTAACTATACAGCCAGACGAGGGCTGAGCGTTCGACTGAGCTCACGCCGAAGTCCTGTCGTAGCCCGGTTTCGCCTTCGACAAGCTCAGGCTACACCTGTATAGTCACCAAAGGAGTTTAAAATGTCTTTAACACACACCACCATTCTCATGTCGCCACGAAAAGCCATCGCTTTAGTGGCGCACGATAATCAAAAAGATGAGTTATTAGCCTGGGTGCGGTTTAACCGGCATCGCCTGGCAGAGCACACGCTGTATGCCACCGGCTCTACCGGATTGATGTTGGAAAAAGAAACGGGCCTGGCTATACATAAGCTGCAAAGCGGCCCTCTGGGCGGCGACCTGCAGATTGGAGCCAAGATTTCCGAAGGCGACATCAACTGTCTCATCTTCTTCTGGGATCCGCTGGAAGCGCAGCCGCATGATCCGGACATCCGGGCGCTGCTTCGTCTGGCAGCAGTGTGGAACATCCCGGTGGCGACGAATCGCGCTACGGCTGATTTCCTCATGTCCTCCCCTCTGATGACCGACGAGTATCAACGGGTGGTTCCTGATTATGAGGCGTATCGCCATCGCCTGGATGATATTGACGTGTAGGGTTCAGCCGTAAGTATCCAGATTGGTCCAATCTTCAAAATTGGACCAATCTCGCCTGGCTAATCACGAACGTACCTTATTCTTCTGTTCAGGAAAGACAAAAAATGGTAAAAATGGCGCTGGTTCATCGGTGTTTACAGGTGAACTTTCAATCCTCAAGGTCTGCACTTTACATTAGGAAATGTCCACATCAGGAGATGTCATGGAAATAAATATCCTCCCACTTGATCCGGCTGCAATGAAAGAGCCTCCCGTTGATGACTTTGGTTTTGGCAACCTGTTTGCCAACCGCATGTTTACGCAAAAGTATACGGCGGGCGTGGGCTGGCACGACGCCCGGATTGGCCCTTATGGACCGTTTGAACTGCTGCCGTCAACGGCCGTTTTCCATTATGCGCAGGAAATCTTTGAAGGAACCAAAGCTTACCGCCGCCCGGATGGCAACATCAACCTGTTCCGCCCCTGGGAAAATGCCAGACGTTTCAATATCTCAGCGCAGCGTATGGTGATGCCGGTGGTGGATGAAGAAGATCATGTGGCGGCGCTCATCAAACTGGTTGAACTGGAGCACGAATGGGTACCC
>JAWOGU010000650.1:0-2862 GCA_046496595.1 Chloroflexota bacterium
CCGCCGGCGCCGGCGCTGCCCGGCTGTCCACCGGTCAAACTGTCATTACCCCGCTGCCCAACACAGCTCCGGTCATCCTGCCCGAAGTGCAAACCGTGTTAACCGGACACGAAGACCTGGCAGAGCTTTTCTCCAAACTAGCAGCCGCCCAGGCAGATAATATTCGCCTCAAAGCCGAACTGGACGCCGCCCAGCGCAGCCTGACCTCCTGGCAGCAAACAAACAACGGCAGTTCCAGCCAAATCGAAACCATATCCCTGGAATTAGACAAAGCCAATCAGGAACTCGGCGTTCTCAGCGGACTGGTAGCCTTGTACGAGCAGATGGACGACGTGGACGTGTCGGCGCTGCTGACCGATGGTTTAACGGCCGTTTCCACATCCATCAACAACATGGCGGCCGCCTCTCCGCTGTTAGCCGAGGGCATCGCCGCCGGGCAGCTAGCCCTGGACGAGTTGGAAGCCCATTTGCCATTGCTGGAAAACGGCCGTTTATGGCTGCAAGGGCACAGTGAAAAACTACAAACCTATTTCAGCAGCCTCGAAGCCTTGCTGCAAAATGCCGTAGACCGGATCGAACCCTTCCTGGAAATGCTCACCCAATGGTTTGCCGACGTGCGCAAATGGCTGCCCTTCAACCTCGGCCAAAAAGCCGCCGACATTATGGCCTCCGCCACCACCCTCCTCAGCGAAACGCCCCATACCGTCAGCGGCCTCCACACCAACGTCGTACAGCCCCTGGATCACTGGTTGGCCTACGAAGACGATGACATCCGCCTGCGCAATCACCTGATCAAACCGATGCGCGAAAAAGTCATCAGCAAAGCAAACGAGCTAAACCAACAAACTGTCGCCCTCAAACAAACCTACGACGAAAAACTGACGGCGCCCCTGGAAACGGCCGTTGCGCAGCGCCGCGCCCTCCGCGACACCATCGCCCAATACCGGCAGCAGCATCAACTTTAAACTCAAACGACGCCCGTAATAAACGCCACCATAATTAACAGAAAAAGGGCCAGCGCCACCATCACCACCAGCAGCAAAATGCGTTCCGCCGTTTGGCTGCCCGTTGGTTTATACACGTCCGGATCCTCAATATCCCTGGCAAGAGACTCGCTGCCCGTTACCGGCGGCATGGCGTAGGGTCTGGACTCTGCCACAGAGATTCCCCGCGCCTGGTTTAGCCTCCGGGCAATCTCCAACAAACCGTCCGTCAGTTCCACATCTTCCTCACTATCTAACGCCGCCGACAACTGCGCCAACTGCTTCGCGTTCAGAGTATCGCCATTAGCTCGGGGAGAAACGGCCGTTTCCCGCCCCCTTTCCCCCTTCACTTCAGTCCTAAACTCAGGCGGCGCCAACTTTTTCACCCACACCGGCAAATCATCGCCAGGTACAACCTTCTCAACCGCTTGCGGCATATCCGCCAACGCCGAAACCAGTTCCCGCTCCACCACAGAACTTATATCCACAGAATCAGGGGCTGCTTGTGACTGCACCACTTCCACATCGCGCACCAGCAAAAAATAATCGGCCCGCGTCAAGTCAAAAGCCAGATGTCCCCCCGCCCGAATCTTATCACCGGTCTGCAAAACCACTTCTGCCGCTGCCCGCTCAGACAACATACAACGAACCCGGTGCCCTTTCTCCACCAAATCAAACATCACACTGCTAAGCTGACCGGCTTCCCGAGGGTTCAGGTTCTCCACATCTCCCAAAACAAAAACCAAGCCCAACGGCAGCTGCGCCGGCAGCTGCAAAGCCAACCTGCTGTTCAAATGAGTAACTGTTACATCCATTGTTCCTTACCTACTTCTTTCCAACACACGCCTGCTACCTTATGCCCTAAAAAGCAAAACGGCCGTTACCAACAGCCCCGCTTCTTCCCAATCACCGGACAAAATCCGTACTCCTTCAGTGCAGGCACATCATACCTGGTGAAATTATACTTCAGAATGGCTGGATGTCCTTAATAAACCTACCCAGTTCAACTCAAAGCCACCCTAAATTTCTACTAAACGCTTGCCACAAATTACACCTTGTTATACACTCCGCCTCGCACTTAAAAAGGCCCACGAATTTGGTTAACAAAATACAGAAAACTTGGTGTTTTCTCATAAAGCCACACCTTATTCGTCAAATAAATTTGACGAATAAATCGCTTTGGCTATACTTAGCAGTCGGTATACGCTCTGCTAAGAGTCATCCACCAATTTTCAGTACATTTAACATAGAAACCAAATTCGCCGACGTAGCTCAATTGGCAGAGCAATGCTCTTGTAAAGCATAGGTTATGGGTTCAAGTCCCATCGTCGGCTTGGGTAAAATGAAATCTGGGTCAGTGTCCCGAGTGGCAAAGGGGGCGGACTGTAAATCCGCTGGCAATAGCCTTCGTAGGTTCGAGTCCTACCTGGCCCACTATTTTTCATCCAAAATCAGTGGATGGAAGATTTGTTACAAACACCATTGCCCACGTAGCTCAGACGGCAGAGCACATTCTTGGTAAGAATGAGGTCATGGGTTCGAGTCCCATCGTGGGCTTTCTGCCCCGCCACCCTATTCAGTTCAGGTTGGCGGGGTATTTATATGAAAACAGGTAATAACAACCTTGTTAGGGGTGAATCGGTCTGAGCAACCGATTGCTCAATCACAACATTTGAGGGTTTATAACAATGGCCAAAGAAAAATTTGTGCGCGAAAAGCCACACGTCAATATTGGAACCATCGGTCACGTTGACCACGGTAAAACAACCCTGACAGCGGCCATCACCAAAACGCTGGCTATGAAGGGCTGGGCAGATTTTCGGGCGTTTGACCAAATTGACAACGCTCCTGAAGAACGCGAACGTGGTATCACCATCGC
>JAWOGU010000670.1:0-18909 GCA_046496595.1 Chloroflexota bacterium
TCGCCGGGGATGATGACCAGGCCGTCGATTTCCGGCGCGTCGCGATAGGTGCGGCCAATGCTGAGGTTGTCGCCGTGGCCTTCAATGAGTACCGGCAGGATGCGCCCCACCTGCGCCTGGTTGCGGGCCAGGGAGATGGGCTGCTGGAGCGACATCAACTCGTCCAGACGCGCCTGTTTCACCTCTTCCGGCACCTGCCAGGAGACGTCAGCCGAGGGAGTGGAGGCTTCATAAGAGTAAGTAAAGGCGCCTACGCGGTCAAACTGTAAATCGGTGACAAACTGCTTGAGGGCGGCAAATTCTTCGTCTGTTTCGCCGGGGTAGCCGACGATGAAGGTAGTGCGGATGGCGATGTCGGGCATGGCGCTGCGCAGTTTTTCCAGGGTGCTATAGACCCACTCGATGTTGGCCGGGCGGCGCATCCGTTTCAGGGTTTCGCGGTGGCCGTGCTGGAGCGGAATGTCCAGGTAGGGCACGATTTGCGGCGTTGTGGCCATGGTTTCGATAAGTTCATCGGTGACGTAGCCGGGGTAGGCGTACATGATGCGAATCCAGGGAATATCAGGCGCGGCTGTGGTTATTTCTTTCAGTAGGCGACTTAAGCCGTTTGTAAGGCCGAGGTCGTGGCCGTAGTCGGTGGTGTCCTGGGCGATGAGCAGCAGTTCTTGAATCCCGGCGGTTTGCAGACGCACAGCTTCGGCCACGATGGTGTCCAGCGGGCGGCTGACGTGGGTTCCTTTGATTTGGGGAATGGCGCAGAAGGCGCAGGGCCGGCGGCAGCCGTCTGAAATTTTGAGATAGGCGCTGGCTCCTTGAACGGCCGTTCTCAAGACCCCATGCTCGTCTGTGCCCACTGTTTTGGCTTCTTCCGGCAGGTGATACAGGGGTTCAGGGTGTTTGCGCCGCCGCAGTTGGCGCACAAAACGCACAATGTCCATCCAGCGCCGTGTGCCAATGACGCCATCAATGCCTGGCACCCAGGCCACTACTTCATCGCCATAACGCTGCGCCATACAGCCGGCGGCGATGAGAAGCTGGTTAGGCTGCTTGAGGGCTGCCAGTTCTTGCAGGGCGCCAATCGACTCCTGCCGGGCGCTTTCAATGAAGCCGCAGGTGTTGACAATCAGCACACTGGCGTCGTCCGGTTCCACGACACCCGTGTAACCAGACTTTTGCAGCAGGCTTGCCATGCTCTCGGAATCAACCGTATTTTTGCTGCAGCCCAGGCTGAGCAGATAGAAGTTTTTCTTTTGCTGTTGTTTGCTCATGGGAAGTTATGAATGATGAACGATGAGTGATGAATTTGTGCCGCATTCATCGTTCATCATTCATCGTTTAGTTCGTGGTGCGCCACACTTCTTCTTTGTTTTCGCCGCGTTCACCCATTCGACCCCAAGGTTGATCGTTAATGGTGACGAAGACGCCGGCGCCGTTGCCGGTGTTGACTTTGGCTTCTTCCTGGGCGGTCCACTCATAGGGCGGATCCTCGCCGCGCGCCCAGCCGCTGAAGACCACGTCGCCGTCGATGGTCACTTCCATCCAGGTGCGCTCGCTGATGTCCAGTTGCAGTTGGATTTCTTCCAGGGTAGTGGGCAGGGTAGGACGAGTGATCGGCATAGCCGGCGGGGTTACGTCAATGACATTGCGGCTGGTGGAGGTGATGATTTCCCCTGGGACAAAAACGGGTTCTGTGGCGACGGCTTCTCCTTCCAACATATCGCCGGATTGAGCGGTGGCTGTGCCTTGCGCCCGGTTGGTGATGTCCTGGAAGAATTCGGTAAGGTTGTTATCGATGGATTGGGAGCCATCCTCATTGCCCATGAGCAGTGGTATGAAGCGGTTCGCAATGAGGGCCACGGCAATGATTAAAGCGATGATGATGACAAGACGAACGGCCGTTTCCGGATCACGCCGCTGCCCAACATCCACTTCCATGTTAACCGGATCAAAAAAAACCTGTTCGTCGTTAATGGTGGACTGAACAGTTGGATAAGCCTTGTTTTCCTTAGCCGGGGTAAGGGAACGCTTCCCTTGCTGGGCCAGATTAATTTCATACCGTTCCAGCAAAGGCTGCGGATCCAGGCCCAAAAAGCGGGCGTAGTTGCGTAAAAAGCCGCGCACATGGACCGGCGTCGGCAGTTTTTCATACTCGCCGTTTTCCATGGCAGCCAGATATTTGCTGTTGATCCGGGTTTCTTCCTGCGTTTCCTCTAGAGTTAACCCTTTGGTTTCTCGGGCCTCGCGCAGGATATGACCGATTTCATCCATATTGAAAAAAAGTCACTGATTCATATCAGTGACTTGTGGTTGACAGGCTGTTATCCGCGATGAAAAGAGAGAATGCCAGTCAAAAAAATTGACCTCGAGTTATTCCGACTCAATCACATCGTCGTATTCGTCATCAGCGTATTCGTCGTCATATTCATCTTCTTCGACGATTTCCTGGACAGGCGCCGACGTGACGATCCGTTCGCCTTCAGGCTCAACGATAACGGTGACGTGTGGTTGCACTTCGCCGCTCAGGCGCACAATGACTTTGTGTTCGCCCAACTGACGCAGCGGTTCGACGCCGACTTTACGCCGGTCGATTTCTGTGCCTAAGGTTTCGTTGAGATCGTCGGCGATTTGGGCGGTTGTGATGGAACCGTACAATTTGCCTGTTTCACCTGCCCGGGCGGTATAGGTGAGGGTAATCTCTTCAATTTTGGCAGCCAGCGCTTCGTATTCGGCGCGCAGTTCTGACCGGCGGGTTTCCGCTTTTGAGCGCCAAATTTCCGCCTGATTCAAGGCGCCGGGGGTTGCTTTTACGGCTAATCCTTTGGGGATGAGGAAGTTGCGACCGTAACCACCGGTTACATCACGGACTTCGCCAGCTAGCCCCAAATTTTCTACATCTTCTTTTAACAGCACTTTCATAGCTGATTACTCCATCATAATAAACTTAAAATTTTGCAGCGTGTAATCCTATCAGAGCGGAGGGATTTTGACAAACTCTCTTCGATTTTCGATTTTCAGATATTCTCCTGGGTGTACACCTCATCCATGGCTAACAGCACTTCGTTGAGTTCAATGACTTCTTCGTCTATTTCCTGGCGCAGGCGGCGGGCGCGGCTGCTGTCGATGTCTTTGGCGTCGAAGAGGAGCGTTTGGGAGTAAATGGTGCCCAGGTGGGCCAGGGAGTTTTCTATTTGCAGTTCAGCCCGCTGTATCGTGTTTTCAACGCTGTCCAGGGTGTTGTACTGCTGCCTTAATCCTTTGATGGTGTCTTGTATTTGTTGTTTGACGGCTGGATCTGATTCCAGTTCGTATTCGCTTTCGAGTTGTTTGATGCGCCGCCAGGCCCGGTTTTTGTCGCGGGTGATGCGTTCTTGTTGTTTGCGGTAGCGGCTGATTTTTTCGGCCAGGCTGTAGATGTGGCTCAGCCAGTCGTCCATTTGGACAGATGTCTGAATGAGTTCGTCTTTGAGCAGGGAGTCTGGCTGCTCGTCGATGGCGGCTTCGATGCGTTTTTGATAGTCAAGGGCTTCTTTGAATTGGTCTTGCAAGTGTTTATCGCCGAGTTGTTTGATGTCGAACTGCTGGCGGGTAAGTTCGTTTTCGATTTTGCGTTTCAGCTCCTGATCGGTAAGGCTGCTGGCGACGATGATGCCTTCGATAATGCCGCCGATTGCCAGAGCGATGACAGCAGTCAAGGAATTGCCAGTGGCGGCGGGAATGCCGACCATGGCCAGAAGGGTAGCGGCGATGGTGGCGGCGCTTTCCCAGCGGAAGAAAGCGTGTTCCATGTGGGCTTTTAAGATTTTCTTTTCAAATTCGGCGCGTCTGTCGTCAGTCATGTTTTATTTGTGTGATGGTCAGTTGTTTTTGAACGGCAGCTAACAGGCGGTTAAGGTTGGCCTGCTGCGCCGGGTCTGGTGTGATGGGCAGGGCGTTTTGTAAAATATCGGCGCTGCGTTGGTAGAAGCCAAGCCGGGCGTAGGCGATGCCAAGTTGTCGTTGGAACTGCCAACTGCCAGGTGCTTTGGCGGCGGCGTGCTGCCAGTTGAGAACGGCCGTTGCCCACTGCTCTTGTTGTGCTGCCCGTTTGGCGGCGGCATGGTAGCTGCTGGCTGATTGTAACCCCTTTTGGGTGGTTGCGACCAAACGTTGATTGATTCGTTCAAAATCGGGTGCGGTTTTGAAAATGGCTATCACCAAAGCGCTGACAATTGCCAGGAATTGGAAGCTGTGCAGGGCGGTTCCTAACAGGCTGACAGCCGGGTTGAGCACGTTATCCAGGATGGGGGTGATTTGCAGCCTGGCTGCCGGCGTGAGGGCGGCCGGAAGGAGAGCGCCGACGAGGCGGAGGCTGAGGATGAGCAGCAGCAGCAAGATGGCGGCCAGATAGGCCCAATATTGGCGGAAGTAAACGCCGGCGGCCAAAATGAGGCATAGAGTCATCAAAAAAGCGGGCAAAATGGCGGCTGACAGGTTGTAGGTAACGACGAGGTTGTAAATGGCTTGCAGGAAGTAGAGTTGAGCCAGGCCGACGAGAAGTATCCAGAGGAGGTGCAGGTAGACGTCTGGTTTCTGGTAACGGAAGCTGCGCTGGTACAGACTGCGGTTGCAGCGCAGGCATTTTTTGTCGGCATCGGTGACGGGGTGGGCGCAGTAGGCGCAGATGTCGCAGGACTGGTCCCAGATGTCGTTGTAGGCGGGGGTGGGAGGAGAGGGAGATGGGGCGGGAACGGCCGTTTCCCCGCCACTGCCTAATTTTTCCAATCCGTATTTAGCCGTTTGTTGGTTGGGATTAAGGGCAAGCACATTTTCCAGGCAAATGCGTCGTTCTTCATCTGTGTCTACAGCACCGCTCAACCAGAGCCAGGCTTGCTCGTTATGTTCTTCGGCTTCAACCAGTTGCAGCAGCAGTTGACGAGCCTCATCTCGTTGTCCTGCTTTCAGCGCTGCGATGCCCTGTTCTAAGCGATTGTCAGAATTTGGTGTCATGGTCATGACAAACAATACCCGATTCAACGTCATTTTTATTACTGGCGTTGAATCGGGTATCCAGGTTAACAAAATGTGCTGGACGGCAGTGTTTACTCTTTTAGAGAAGCGGAGTCGAAATCTTCGCTGGCTTCTTCTGTGAAGGATGGCGTTTCCGTGGTGGATAATCCAAGACGGCGTTTCCGTTCTTCAAGCTGGAGTTCGATTTCGGTTTTGCCCAGGATATCATCCATCTGGTTGTCAAGCCGGCTGGCATACATTTCACTGTGGGCGCTGGCGGTATCCAATCGGCCTTGGATGGAATCGCGCAGCCGGGCGATGTCTGCATCCCCAACCCCTTCCAGATCGTCGAGGCTCTTAATAGCTTTGACGGTGATCTCTTTCGATTTTGCCAGGCGCAGCAGCGCTTCCATTTCTTTTTGTTCCTGGCGGATGGTTTTCAGTTTAGCTTGCAGTTTCAGGCGGGCATTTGACAGGGCTTCATATTCTCGCTGCTGCCGGATCCATTGCTCATGGTATTGTTCTTGCAGGCGGCGGGTGCTGTTAAGTTCGTTTTGAGCAGCCTGGGCCAGATCGGGTTTGCCCTGCATGAGCAGCATGTCGATGTTTCGATCCAGTTGATCCCCTTTTTTCTTGTATTCCGTGTATTTTCTTTCCAGGGATTTCACCTCGCCACCAACGGTGGCTGTGGCTTTTTCCAGGTCGTCCAGGTTCTGTTCCGCGTCTCGGATATATTGTTTCATCACCGCCACGGAATTAGCTTCCAGGGCACGGTCTACCATCTCATGTAAATTGGCCTGAATGAGGGTTTGCGTTTTTTCTAACAAAGATGCCATGAATAAATCTCCTTTGTAGCCACACTTGGCTTTTATGGATTGGGGTGAAAGGTGCTGTTTGCCCAACTCCCGATCAGGGAGAATGCCTTTCGTAGGTGCCTACGGCTGTTTAGCATTGTATCGGATTGCCGGTATCTTTTAAAGGTTTATGTTTGTGTTTGGGCGATGGGCAGGCAAAGGGCGATGTTGAAAAAACCCGGTTGATTGTTTACCAACATGTGACCGCCATGAAGGCTGACATACCCGTGAACGATGGTTAAGTCTGGAAGATGCATAGCGGCGCCTGATTCACTCTGATCGCTTTTCAGGAAGTGCTCGATGTGGTTAAAAAGATCCTGGCTTAGTTGGCCTGGAAATTGATGGGACAGGATGATTTCGTTACCTTGGTGGGTAGCATCCAGGATGATCTGGTGTTGTTCGGCGGTGGGGGCGGTGTGGGCGATGCCTAAATCCAGAATTCTGCGGATGCAGTTCATCAATCTGTCGCGGTCGCCGATGACGGCTGGCAAATCGTTTTTGACAGGGCAGTGCAGTTGCAGTTCGCTGTTTTTGATGTGACTGGCGTAAAGCTGGCTGGTTTCGTAGAGAAGGAGGCCGATGTCTTTGATTTTTCGAGCTTGCAGGTCGTAGGCCATTTCGGCTTCCCCGGTTTTTAGCTCTGCCAGGGCGATAAAATCTTCTATGAGGCTGCTGAGATGAATGCTGCTTTGTTGGATGCCTTGCAGGGATTTTTTAAGTTCGATGTCTGTTTGTGCTTGTTGGATGCTGCCTTCCAGTTGTTCGGAGTAATTGGCGACGGAGGTGAGGGGAACTCGAAAGTCGGGGGTGATCAGGTCTAGAATGCTGCGTTTGAGGGCCTCAAAATCTTGGGACATGCTGTGGCGCAAGCGGAAGTAGCGGTTGAGCTGTTTGACGATAAGTCCCAGGAGTTCGTCGCTGTTGTAGGGTTTGGTGATGTATTCTTCGACGCCGCTGCGCAGGCCGCGATGAATGTCACGTCGTTCACCTTTTGCGGAGAGGAAGATGAAGGGGATTTGTACCCAATCCGGTTTTTTGCGGACTTCTTCAAGGAAGGTGTAGCCGTCCATGTGGGGCATCATGATGTCTGAGATGATGAGGTGGGGTTGGTTTTTTTCTAGCTGCTCAAGACCGGAACGGCCGTTTACTGCCGTATAGATCGTCAACTTGTAGTCACCCCGGTAAATTTCGAGCAGTTCGCGCAACCCTTCCAACAGAAATTGGTCGTCTTCCACCAACAAGATGGTGGCATTGGGGCGTGTTGGGTGGGGTTCAATTGTCGCTGCCAGGGCTGCGCCATATTGAGGCAGGATGACGGTGAAGGTGCTGCCCTGATTTTCCACGCTTTTAACTTCGATACGTCCCTGATGGAGTTCTGTCAGTCCCTGCGCAATCGTCAGGCCGATGCCGGCGCCTTGTTGTTCTAATTGGTCACGGTTGTATTGAACGAATAAGTCAAAGACGCGGTTTTGGATGGCGGGAGGCAGTCCCATGCCATTATCTTCAATCACCAGATGGTATTCATTGTTTACGATTTTGGAAAAGATGCGGATTCTGGCGTTGGCGTGCGGCGAAAACCGGGGAGCCGTGAATTTGACGGCATTGTCTAACAACTGCTTAAAGATGATGCCCAGCGCCTGAGGATCCCCGTAGATGATCGGAGATTCAGAGCAGGGATAATATTCTACCTGAATGGATTTTTGTGCAGCCTGTTCCTGGATCTTGTTGAGGGTGTCCTGCACGATCTGGTCAACATTGGTGATGATTTGGGCGTTGTTTTGAAACTTTTGCTCTATTTCGCCTGTGCGCAGCTCGATGACGGTGATAAAGCCATCAATCAGTTTGGTTAATCTGGTGTAGCCGGCCTGAATACCGCGCAGATATTCCGAGAAGTTCACGGCGTCGGTATAGGTGTTGACGCTTTCCGCCAGCATTTCATAATAGGCTGTGACGTAGGTGAGTGGTGTTCTAAACTCGTGGTTTAGAATTTGTAGGATGTCTTTTTTGAGGTTGTTGATACTTTGTTCGTGTGTTTGTTCCAGTTGGAACTTGCGATCCAATTGTGTTTTGATTAGTTCCAGCAGTTCGACGCTGTGGAAGGGCTTGGTGATGTAGAGGGCAGCGCCGCTGACGCGCCCTTTGTAAATTTCGTGTTTTTCGCCGCGAGCTGTGAGGAAGATGAAGGGGATGTGGTCCCAGGTGGGATTTTGCTGCACGGTTTTCAGGAGTTGAAAGCCATCCATTTGCGGCATCATGATGTCGGAGACGATGATGTCGGGCGTGGCTTTTTGCATTTGGTCGAGGGCGGACAGGCCATTGCTGGCGGTGAGGACGTTGGCTTCATAGCCGATATCAACGACTTGTAACAGGTCGTTCATACCGTCTAGCATTGATTTGTCGTCTTCTACCAGGAGAATAGTTGCTGTACGTTTCATGTCTTTTTTTATGTGGTATGAATGGACTGACTCAACTGGCAATCATTATAACACACCCATTTCGGTAAAGAGTGATGAAACATTATGCTATTTGTACTGGGTTGCTAAAGAAAAACGGCCGTTTTCGGCATAACGGCCGTTTTTCTGGCAGTATAAAAAATGCGAATAGGCGAAAAGTGTTATGCGCTGCGCATTCGACGCGCCATTACCAGAATCCCTACCAAAACCACCGCCGCCAGGATGATGGCCCACAGCTCAAAGCCGGTGTCCGGTAAAGAGCCGCTGTCGCCGCCGCTGACGACAGGGATGGGTGTAGGTGTGGAGCCATCGGCGCCAGGTTCAAACACACTGGTGCCCGATACGTTGGGCGTACCCGCTGCCTCGCCTTCGGTTTCCTCTACCACGTCAACCACCACCGGCGTATTGGTGGGTATGGGCGTATTGGTGGGGGAGGGGACCGGCGTAAACGTGGGCGGCGGCGGCGTGGGCGTGTCTGTAGGCCGGGCTGCTTCCGTTTCCATGGCGGCAATGGTTTGCGTCACCTGTGCGTTTGCCGCCAGAATCGCTTCATTGGTGGCGGCAATGCTGGTGGCTTGAGCGGCCTGCTCATTACCGCCGCCCCGATTCATCAGGGACACAGCCGCGCAGCCGCCAGCCAAAATAAAGATAAAAAGGAGAATGCCAACGGCCGTTAAAAACGGCCGGTTACTGCTTCTTTGCACTACGGTCGATTCTTCTTCTATGATGTAATCGTCTTCCATGATTTCCCTCCAAATTGTTTAGGAATCAATAGTGGGATGCACCCGTATTGAAGAAGGCTAAATAATAGCCTCCATGTTTGCGAAAGGCACAAAAATCACCTGCTTGTTTTTCAAACGAACATCCGCGCCGTAAGCTCGAAAACCCAACAACGTCATTTGGGCGCGGGTGTAGATGTGGACAATTTCCGCCATTTGGTTCGTGTAGGGACGGCGCAGCAAGTGGACTTGTTGGCCTACGGCTAGAGGTTTGGTCGGAGACACAGGCTCGTCGGTTATCTTTTTGTCAGCCGGAATAATGATTTCCGGGCGGCCGGCTTCCAACCCGCTGGAAAACAAAGTTGCCGTTCGGCCTTCAGCTTCTTTGAGTACATCAAAAACGGGCTGTGAAAAACCATGCATACCGGCGCCATTGGTAACGTAGACAGACAGTCCGCACGTTTTCGCAACACCAAACATATGCGCCGGCATAGTCCCGGTGATGACGGCCCTGATACCCATATCCGCCGCTTTTTCCAAAACCAGCGGTTGGTCGATGTGTCCAATAGCCGTAATCGCCCCGGTCAGATCTGGGGTGATTTGTTCCGGAAAGATGAAGCCGTCCGGCGAGTAGGTGAGCACTTTGAGCGTTCCCGTTACTTCACCAGGCGTACTCCAAACGCCCTGGATCAAGGAGCCAAACGTTTCCAGCACCACGCCCTGGTTCGGGAATACTTTGATCACGCGCCCCGGTATCAAGGCGCGCAGTTCAACCACCTCGCCTGCTTGTTTGATAATTAAGCGTCCATGTTTGATGCCATAAAATTCGCCGTCATAGGGCGCGTCAAATTTTAGACTGCGTCCCATAAAGCGTTTCTTTTCAATCAGCGGCATACCCTGGTGAATACGCGCGCCTGGCGCCAGTGTCAGCAGGCCGCCAACCTCGGATGGGGGAATGTTGAGCATCTCGCTTAAGGGTATCACCTGAAATTTTGTGCCCGAATTGGCGCGGGCGACGGTCTGGTTGGCGGTTACTTTTTGGCCGACCCCGGTGACAATGGTACCCACAGTTGGCAGCAGCCGTTTGCGTTTGATGCGAATTTGAGCGTTTACGATGGTGGAGCGAATCATGGTTTCCATAGCTATATCGTCTTAGCCCCCCACATCCCAGTACCATTTGCGTACCAGTTCGTAACGTTCTTCTGAGGCGGGAATGGACAACGGCCGTCCTCGACCATCAATTACCAGTCCCACAGCCCCGCCGCGCACGGTGATTTTTTTGCTTTTACCTTCGCCAAAGCCAATGTCAATGCGCTTTTGCGGATTGAGCATTACGTTGGCGATTTGTCCAGTGGACAAGACGGTCGTGTCGATAGCGCCGTATTCAATATCCAGGTCAAACTGTCCGCCCTGCTCCGATTCCACAGCGCCGGTGACGATAGTTTGCCCGGCCTGTCCTTTGCCCGTTGGCACAATCACCCAGCCCAGGTCTGTGAGAACGCCTGCTTCTAGAATTTGCACAACGGCCGTTGGCTGAATTTTTGCCAGCACGCCCAACGCCGGCAGCACATTGTACTTGTCCAGGGCGATAGAGAAGATGCCGGTGGGCTGCAAGGCATCCAGCAGCATCAATACCGTATGTCCGGGTCGGGGCGTATGGGTCAATACGCCGCCGCGCGCCAGGATCATGGCATAGGGCGGCAGTTTGGCAGGCAAAATACAGCGCATCAGTTCGCGCGCCACGGCCTGTTCCAGATACAGTTCTATTTCAGTTTGGGGGACGGTTTGCGGGTAGAGCGATTTGTATAAAATAAAGTCTCTCACCTCTTCGTCGCTGATGGCTTCCGGCACCCAGCGGGCGATTTGGGCGGGGGAAATTTTGTCCAGCAGCTTGGCGAGAGGTTTGCCCATGCCGAGATCCGTGCGCACAATCATTTGCGTCTGGCGAGCATTGGTGGTGATCAAGGTAACGCTGTCGCTGCCAATGTCGATGCCTAAGACGGTTTGGTTTTGCAAAGCGGCGAAATATTTTGCGATCAGACTGAAGGCCTGGGCAGTGGGCATGATTCTTTGTTCAGTCCAACTCTGTACTGATTTGATGCCTGGCAGTTTGGCGATTTTTATATCTTCGTATAAGGAGTTGATGAGGCGCGAGGCATCATCCAGATATTCGCTGTCTAAGCCGGGGCGGACGTTTTCGGCTACCTGCACGTGGGCCACTTCTTTGAGCCGGTTGTTGACCGGTTCGCGCAGGGCTTTGTTGCCGGCGTATAACACAAAGACGCGCTGTTTTTCAGACAAGACGCTGGCTCCTAGTTGCAGCGTGTCCACCAGGCGCAGCAGTCTTTGCGCCGCGCCGCCATCGGTGCCGCCCGTGATGAAGATGAGATCTGGTTCTAATTGGATGAGAGCGGTTAGTTTTTCATCCTCATCTCGCAGATCATTCAAACTGAAGGCGTCGATTTCATGCGCGTAGGTGGTATGCAGCGCCCGGCGGGCGCTTTCCAGGCTCACCTCGTCGAACAGGCCAACCAAAAGGGTGTTTAACGGGTCGGCGGCGCTGGCAATGGCGGCAAATTTATCAATCCCTTCGCCGGCCTGGCGGGAAGGTGTGATCAGTTTTTGCTGGCTGTTCAGGAGCTTCCGTCCGGTGGCGCCTTCGATTTGGCTGATGGCCTGGAACAGCCCTACCATGATGTCTGACCAGGGTTCTTCGGCTGTGGTGGCGGCTGTGCCTCGCGCCAACAAGCGATAGGAACCGGCGGCAACATCAAACAAAACGGCCGTTGTGTTCGTTTTCCCGAATTCGGCAATTAAGTAGGATTCGGGCAGGGTGTTGGTAGGTGTCTCTGGAGCAGATGTCATGATAGGAGCTGCATTAACTGCGTAAAATAATAATCAACACGTTCTGTCAGCAAAACAAGGCTGGTAGAAATGATCATAGCAAACAGGAAACCAAAGGTAATCATGAGAACGGTGCGTCCGATGGGCGCGATGCCGCGCAGCCACAACGGCCGTTCCCAAGAGCCATCTGCCCCTTTTTTGCCGGTAAAGGTAAAGGTGAGCAGGGTGCAAATGGTTAGCAGCGCCACGGCCACTCCTTCGAGCAGCGTGTAAGAAGTATTCTCGCCAAATTGCAGCACCTGCGGCAGCAGGGTACCGGTGATGGCGCCCACCAATGCCACTGCCATGCCAACGCCAATCAGCAGCGCCAGGGCATTGTCGCCCAGCCAGGAAAAGCCGGGCAGCCGCTGCAAAATGAGCAGCAAGGCCAATAAAATGGGTACCAGCCAGAGCAAGGATTGCACGCTGGTGGGGTTGTTGACCAGTTGGGCAAATATCGGCAGGATGACTTCCCGCAAAACGACCACACCGGCATAACCGCCGCTGACGCCGACCAGAATATTAACGCCCACCCGGAACAGCGGATTATCTCCGATGAGATAACTATAAATCAACAGGGTCAGGGTGAAACCGATGATCAGGCCAATAGTATCGTTCATAGTGCGTTACGATTTTTTCCTGAACAGGCCAAATGCCAGACCGCCAATCAGCAGAATAACGGCCGTTACCAACAAAACCAGACTTTGCGCGCCATACTGGGCATCGGCGGCGGCAGTTTCAGCCGCCGGTTGGTAGGCGTTTTTGTAGGCAATGGCTGCCGGCAGTCCATCCAGATAGCCGGTCACCTGTCCGCTGGCATAATAAGGCGACACAACCGGCGCCAGGGCCTGTGTAGCGCCTACGGCAAGCGGTACGTCGCTGGCGCCGCCCACTTGTTCAACCCAGTTTACCAGACTGCTGCGTTCACCGGTGAACAAGATAACCAGGCTCACTTCGTTGAGCAGCTGCGCGGTTTCCGGAGTAAGGGTGTGGCCGTGGAGGGATGTGCACACGATGCCGTTCTGGCCCAGGCATGACCCTAACTGGCGCAGCCCCATGGCCTCGCCGGGTACCAGGGGCAGGGCAATCACGTCGTAGGCTGCTGTTTGGGCGGCGGCCACGGCCGTTCCGGCGGTGTATTGGCTGACGGTGATCAGGGGTCTGCCGGCGGCGGCCAGTTGGTCCAGGAGGATGTTCACTTCATGGTTGAGTTCGCCGCCGTAAGCCGGGGTGTATTCAAAAGCGACCAGGACGGGTTTGCCCGCAGCCTGGGCGACGGCGCTGTTGAGGGCGGCGGCGGGCGCCGGTACGGCAGCGGGCGGCGTGCTTTGCAAACCTGCCGGACCATACAAGCCCAGGAAAACGGCCGTTAACAGCAGTAACGCCACCAATATACGCAGCCAGGCAGCTCTGGTGGCGCTTAAAATAGGCTTGGCGGCTGGCGGGGGTTGGATCCCTTCTTGCATCATCTGGCGCAGCAGGCGGGCCTGCTGTGCCTGCTCGGTGGTGACGGTATAAGCGCCCAGGGCTGAGGCGGCGCGAGGCATGGCGATAATCGGTTCAACGGCAATCGTGTTGGGCATACCGGCCAGAGGTCCGCTTGATTCAAAGCGCGGCTCAGCCAGATGAACGGCTTCGCCTTTCAGTTCGCGCGGTTTTAACTCTTCCAGCCAGTCGGGAATTTCGGCTTTTAGCAGCATGTCTTCCGGCGCTTGCGCCGGTGGCAGTTCAGCCAGAATCGCTTCCAATTCGCTGGAATCTTCAGACAGGCTGCCGTCGTCGAGCCAGAGGACATCTTTTCTGGAGTCAGAAACGGCCGTTTTTCTATCACCCATCAGCGAGGAATCTAGCCAATCGGGCAGTTCTGCGTCGGTCAATTCTTCGGTGTCGCTTAACAGGTCGCTGGCGTCAGAGTCGACGAGAAAGGCCGAGGGCAGTACGCTGGCTAATTGGCCGGTGTCGTCGGGGCGCATGTTGGCGATCCAGTCTGGTATATTGTCGGCGGTAATCTCTTCTTCGGCTTCCTCTGGGCTGAGGGCAGTGACCAGGCCGGTTTCTTCAAGCTGTTCCAACCAATCCGGCAGTTGGTCATCGCTGGCGGCGCCGGACAGGATGCCATCAATATCAGCCCAATCGCCGGAAACTTGGGCATCGATATCCAGGAAATCGTCGATGTTGAATTCGTCGCTTTTGGCTTCCTGCAGCGTTTGCTCCACGATGTCGTCTTCTTCGGTCCAATCTATATCGGCGCCGGGGAAGAACTCGGGAACGGCCGTTTCCTCTTCTGCCTCCGCTACTGCTTCCTGCCCTGCTTTAATGGCCTCAAACGCGACCATTTCAGCCAGCCAATCCAGATTGTCGTCGGCTGTGTCGGGCGGCGCTTCATCGTCTTCTTCAAAAAATTCCGATGTCTGCGCCACGTCTTCAACGGCAGCCGGTACAACTTCTTTGTCTGGTAAGATTGGCTCGTCGAGCCAGTCTAGATCACCCGTGTGGATGATAGCTTCTTTACCAAACAAATCATCAAGCGTGGACTCTAGCTCGCTTGAATCAATTTTAGGCGCTGCGTTCACCTTGTCTGGCGCCAGATCATCGAGCCAATCGGGCAGGGGACCGGTATCGCCGACTGTGACAGAGGGATCTTCAGCTTTGTCTTCCAGCCAGTCTTCAAAATCAAAACCGGCCGGTTCCTCTGGGGCAGCCGCTTCAATTTTGGGAGCAGCTTCCTCCTGGTCTGCCAGCAGCCAATCCGGCAGGGTTCCGGTAGCAGGCGCGCTGTCTGTTTCGGTTTCGTCCGCTTCGGCGGCAATCAGGAATTTTGTCAGTCCGGTGCTGGTGGATGCATCCTCTTCGGCAGCGTCGGTTGTATCATCGGACAAGTCATCCAGCCAATCAGTGAGCGTTTCTTTGGCGCTGCTTTCCGCCTCAATCGGGGACGCTTCCGCCGCAGGGAAGATGTCTTCATCTGCCTCTTCCGCGTCAAAATCAGAAAGCCAGTCTGTGAGAGAGCGGGCGGCGGCGGCTTCGGCTGCCGCCGGTTTGATCGTTTCGGCGGCCGCCTGGTCCATCTCTGCATCTGTCAACAGCCAGTCACTCAAGTCTGCCGGGTCTGCGGCTGATTTGGCAGCGTCCGTTTCCATCCAGTCCGGTATATCCTCTTCGGAAAAACCGGCGGCGGACTCTTCGGGCTGATTGGGCAAGGCCAACAATTCTGTTTGCGGGGGCTTCAACTCGCTCAGCCAATCAGGCAGATCGTCATCATCATCGAAAGATTGTTCCGGGTGGGGCAGCGAATTGACAGGTTCTGCCAACGAATTGGTTTGTGGGGCGTCAAAGTCTGAGAGCCAGTCCAGCGTATCATCGTCTTCCGGTTCGGGTAGAGGCGCGGGTTTGGGGTTTTTGCCGGTTGGAGCTGCGGGTGTGGACAGCCCTTTCAACCAATCGGGCAGGTTAGCCCCTTCATCACCCGTTACGGCCGGATCGTTTAGCAAGCCGCTTAGTTTCTTCCGTTCCTCTTCGTTGATGTTTTGGATAAGGTGGAAAAAATGCTCGGTGGTGATGTCCCCAGGGGATTCAATGAGCAGTTCCTGACTGTCTGTATCGATGAGCCAGCGGGGCAGGTCGGCATCGGTGGCTCGTTCTTGCGGGGTCAGATCAGACAGTTTGGGTAATTTGCCGGAATCGTTTGTTTCTTTTTCGGACTGTGTTGTGAGCCAGTCCGGAATGCTGTTGGGATCTAATTCGCCGGTGTCTCCCGGTTGGCGGGTAGGCAGGGAAAACATTTTAGCGCTGGTGGGCAGATCGCTGTCCTCCGGTTTTTCCGGTTCGGGGGTGGCGGGTGGCTGCCCGCTCTGTAAGCGGCTGCCGCAGTGGTCGCAGTAGAAGTTGTTACGTGGATTGGGCGACTGGCATTTGGGACACAATACGCTGGTGCTTTTAGGCAGGCGCGCACCGCAGTCGTTGCAGAATTTACTGCTGAGACTGTTGGGCGTATTGCATTCGGGGCAGATTATTTGCAAGCTCATTTGTTATAGGGTCTTTCCACACCAATTAGAACGCGGACAGCCAGGGTAATGATGCCTAGCGCGACGCCAATGAGAATGCCGCGTATACCAGCGGTGACAATAAAGTTATGGACCAGATCCCGAAATTGCAGAACAACCTGGCTGATACCAGGGGGAGTGAACGGGTTGAGGATGATGGCGTTGGCGAACAGGATAGTAACGGCCGTTACGAAAAACAAAACCGACCAGATTGTGCGCTGTCTCTGGAGCATCCGAATGCCGGAAAGAATGAGAAAAACAGCTAACATGGAGGCCAAAGCCGCCTCCAGCGGCGCCTGCACCCATTGGAAAGCCTGCGCCATCATATTGTCTGTATAGGCAAATAAATCGGTCATGCCGAGTGTAAAAACGACCAGCCAGCTTAACGCCAGCACGCCGCTGTACACGTTGCGGCCGGCAAAGGGGCGGTGGCGAAAGAAGCGGTGAGTATGCACGGCCAACAGGTTGAATACGCCCAGAAACAGGGCGATTCCTGCCAGGAAACCAGCCCAGCCCAAGATCAAGTCACTCACTTCGGGCAGTTTGAACAGAAGGCTCAGCAGAGTGAGCGCCCCAAACAGCGTGGCGATAATGAGTGGAAGACCTCGTCTCAACATGATGACAATTATCCGCTGACCAGTTTGTAGACCAGCGCGCCTAAGATACTCACGCTGATAATAATGCGCAACAAGTCTTGCACTTGCAGGCTGGCAATTTGGAAGGATGATCCTTGGATATAAGCGGGAGCCGCCAGTAGTTCTTCGCCGATTATCAATTCTTCTGTGGCAGTGGCGGCAATGGCCAGCGCCAGCGGATCATCTGAACCAATCACCTGATTGACGCCCCTGCGTCCGGCCACTTCGGTGATGATGCCAAGCTCTGAGCCAAACTGGCCGACCATGACGCTGCCCAGAATCTTTTCTTGCTGGATGACGTTGGTGACGCCGGCGGCGTAAGCAAAGGCATCCGTTTGATTGGCGACAAATTGCACGGTGCCGGTGGGAATGTTTTCGTTGCCGGCCTGGGCGGCGGCATGACGCAGGTTGTTTTCAGCCAGAGGGAGCAGCGTGCCGTCGCCGATGGTGGTGATGGGCGGGGTGCCGTTGGCGCAGCCATCTTCCGCCAGACGGTCTAAAACGCTCATGGCTGCCAGGCTAACCGGACTGGCAGCGCCAATCAGGCTGGCGCGACCCAGGCTGATGTGCAGGCGGCTGGCGCTTTCTACAGCCCGGCCTACCTGACCTCTTAAGGCGGTATGGGCAGAAAACGGCCGTAAAGAAACTTGTTTTCCTGATTGTTGACGACGCGCTAAGATATAGATCAGAATGAGGACAAGGATGATGGTGGCTAAGGTTAAAGGAAGTTCCACAGGTTAGCCCTCCTCTGCATCTTTGGCGGTGTGTAGATAATAGGTAAGGGCATCAACGGCTTCTGGTGATTCGAGCAGACTGGCGGTTTGCTGAATCTGGTGGGCAGGCATGAATAGAGAGAGTGCTGGCTGGGCTACCCATAACAGTTGGCTGCCTAAAAAGGTAAGCAATGGGCCTCCTTCCAGCATGAGGAGAGCAGGTACTTGAAAACCGCGACGAACGATTTCCGCCGCTATGTTTTGCATGAATGTCGTGTGATCGGTTGCCATCTGATGGTCAGGTGATTTTTGTTTCGGTGAGACCTGAGTCATGACACACGTCTGCGTCCCTTTGGTGAAAATGGAAAGAATAGGCTGTGTTATTGGTAGATTCCTCTCCGTTTTCCGTGCGAAAATCACAAAGATACTGTTGTTATTTGTCCAGGTTCTTGTATGGTTTATCTGAGTTGCCTGGCTTATCCTTGGTTACAGTGTGATGGCGAAGAACTTATCCAGACTTTGCGCAATTATGTTTACGTAACATAATATGGCGAGTATAACACGTTTACACCAGGGTGTAAAGTTGGCAAGAAGTTCCGCCAGGGTATGTTGTACTCGAGAAAACAGGATACAATCCAGGCTCT
Source organism: Chloroflexota bacterium (assembly GCA_046496595.1). GTDB lineage: Bacteria > Chloroflexota > Anaerolineae > Promineifilales > Promineifilaceae. The sequence continues at coordinate 17,931 of JAWOGU010000670.1, forward strand.
TTCTTGGTGTGAGCGGTGTTGTGGACCGATACCCATTGGTACTATTGTTGAGATTATACATCATATGGCGCGAATAAAAATAATATTAAATCCGGCTGCTGATAATGGCCGGGGAATACAGCAGCGAGATGTGATTGGCAGTTTGGTTCAGGCTGCCGGTGATGTGGAAATCGTGGAGAGTGAGACGGGAGCACATGCGCGTGAGCTGGCGCGGCAGGCGGTGCTGGAAGGCTGCGAGATGGTGGTGGCGGCTGGCGGGGACGGCACGGTGCATCAAGTGGTAAATGGGATCCTTGGGGCGCCGGAGGGCACGGCCGTTTTGGGCGTGATTCCCATTGGTTCCGGCAATGATTTTGCCTATGCCAACGCCATTCCAGTGACTGTGCCGGAAGCGGTGAACTTACTGTTTACGGGCCGGGTGAGGGCGGTGGATGTGGCGCGGGTAGAGGATGAAAACGGCCGTTTTGTCATCATGGATAACAATTTTGGCGCCGGTTTTGACGCCGAAGTGGTGGTGCAAACGGAGCGTATTCACCGCGTGCATGGTTTTCTGAAGTACTTTATCGCTGTGTTGAAGTCCATTGCTTTTTATTTCCACACCTATCACATCCAGATGCGGTTTGATGCAGAAGAAGTGGTGCAAGACGTCTTGTTTTTATACCTGGGCATTGGACCACGGGGCGGCGGCGGGTTTTTGCTGACGCCGGATGCCCGCCAGGATGACGGCCTGGTGGACAGCTGCCTGGTGAATCCGGTCAACCGGCTGAAGATGCTGCAAATGCTGTCTAAAGGAATCAAGGGCACTCACATCACGAGTAAACATGTGTCGATGCGCCGTAATCAGCAGATTGTGCTGCGCCCGGATGAACCGACCCCCATATACGTGGATGGCGAGGTTTTTGCCTATGCGGAAGATCGTCTACGGCAGGTGACGATTACGAGTATGCCGGGAGTCTTGTCATTGATCGCTTAGGCGCAG
>JAWOGU010000682.1:0-3216 GCA_046496595.1 Chloroflexota bacterium
AGTTCGCCGCGGAGCAGTGCGGGGCGTTGGGTGTATGGAACGCGGTGGGGGTCGAATAAACGGAGGGGTTGCCATGATTGAGAACAGGCCAAAAGACCAGTTTTACCTGCCCGGTTTCCACATAATTTTGAATAATGTCTGGCTCTGTGCCTAACACGTAGGCGCGGCAGCTCCCTCAGAGGAAGTCCGAATAGTCGATCATTGTGACCGGCGCATCGACTGCGCCGAGGAAGAAAGCGCCTTCGGTGGTGCGTCCGGCGACAAAGGCCGGCTCAGGCTCAGGTGAAGCGGTGGGCTGGCTGGTGGGAACGGCCGTTGGCGGCGGTGAAACGGCCGTTGGCGGTTCCGGTGTGGGCGCGCCGGTGGGTTGGGCAGAGGCGGAGGTGGGGGAAACGGCCGTTGGCGGCGTTGTGGGGGTCGGCGGCGGTTGGGTCGGTTCGACCACAATAACCGCCACAGGTTCGCTTTCAGGCTGGGAGGCTGGTGCACAAGCCGCCAGCGCCAGTAGAACAAGAGGCAAAATCAAGGTCCATTTTTTCATGAAGCTGATTATAACAGGGAGAAACGGTGGGATTTATTACGTGAAGATTAAGGGGGGATAGAGATAGAGTGTAGAGATAGAGTGTAGAGAAGATCCACTCGTGGATACCTTCTATCTCTTGTCTCTATCTCTTGTCTCTATCTTCCGCTTTTCGTGCCGACGTGAATGGCAATGGTACCGAACATAAACATTTTGTAATGCACGTGGGTAAAGCCGGTTTGCTGCATGATGCGTGCCAGTTCGTCCGGACCTTTGAAGGCCTGCGTGCTGTCCGGCAGGTAGCGGTAGGCGTCGGCATTGCCGGAGATGAGTTTGCCCAGGTTGGGGATGACATGGTTGAGGTGGATGCGGATGAAAGGCTTGAGCAGGTTGTCTTTGGGCGGGCTGGATTCCAATACCACCACCCGTCCGCCTGGTTTGGCGACGCGCATTTGCTCGCGGAAAGCGCCGGCCACGTCGATGACGTTGCGCATCAGAAAGCCGGAGGTCACGGCGTCAAACATGTTGTCGGGGAAAGGCAGGGCCAGGGTGTCGGCGGTGGTCCAGAGGATGGCCTGCCGGGCGGGTACTCGTTTGCCCACCTGCATCATTTCGATGGTGAAATCGCCGCCGACCGCCTGGATGGACGGCTGCTGGCGCAGACCCTCCAGGGCAATGTCTCCGGTGCCGGTAGCGATGTCGAGTAAACGGCCGTTTTCCGGTAGCCGCGCCTGTTCAATCACATATTTGCGCCATTTCACGTCCTGTCCGGCCGTCATCAGGCGGTTCATGGTATCGTACCGCCCGGCAATGCGGGCGAACATGTCTTGCACGTAATCGGCGCGTTCTTGTCCTTCTAAATGGGCCATAATGCGTGAGGCGTGAGGCGTGATGCGTGAAGATCAGTCGCTCACGCCTCATTCTCCTTCCTCTACAATTTCAATTTCACTCCCGTTTTCCGGCGCGGGCAGCACTTCACGCGCTTTGCTGGTGCCGGTGGGCGGACCGATGACACCCATTTCTTCCATGATGTCGATCATGCGGGCGGCGCGGGTATAGCCGATGCGGAAGCGGCGCTGCAGCAGGGAGGTGGAGGCTTTGTTGAGCTGGCGCACCATGGCAATCGCTTCCGGCATCAAATCATCTTCGTACTGCTGCCGGCGCCTGTTTTCTTCTTCAATGGCTTGTAGTTCTTCCAATAACGGCCGTGTGACGGCCGGCGCCGGCGGCGGCGAAAATGGCGGCGTCTCCATCGGCGGCGAAAGGGTGACGGCTTTCGGGATGGGCTGTGTACTCGTTTCCGGTTCAGCCTCGTTGTTCTCTGCCACCGGAATGGGAGCCGTCGCCAGCGGTTTTTTGACGGGCGGGGACGAAGGCGGGCGGGAGTTGTGGTTGGCAACGGCCGTTTCCGGCGCAGGTGTTGGCGTGCGGCTGAGCGGCGGCAGGGTGGTCGGGTTTACTCTGGGAATAGCTGCTTCTTCGACGCTGATCGTGCTAAAGCGGCGCGCGCGCTGCCAGTAGGCAATTAGCTTGCTCAATTCCCCGTCGCTCACAAAACAGCCTTGCAAACGAGCCGGGGCCGGGGCATCCGGGCTTTGGAACAGCATGTCGCCCTGCCCCAGCAGCCGTTCCGCGCCGGTGCTGTCCAAAATAACGCGGCTGTCCGTGCTGGAAGCCACCGCAAAGGCAATACGCGCCGGGAAATTTGCCTTAATCAACCCCGTCACCACATCCACCGAGGGGCGCTGCGTGGCGATGACCATGTGGATACCGGTGGCGCGCGCCATCTGCGCCAGACGGGTGATGCCGCGCTCCGTGTCTTCCGGCGAGAGCATCATCAGGTCGGCCAACTCGTCGATGATGATGACGATGTAGGGCATTTTGGCGGCATTTTTTTGCTTGCGGATTTTTTTGTTGTATTCCACAATGTTGCGCGCGCCCATGTCGGAAAACATCTTGTAGCGGCTGTCCATTTCCCGCATCGCCCATTGCAGCGTGCCGATGACCCGATCCATTTCCACGACCACCGGCGCCGCCAGATGGGGAATGCCGTTATAACCGGTCAGCTCCACCCGCTTGGGATCGACCATGACAAGTTTCAAATCGTCGGGGGTGTTTTGCAGGAGCAGGCAGGCGATAATGCCGTTGACGCAGACCGACTTGCCGGAGCCGGTGGTGCCGGCGATGAGCAGGTGGGCCATGGCCGCCAGGTCGGCGGCGATGGGCGTGCCGGCGACATCTTGCCCCAAACCGATAGCCAGGGGGGATTTGCGGGCGATTTTCTGGTAGGCCTCGGCTTCCATCACGTCACGCAGGGAGACGAGGGCTTTGGCGACGTTGGGCACTTCGATGCCGACGAAGCCTTTGCCGGGCACGGGCGCTTGAATGCGAATGGAACGGGCTTGCAGCGCCAGGGCCAGATCGTCGGCGAGACCGGCGATTTTGCCCACCTTGACTTTGGTGCGCTTGCCACTACGTATTTCCAGGTAGTTTGGCTCCACGCCAAACTGGGTGATGGTGGGTCCCTGGTTGATTTCGACGACGGTAGCCGGCGCGCCAAAACTTTCCAGGGTATGTTCGATGATTTCGACCTGTTCGCGGATGGTGGCGTTGCTCAGGTCCTGGTCGCTGCCAGGCTCCAACATTTCCGCCAGGATCGGGATGGTCCAATTGCGCGCCTGGCTCTGCATACCGCC
>JAWOGU010000193.1:0-2637 GCA_046496595.1 Chloroflexota bacterium
GAACAAGGGAGATTTAACGGCCGTTCACCTGACCATTGCCGCCAACGGTCTTGAAAGCAACAGCGGTTATGGACTGCAAAACGAGCCGGGCGCGGCGGTGCTGCTTTTGCATACCCTTTTTGCTGCCAACCTGCCTGCAAATTGCGCCGGTGACTGGGCGCAGGCAATAGCCCCAGTCCCTAATTTAGCCAGCGATGACAGCTGCCCGCAATTCAGTCTGAGCAATACAGATCCGTTATTAGGCCCTTTGCAAGACAATGGCGGCCCCGCATTAACGTACATGCCGCCAGTGGATAGCCCAGCAGTAGACACAGGTGATATTTCTCTTTGCGCCGAAGTTGCCACCGATCAGCGTGGGTATAACCGCTGGCACAACGCCGCCAGCACCTGTGATTTAGGTGCGGTGGAACACGATGGCGCGCTATTGATTTACTTACCAATTGTGGCACAACCCTGATATCCAACGCTTTGCTGGCGTTGGGTTGAGACTCATAAACGGAGAAAAAAGTGATGAAACGTGTACTCAAATGGATTGGCATTATCATAGGCGGGCTGCTTGGTCTGATCATTCTGCTGGTAGTTGGCGCCTACGCCGTCAGCGCCAGCCGGTTGAACCGGACGTATGAAGTCACGGCCGACTTTTCCCTCACCATCCCCACCGACGCCGAAAGCATCGCCGCCGGGGGGAAAACCTATGCTATTTACTGCGAAAGCTGCCACGGCACCAACCTGGCCGGCGATCTCTTCTCCGAGGATGCCGCCTTTGGCAAAATCTACAGCGCCAATCTGACCAGCGGCGAAAATGGGATCGCCCGCCGCTACAGCGATGACGAGATCGCCAGAGCCATCTGGTATGGCGTCAAACAAGACGGCTCGCCGACAGTAGGTATGCCTTACGAATTTAATCATGGCATTCACGTAGGCGACATGGAAAGCCTGATCGCTTACCTGCGCAGCGCGCCACCTGTAGACACCGACTATCCCCCGCCCAGCTACGGCCCCATGCTGCGCGTGATGCACACTGCCAATCTCTTCCCCCTGGTCACGGCCGAAAATGTGGAGGTGAGCCAGTCGCCGCCGGCCATCGTCTCGCCGGACGATACGCTGGCTCATGGCGCTTATCTGGCAGTGTATTGCACCGCCTGCCACGGCCCCGATTTTACCGGGATTGCCATCGCGGAAACGCCCTCGCTGTGGACGGCCGTAACCACCTGGACAGAAACAGAGTTTGAGCAAGCCATCACCACCGGCGTACTTCCCGACGGCCGCCAGATGGACCCGGAAATGATGCCCTGGCCTTCCTTCAACCTCTACACCGAGGCAGAGCGCCACGCCATCTGGACTTATTTGCAAAGCCTGGAGCCTGTGGTTCAGGAGTAACGTGCGGTGAAGCGATTACTGGCTGGTTTGGTGGGGTTGGCGGCGATGGGGGTAGTCTACGGCCGTTACCACCACGAAAAAACGCAAGCCCTGCTAACTTTACGTGCTGGCAGCCAACTGCTGAATGGGGTTGAGTTTGCCATGCAGGGTGAGGGTAAACCGATCCTCATCCTGCATGGCGGTTTCGGCGGGTATGAACAGGGGCTGGCCACGGCCGAACTGCTGGGTCTTGACGGGCGCATCATCGCCCTGTCGCGACCTGGGTATCGGCGGACTGGGTTGGCAAACGGGCGTACTCTGTCCGAACAGGCCCAAATGGCCTGCCATCTGCTCGACCAGTTAGGCATTGATTCCGCCACTGTGCTGGCTATTTCCGGCGGAGGGCTGGCGGCTTTGCAATTTGCTCTGAACCATCCAGACCGCTGCGCCGGGCTGATTTTGCTCTCGGCGCAAGGGCCAGCCTTGACAGCCATGCGGCCCGCTGCTTATTGGTTGTGGTTGATGCGCCTGTTTATGGCGGGGGATTTCCCTCTGTGGGTCGTGTTCAAAATTGGCATGTGGGCCTTAATCCGGTTGAACGGCAATCAAAGGCAAGAGGGAGATTTCGCCAAATTTTGGGCTGGCTTCTTTCCCGGCAGCGATTGGCGAGCCGGGCTGCTGAACGATCTGGATCAGCTGTTGGGATTGACAGGGATGCCGTTGGAAAATATCCGCGTGCCGACGCTGTTGATTCATGGCGATCGGGATACAATTGTTTCCCCTCATGTCGCTGTGAACACACATGGCCGCATCCCCCTCGCCCGCATCGTCACTATCTCCGGCGGCACCCATTTAATCGTCGCCACGCATGGCCAGGAAATTGGCCGGGCAATGGCGCAGTTCATCGAGGAAAAAGGAACATAATGGCAACCCCTTTTCTGGACGGCCTCAACAGCATTGAAGATAACTTTGCCGCCGCGATGGCGTTTTTAACCGACCTCATTATTCATTTGACAGGATAGGATTGATGATGCGAACAAAAACCTTGCTGTTTGGTCTGATTGTTTTCTTCTTGCTTATGCCTGCGACTCTGGCAGCGCAAACCGACGGCCGTATCCCCACCATTGACGCCTTCATCCAGGAGCGCATGGACAGCCTGAGCATCCCCGTACAACCGTCAAAGCCGCGCCGGGGATGCTCAGGCTGTCCATGCGCTCCTGGATGAAGGCGTCAATGGTGGGGATACGGCCGTCGGTTTGCGCTGCCAGAGTCGCAGGC
>JAWOGU010000218.1:0-6765 GCA_046496595.1 Chloroflexota bacterium
AGGTGGCGAGCCTGGTTGCCTGTTAACTGTTGTGGATATAATTGCCTTAGGCTCGACATTATGTGACGATAGATACGACGGTTATCACTCATGGTTATCCTCCAGATTTGTCGTGATTTTTGGAGAATTTACCTCATGTGGTGGCCGTCAACTAATTTTCATTCCCTACATTAAAAGTGTACGGTAGAGAAACAAGTTAAGGATTTCATCGGTCTGTCAAGAGCAATTTTCAATGAATTTGGGCAATTTTCGCAAGGTTTTCTGTGTCTTAGCAACTTCATGAATGGCCGCTGACGAATGTTTTTGGCCGGGTTAGCAAGTCAGAACCGCTGAAGTGACTTTGAACATCAATTTTGCTAGGTGTCCACGCAAAAATTGGCCCAAAAATCCCACTAAAAATTGACCCTTGACAAATTTGTCAGTTGCTTAACTTGTCACCAATATCGTTAAGGAAAACAAGGAGGAGGCTATGCAAGAGAGTGTGCTTTCCAATGTGGCGCTGCCCGTGGCCATCGTCATTATCATGATCGCCCTGGGAATGACGCTGACCGTGGTCGATTTCCGCCGTGTCCTCACCCAGCCTAAATAGGTTTCAATCGGCCTCCTCTGCCAGTTGATCCTGCTGCCGCTGCTGGGGTTTGCCATCGCCGCGCTGTTCCCGCTCACCCCCATCTTCGCCATCAGCGTTATTTTGCTGGCGGCCTCGCCCGGCGGCGCCACCTCGAACCTGATCGTGTACGCCGCCGACGCCGATCGCGCGCGCTCTGTGACCCTGACCGCCATTTCCAACATACTCACCTGGCTCACCATTCCCCTGCTGCTGGGCGCCGCCTACGCTGTTTTTGGGGATGGAGCCGTGGCGATCGATTTTCCCATCGCCAGCGTCATGGTACAGGTGGCGGGGCTGACCATTTTTCCCGTTTTGCTCGGCATGCTGATCCGCAAATGGCGGCCAACATTTGCTGAAAACAGCAAGCGGTTCACCCGGATTTTCGCCTCTCTCTTCCTTTTTCTCATTATTCTGGCGCTGGTAGTGCAGAACTGGGACACCATTGTGCGGGATGGGCCGCGCTTTTCGCCGGCGTTTATCACCCTGAATCTGGCCGCGCTGGCCGTTGGTTATTTTGTGGCCAAAATGGCCGGAATCAACAAGACCCAGTCCGCCACCATTTCAATCGAAACGGGGTTGCAAAACTCCACGGTGGCGATCACCGTGGCGCTGACCATTCTGGGCAGCAATGAAATGGCAATCGTTCCCGGCCTATATGCGATCTGGATGTTGATCACTGGCTTTGCGCTCGCGTTCTGGCTGACGAGCGGGGCGAAACGGCCGCTGCCTGCGGCGTAAAAAACGCTGCGGCAGCAAAACAAAGCGGCGCGGGCAACTCTGTCGTCGCCTCTGGTTTGCGCCGGGTAACCCGGTTTAGATTTGATAGCCGGGAGCGCATTCCCGAAAACGCTCCCGGTCACCTTTTCTCTTTCCCAGGTTTATTGAGATAAAAGACAGATACCAGAAGCCGGTTCCCCCACCGCAGCAGCCCGTCAGCCCGGCGATCGACGACGGCGGCTGCGGGGAGCCCCCAGGACCGGTTCCGGGACGCAGATGCCGACGTTTGCCGCAAACGAGTGGCGGCCGGCAAAGTGCTGACAAACTGCTGACGGCCGTTCTGTATTGTGTACGCAACGTATCCATTTCAGAACAAAAGGGTTAAAATGAAACAAGTTCTGCCAATTTCGCGCGTGCCCATGACCCCGTAGTTGCGGAGCTGCTTCTTATTCACTTGTATCCTGTTTTCAAAGAGGAGGAAACGATGTCTGCTGTTCCCCAAACCGGTTCCCGCCATCCATGGCCCTGGTCGTCCGACCGCTGGGAAAAACGCCGTCTGGGCATTGAGAAGATCCTGACCGAGACCATGGAAATGGTCCGCGACATCCAAAACGAACGGGCTCTCGCCACGTCCCGCGCCCTCGCCGACCCGGCGTTGGCCGATTATGGTCCGGTTGATTTTGTGCTGCTGCCGGAAGAATACCAGCAGCCTGGCAGAAGCATTGCGAAAGCGTTTGAGAGCGATGCGGAAAACGGCCGTATCCAATCCCTGCTCTTGCTCCTGGCTTCCCTGCAAGCGTTCCTGCCAGAAACCTTCACCGACTTTGAAAAATTGAGCCGGGACAATCCTCCGCCCTGGGACAAATACAGCCCTGATTCCATCTACCGCACGCTGCTGGAAAATGCGTCCATCGACCTCAACATCATCCAGCAGATGCTCCACCAGCGCCGCCTGCAAACGGCCGTTGCCCCTAATCAAACTTCAGCCAAAATCTCCCACCAGGGCTTCGTGCTGCACGTCGCCGACACCCTGGCCAGCCTGGCGCTGCAGCCCGCCAAGCGCAAAGGCCTGATCACCAACCACGTGCTGGCCCTGACGTACCTGCAAGAGGGCATCGACGTGCGCCTGCTGCCTTACCACGACGTCGTCTTTCTCAGCGTTCCCTACGGCGCGATGAATTCGGACTGCGACTGGCTGGCCGCCGATTACCTGGCCATTCCACACGAAATCGGTCACTATCTGTTTTGGTGGGGAGAAGTTGAAGGGGCAGCGCCGGATAACCCGATGGCGCAGACGGGCGGGAAAACGGCCGTACGCAGCCACCTGCTTGGCGAATTACGCGCCAAGGGGCTTGACAGCGAGTGGATCACCCATTGGCTAGAAGAACTTTTTTCCGACGCCTACGCCTGCGCCATTGCCGGAGCGGTCAGCGCCCTCAGCTTTCAGGAAATGTTGTCCAACACGCCACCCCACCTGCTCGCCCATCTGGCAGACGGCAAGCATCCCCTCCCCGAAATTCGCCCCCTCATCCAGTCCGAAATCTTGCGGCAGATAGGCGCGCGTTCCGGCAGGCCGGATTTTGCCGCTGCCGCCGATCAGCTGGATGCCAACTGGCTGTCGTGGCTTCCCCAAAACTGGTCTATCGGCGATCCCCTGGCCCAAGAATTTCACCTGCACGAAACAGCGCCGCTCTCCGGACAGGCAATGCTTGCGCAGCTAAAGCCGGTTATCGCCGTGATTCTGGATGCCCTGGCCCCGGTACTGCCGGGAGCAGACGGCGCCGTCAGCTGGACCGGCGGCCTGGCCGCCGGCGAATCGTTAGCCGACCTGTACACCCGTTTCACCAGCGGCGCATTTTTTGAGTATTGCCAACCGGAAGACACGGCTGTGACCTTCGTGCGGGAAATGACGCGCAGCCGCAATGATGATGAACCGCTGCAGCTGGTCGCACCCCGCCTGCGCACCAAGCGGCAGGTTACGGCCGTTCATTTTGTCGAGGAACTGGATTTCACACTGGCCGGTTGGTCTACGGAGGGGCCGGAAGGCAGCCACACAGGCAGCTAGATCAGGCTCGAGGATGCAGGCGCTGTTGCAGTTGGCCCAGCAAATGCTTCTGGCCCAAAAACTCGGCCAGAGCCTGCGCTTCCTGCCAGGCGCGCAGCGCCTCTTCCCGCCGCTCCAGCTTCAGCAGGATGTCCCCCTTCTGGCGCATGGCGTAGCCATACCCCAGCCGATCTTCAATCTGGCGGCAGATGGCCAGCGATTCTTCGGTGTGCTGCCAGGCTTCGTCGTAACGGCCGTTTGCCAGATAATTCACGCTCAACTCGTGGCGCACCATGCTTTCGTAGCGCCGGTTACCCAAACCCTGAAAGAGGCGCAGGCTGTCCAGGGCCAACGTTTCGGCCCGTTCGTACTGTTTCTGCAGCTGGAAAATGGTCATCAGCAGGTAATTGGCCGCTCCTTTTTCAGCCGGGTTTTGCAGCGCCAGGCTGACCTCGGCGGCGCGGCTGGCATATGCCTGGGCGGCGTCCAGCTTGTTTTTGCGAATCTGGATGTTGGCCAGCAGGCGCAAAACGGACGTCAGCCCCGTGGCCGACGGCAAGGCTTCCTGGAGATGCAGAGCGGCAACGGCCGTTTCCTCGGCCCGCGCCATCGTTTCATCCGTCTCAAAATAGACCCGCGCTAGCAGCCGGATCGTGGCCGCCTGCACTGACTGATTATCGAACTGCGCCAGCAGCTTCAGATTTTTCTGCAAAATCTGCTCCGCCGCCCGATATTCACCCTGGTCATACAGCACAAAGGCCTGTAAATAGTGCGCCTGCACAATGCCGTCGCCGTCTTCCAACCGGGAAAAGAGGTGCAAACTGGTCTCCAGCCGCGCCCAGGCAGCGTCATAATCGCTTTGCTCCAGGCAAATTTCGGCCCAGCGCAGCAACGTATGCGCCAGGCGCCGGTCGTCGCCCAGGGTGCGCGCGGCCGTTTCGGCCAGGGCATAGGCGTGTTGGGCGTCGGTGTAACGGCCGTATTGGAACCACGCCAGCGCCAGCGCTTCCGTCAGATCCAGCACACTGGCCCACGCTTCGGCCGCGTCAGCCGCCTGCACGGCGGCGGCGATGTTTTCCCACTCCGGCTCCAGCTTACCCGGATGGTCGTGATGGGCCTGGGCAAAATTGAGATAGTAGACGGTGTAACGGCCGTTTACCCCTTCTTTGTCCACCAATTTTTCGGCGGCAAAGTCGGCCAGCAGCGGGTGCTGCTTGTAGCGCACCTCGCCCGCTGCCTGTACCAGAGAGAGGGCGTGCAGCGCATACAGGGCGTCCTCGGTTGTGTAAAGGTCGCCGTCCACCACTGCCGCCAACGCTTCCGGCGTAAACGGCCGTCCGCCAAAGGCCGCCATGGCGGCAAACACCCGCCGCAGCTGTTTGGCCAACACCTCCCAACTCACGGCAAACGAGGCGCGCACCGCCCGGTCGCTAATCTCCAGGCCAAGCCGCTCTTGGGCATCTTGCAGCCGGTCGGCCATGGCGGCCACCTTCATGCGCGGCCGGGATTGCAGCAGCTGGGCGGCGATTTCCACGGCCAGCGGCAGATGATGCAGCAGCTGCCCTATTTGCGCCGCGGCCACTTTTTCTGCGGGCGGGGCGGTGACCCGCGCTGCGCCCACGATGTGCACCAGCATATCCAGGCTGTTGTCGGGCGATAAATCGCCCAGCGACAGCGACTGCGCATTCAGGGCGGCGGCGGCTTCCCGGCTGCGGGTGGTCACAATGACCACGCAGCCGGCGCCGCCGGGCAGCAGCGGGCGCGCCTGGGCGGCGTCATCCACGTTGTCCAGCACGATCAAGGCTTGTTTGTGGGCCAGCAGGCCGCGAACGGCCGTTGCCCGGCTGTTCAGGTCCGGCAGGCTGCTGTAATCGTGCCCGTACGCGCGGCCCCACACCTCCAGGATGTGGCCCACCTCGCTGGTGTGCGGATTGCCCCAGAGCACGCCATCGGCGAACTCATCCCGCAGCTGATGGGCCAGGCGCGCGGCCAGGGTTGTTTTACCGGCGCCGCCCATGCCCACCAGCGCCACCAGCGTCACCTGATCACGCGGCGCGGTGAGCCACGCCGCTATGCGGGCCAGCTCCGCTTCCCGGCCGACAAAGTGCGCCGGCAGGGGCGGCGCCTGGAACGGCGGCGGTGCGGCGGCGCGAGAAAAGGGGTTGACGGCTGACAGCGTAAACTCATTGCGCTGGATGCGTTCCCACAGTTCGGTCGTTTCCGGGGCGGGCGGTGCGCCCAGTTCTTCTTCCAGGACTGCCTGGCAAAGCTGGTACTGGGCCAGGGCGGCGCGCCGATCGCCGGAGAGGGCCAGGGCCTGCATCAGCTGCTGGTGGGCAATTTCATGCCATGGTTCCAGGGCAAGTTGGCGGCGGGCGACGATCTGGGCGGCGGCAAAATCAGCCTGGGCCAGATTCCGGGCGGTCAGATTGGTGAGGGCGTCCATGACCAGGCCGTGCAGATGTTCCCGTTCGCGCCGCAGCCAGGCTTCAAATTCCAGGCTGTCGCAGTCAAAGCCGGGCAGCAGGTCGCCCTGGTAATGGGCAACGGCCGTTTCCAACTTGCCCACGTCCAAATCTGTCAAAAAAGCGGCCACGTCCAGCCAATGGTCGCTGGCGCGGTTGAACTGCACGGTTTGCCGGTTGATGAGCAGAACTGGTTGATCCAGATGATCGCCATCGCCCAGGGTTTTGCGCAGCTGGTAAAGGGATTGGCGCAGGTTGGTGCGGGCCACGCTGTCCGGCTCATCCGGCCAGAACAGGGCCGCCAGCACGTCGCGGGGAAACGGCCGTCTGCCTTGCAGGGCCAGGTAAACCAACAGCGCCTGGACGTTGGCCGACCGAAAATGGGTGACGGGCGTGCCGTCGCGTTTAACCTGAAATGTTCCCAGACAGGAAATGGTAAGCCGCGCCATAAATAGATTATAGGGAGCGCCAGAGGCACCGGCAAGAAGTGTGCGCAAACTGCTGATCTGATTTTCACCAAACCCTTGACTCTCGCCCAGGGCGAGACTGTATAGTAGGAATTAAGAAGGCAGCGTGCGCATGACAATCAACAGCTGCGACTAACTTAAGGAGTATCCCATGCTGAAAATCGGCGACTTTTCGCGACTGAGCCAGATCGGAATCCACGCCCTGCGTAATTATGACAGGCTTGGTCTATTACAACCCGAACAGATCGATGAATTCACAGGATACCGTTACTACACACTGGCGCAGCTGCCCCGCGCACATCGTATTATGGCCCTGAAAGGGATGGGGCTGTCGCTGCACCAGATAGGCAAAATGATTAACGAATCGCTGTCGCTGGCAGAAATGCAGGGGATGTTGAAGCTCAAACAAACAGAACTTGAGCAGCGCATTCATGAAGAACAGCAGAGGTTATCGGTCGTCCG
>JAWOGU010000378.1:0-3592 GCA_046496595.1 Chloroflexota bacterium
CAGCGGAACTTTCAGCCGGTCCGGGTGATAGACGTGGTCCAGATAAGGCCGCACTTTGGCGCACAACCACCCCTGCGTCACCGGATGATCCGGGTCCGCGTAAAAATCGACCGCCCGGCCGTTTTCTACTTCAGTTATCACGCCGCAGGTGTCTGGGCAGTCGTGGGGGCAAGCGCCGTATACTTTCATAAAAAAGATTGAAGATTGAAGATAAAAGCAGTTCGTCGAGAATCTTTGATCTTTATTATTCTCTTGGAAACGTTTGCTGATGGACAATCATCTGCTTATCGAGCAGATGCACGAAACCATAAGCCGGGTCATGGTCAAAATCGTGGTGGACTGTTACATCGCCGGGCCAGGCGAAAAACTGCGAATAAACGCTGGCGATGCTGCTGTAGAGAATGCCATCCCGCACTGTTTGCATGTTCTGGTGTACGTGGCCGTGGAACACGCCCCGGATGCGTTCTTTAGCGGGGAGCAGGAGATTATGGAAGGAACGGCCGTTTTGCACCAGCATATTCTCGTCCATCCACACTGAATTCAAAGGCCACATTGGGTAATGCATAAACAAAGTCAACGGCGGTCCGGCCGGCTGTGCCTCGGCGCGGACGACATCGAGCTGCGCCTCTGAGAACCGGCCCTGCGGGTCAATCTCATACGGACCACGAGCATCGACCACCACAAAGCGCTGTCCCTTCACTTCAAACGCATAGGAGAGCGTTTCCGGATCGTCGCTCAAATCCGTTTTTGGACCCATCGGCAGGTAGTGTTTTAACAGCCCTTTGCCATCATGGTTGCCGTTGACGTAATAAATGGGCACGTTCAGACGGGCAAACAGCGCTGCCGCCAGTTCAAAGGCCGCCGGATCCGGGTCATAGACCACATCGCCGGTATGGATGACAAAATCCGGCGTTGTGGGCAAATGATTGATAATCTCGACCAACCGTTCGGCGCAGGGGTATGGGGCTATATTGTGGCGGTCTTGGAAAACGGCCGTTGGCCCTAAATGCGTATCGCTAATATGAACAAAATAAACGGGAGCCATCATTAAAAAAACAGCGGTTCCAGTCACGCGCCCGGAACCGCCCCTTTAAGATAGTAAACAGTTTACAGTGAACAGTGTACAGTGTAAAGTTTCAGCAAACACCACTGCACACTGTTCACTGTTTACTGTTCACTGCTTACCGCGCTACCAGCACAGTCGCCCCAATATTATCCACCAAACTAGACACCGTGCTGTCCATCAAATCAAAATACGGGGACGGCTGAATGCCAATCCAGACAATGAAAATCAAAAAAGCGATAAAAATAGCCAGTTCACGGCCGTTTACATCACGCAGCTTTTTATTTTCCTCATTCTTCAACGCGCCCATAAACACATTTTGGAACATCCACAGCAGGTAAACGGCCGCCAGAATCACGCCAGACGCTGCAAACGCCGTGTAAATCCAGGCGCGGCTGCCCAACGATTCCGCGCCCATCGAACCGAGCAAAATCGAGAATTCGCCGACAAACCCGTTTAACCCTGGCAGCCCCATGCTGGACAACACCACCACCAGCGACAGCGCCGTAAAAAGCGGTACCACTTGCCACAAGCCGCCGAAGTCCGCCATCATGCGCGTATGGCGCTGCTCATAAATCACGCCCACCAGGAAGAATAAGGCGCCCGTAGACAAACCATGATTCACACCCTGCAAAATCGCGCCCTCCAAACCCGCTTCGTTTAGCGCAAAAATACCCAACATCACAAAACCCAAATGGCTGATACTGGAGTAAGCCACCAGCTTCTTCACGTCTTTCTGCGGGAACGACACAATCGCCCCATAAATAATGCCGATAATCGCCAGCACCGCAATCGCCGGTGCAAAATCATACGAAGCCTGCGGGAACAGCGGCAGGTTAAAGCGAATAAAACCGTAGGTGCCCATCTTCAACAGCACGCCCGCCAGGATAATGGAACCGGCCGTGGGCGCCTGCGTATGCGCATCCGGCAGCCAGGAATGGAACGGAAAAATAGGCACCTTAATGGCAAAGGCAATGGCAAAACCCAGGAACAGCATATTTTGAGCAGAAGCAAAGGCCTCGCGCCCGGCAATCAATTCCGGCAAAGCAAATGTTTCGTTTGTGATCCCCATATAGAGAATCGCCAGCAGCATCAACAGCGACCCGGCCATCGTATACAGGAAAAACTTGATCGCCGCATACACCCGTTCGCCGCCGCCCCAAATGCCGATCAGGAAATACATTGGAATCAACGTGAATTCCCAGAAAACGTAGAACAGAAACAGGTCTTGCGCCAAAAATACGCCCATCATGCCGATTTCCAGCAGCAGCATGAAAATATAATACGCCTTGATCTGATCCGTAATCGCCGTCCAGGATGCCCCAACTGCGATCAATGAAATAAAAGCAGTCAACAGCACCATGAGAATGCTGATGCCATCTACCCCCAAATAATAAGAAATACCCAGGGCAGGAATCCATTGGTAATGCTCAACCATTTGCAAACCTGCCACCGACTTATCATAACCAAGCAGCACCACTACCGAAAGCAGCAAAGTGATGACGCTTGTCCACAAGGCAATCTGTTTGATCAGGTTTTCCCGGCCTTCTTTGCGGCCGGCAATGAGGATAGCCAACACCCCTATCAGTGGAAAGAAAATTAGAACGCTCAGTATAATACTCATTGCTTCTCCAAAACCCTTCTTTACAAGGTATTGTGCAAACAAACAATCAGACCTGACAGATTTCAAACACCTTTGTCAGGTTTTGTGGTTACTTAAAATACCACCCACAAAAAATAAGCCAGCAGAGCCACCGCGCCCAGGAAAATACCGAGCGCGTAGGAACGAGCAAAGCCCGTCTGTGTTTTGCGCAAAGCGCCTGCCAGCCCTTTGGTCACACTGCCAATGCCGTTTACCGTGCCATCCACGCCATACTTGTCAAACACATTTGCCAGGAAGTTGGCAGAACTAACAAACATGTCCCGAATCAGATTATTGTGAACAAAGTCGTGCCAGAAATTCCAGTCCACGGCAAATGCCAGCCAATTTGCCAGCCAGTTGAAGGCAGGCACAATTGTCTTCATGTAGAAAGTTTCCAGCGGCAAAATGCGGAACCACCAGAGCGGTTTGATCTTTTGCAAAGGATCAGGATCAACGGCCGTTTCCGGTTTATGCCGATAAACGCCAAACATCGCCAACCCCAAACCAAAAAATGCCAACACGGTAGAGACAGCCGCCACCAACCACACCAATTCCGTAGGCGTATGAGGGTATTCATATTCGGCATAGGTATCCAGTTCACCCCCATCCTCGGTTAACTCAAAGATAAGCAGCGATTCCTCCAGCCAATGTTCCAATGCCAGCGTAAAGCCAGCGCCATGCCCTGCTTCAGCCGCATGTTCTGTTTCTGGAGCAGCGCCAAAACGCACATTGGGCAAGTTCATCATGCCTCCCAAAAAGGTCAGAACAGCCAGAACAACCAGTGGAATCGTCATCAGTTTGGGGCTTTCATGGGCGTGTTCAGCAGCTTCATGAAATCGTCATCAGTTTGGGGCTTTCATGGGCGTGTTCAGCAGCTTCATGGCGCG
>JAWOGU010000554.1:0-18736 GCA_046496595.1 Chloroflexota bacterium
CATGATTGGGCGCTTGCGCCGCCACTTGATCCCGCACCGCCTGCTCGGCCAGTTTGTGCAGGTCCAGGTCCAGACTGGTGGTTACCTGCCAGCCCCCTTTTACCAGCGCGTCCGGTCCATATTTTCGCTCCAACTCATTTTGCACATACAGCACAAAATGGGGCGCTTCCAGCACCTTATTCGCTACCTCAACCTGCACCGGCATTAGCGGAATGAGAGACAGCGGCGCCCCTTTCGCCACTTCGGCGTCAATATAGTCGATGAAACCTTCGTCAAGCATTAAATCAATAATGAACTCCTGCCGTTCTTTGGCTCCTTCAAAGTTGGTATAGGGGTTCAGTTCGTAAGGGGATTGGGGCAGGCCAGCCAGGAAGGCCGCCTCAGCCAGATTCAACTCAAGGGCCGGTTTGCCAAAATAGGTTTGCGCCGCCGCTTCAATGCCGTACGCCAGGTTGCCGTAGTAAATCTCGTTGAGATACATTTGCATGATGGCTTCTTTGCTGCGCTGCTGAGTGAGAATGATGGAGAGGAAGATTTCGCGCAGTTTACGCTCGTAGCTGACGCCGATACGCTCTTCATAGCTAAAGGCGATGTGGCGCACCAACTGCTGCGTAATGGTGCTGGCGCCTACCGGACGGCCGTCGGGATTGCGGTAATTGCGCACGATGGCGGCGATGTTGGCCGGAATATCGACGCCGATGTTGGTCCAATAGGTGTCGTCTTCGGCGGCAACGGCGGCGTCGATGATATCGCGGGGGATTTCGTTGTATTTGAGCCAGCGCCGTTTTTCGGTGGTTGTCAGTTCAAAGAGGAGGTTGCCTTTGCGGTCGTAGAAACGGGGAGAGCCGCCCGCCCCTGAGCCGCGATAGTTGACCACTTCTTCAACCGCGCCAGCCAATTCATTGCTGAGGTAGATGTAACCGCCAATGGCGGCCGCCACGCCCAGCAGCAAAAATATGAGGCTCAACTGCACCAAAATAATAAGTATTCGGACGCAGCCGCGCGGTTTTTTCTTCTCTTTGGGCGCCTGGGGAGTGGGGGAAGACGGCCGTTTATAGACCTTGTCCATGTATTCTAAGCGGTATCCATCATCTTTGCTCATGACATTATGGTAAGCTATTTGGCGGATTGGTCAAGACTGTTGGGACTTTTGGCTGGCAGAAAACGGCCGTTTCGCTATCATCCATAGGAATAGCAAGAGCGAGAGGAAAGTGACAATGATGAAAGCATTACACAAATTAGCTGTTGTTTTGATCATGATTCTGCTTCTCGGCGGCTGCCAGGAACGCAGCGCCGCGTACAACAAAATCGACCGGCTGATCAACGAACGATTTCCCGCTGACGGCCCTGGCGTGGCGGTTTTTGTAGCCGCGCCCGGCTTAGGGCGGCAGCAGTTTGCCGCCGGGCTTTCAGACGTGGCGGAAAACAAGGCCATGCGCAGCGACGATCCATTCCGCATCGGAGCGCTGACGCAGGCGTTCACCAGTACGCTCATTTTGCAGCTTATCGAGCAAGGGACGGTGGCTTTGGACGATACCCTGGAGAAATGGCTGCCGGTTGAACTGCTTGATACTGTGCCAAACAGCCGTTCCGTCACCATCAGGCAGCTCCTCACCATGACCAGCGGCATCCCCGACTACCAGAACCATCCCGGCTTTCAAACGGCCGTTGCCGCCGATCCGCAGCGCCTCTGGCAGCCAGAAGAAATTCTGGCTTTCAGCGCCCACCAGCCGCCAGACTTTGCCCCCGGCGAACGGTTCGGCTACTCCGCCGCCAACTACGTGCTGCTGCAAATGGTCGCCGAAACCGTTACCGGCGAATCGCTGGCTTTCAATTTCCGCGAACGTTTTTTTTACCGGCTCAACATGGATAGCAGCTACCTGGAACGGGAAGAAGCCCTGCCGGAAGGCCACGTACCCGGTTACACCACAGCCAATGGCACAGCAGAAATAGTGTCAGGAAAACGGGATGGTCTGGGATTGGGCAGCGACGGCATCGTAGCGCCCGTATCCGATTTGCGCCGGTTCGCGCCGGCGCTAGCCACGCGCCAACTCACCGGGAACAACGCCGACGAAACCTACCGCACCACAGAAATTGGAGAAGGGCTTGGGTATGGACTGGGCATCATGAAACAGGAAACACCCTGGGGCAATTTGTGGGGCTACAGCGGCGCATCCGCCGGAACCGCCGGAGTCATGTGGTACATGTCCGACCCGGAAGTTACGCTCGTGCTGCTCTCCAACGACCAGGAAGCCCAGGCCAGGCTGGAGCAGTTGGCGCTGGATATCATGGCGATTGTCTTGGAAAAATAAAGCGGGTGGCGAGTGACGGGTGGCGGGTGGCGGGTAGCGAGTGGCGAGTGGCGGGCGGCGGGCGGCGATTTCTTTAGGGGCTAAAGCTGGAGTTGGAGTTTGCCGGCCTGGACAGCCTCGTAACCAAACTGGAATTGGGTGCGCTCCAGGCTGCTGACGGGCAGCCATTCGGGCTGAATTTTAGCATTCTGGTTTTCGGAGAAGTTGATGGAGTCGGTAGACGGCCGTTGTATGCCATAATACAACACAGACAACTGCCAGAAACGGCCGTTTTCCGGCCGGTATTGGGTCTCCATAAACAACAACGAACCTAATACCGGCGTAATATGAGCCAGTTCGCGGAAATAATGGCGCAGCGCCTGTGTTGGCGTTTCATTATCGGCCACAATCCGTCCGGGAGGCAGTAAAAGCTGAGACGCCAGATCGCGCAGCAGCAAAATCTGGTCGTGCTCTATAAAAATACCGTAAACAGCGGGGCGAAACGTGAGGTTTTTAGAAGGAGCCGCTTGCGCATGACCACTGGCATCAAAGACTTGAATCGTTGTCATCGGCGGCGGTGAAGAAAATTATTCGGGCACCGGAACCAGCATCAACTCGCTGCGCAGTTGTTCCGTTTGATCTGCCAACGTGCCTAAAACACCGTTGATAAATCGAGGGGCGCTGTCGGAGCCATACGTTTTAGCCAACTCCACAGCTTCATTAATGGCTACCTTAACTGGAGTGCTGCCCTCCACCAAAAATTCATAAATAGCAATACGCAAAATATTACGGTCAATCACGGCCATTTGATCCAGAGGCCATTCCGGGGCATACCGGGAAATAAGCATATCCATCTCTTCCTGGTGTTCAATGGCGCCTATGACCAACCGGGAAGCGAATTCAACGCCCGCATTCTCCATATAGTTGGCCTCAAGCCGCCGCTGCAAAATTTCGCCAGGCGGATGATTCGCTATATCATATTCGTAAAGTGTCTCCAGGGCGACACGCCTTGCACGTCTTCTTGTTTTCATGTATGCCAGCCAATTCTGACGACCTTAGACAGGCTCTCCCTGCGTATAAACGACATCTTCCACATGCACATTAACTGCTTCAACAGGGATGCCAACCATCGTATCTATGGCCTCGGAAACGGCCGTTTGTACAGCGCGGCTCGCTTCCATGATGTTAACATGCGGATCCATTATAACGTAAATATCAATTTTGACCTGATTTTGGTCGCCCACTTGCAGCAAGATGCCATCCTGACGCACTTCTTTACGAAATAAACGAGCCACATCAGCCGGAATGGGCGCCATTTTGGTCACACCTTCCACCCGCAGCGCCGCATTTAACGCAATCGTAGCCAAAACACCCGGCGCTACCTCAATGCGTCCTATACTTCCTCTTGTTTCACTCATATGCTCACTCTTTTACCCAAAACTGCTCCAGTAACCGTATACCGAAGTCCGTAAAACGTTTTCCGAAGGTACTTACCAGAAACGGCGCCCTTCGGATTATCGATTACGAGTTACTCAGGCTGGCATGTCTACATCACCATCCCGCCATCGACATTCAGTACCTGTCCGGTGATGTAGGCCGCCTTCTCTGAAGCTAAAAACGAAACCAGATAACCCACTTCCGGCAAATGCCCCCAACGACCCAAGGGGATAAATTCCAAAGATTTTTCCTTCAACTCCTCCGGTAATCCATCCGTCAGAGAGGTCAAAAAGAAACCTGGGGCAATGGCGTTGACGGTAATCTGGCGCGCTCCCAACTCTTTTGCCAGCGATTTGGTAAAACCAATAATGCCTGCTTTGGAAGCCGCATAATTCGCCTGTCCGCCCTGCCCCACCAGACCCACCACCGAAGAAATGTTGATGATCCGGCCGCCTTGTTTCCGGCGCAGCATGGGGCGGACAACCGCCTTACAACAATTAAACACACTTTTCAGGTTCGTGTCCAGCACCACATCCCAATCATCTTCTTTCATCATGGGTAACAGCATGTCGCGGGTGGTACCGGCATTATTTACCAATATATCGATATGGCCATAGGTGTCAATAGCCGTTTTGACCAGCGTCTGGGCTTCTTCATAAAGCGATACATTCGCCTGAACGGCCGTTGCCTGCCCCCCATTTGCCTGAATCCCCGCCACAACCGCTTCCGCCGCCGCCGCGCTCGCCTGATAATTGATGATCACCTTGGCGCCGTTTGCCGCCAAATCCTCCGCAATCGCCCGGCCAATCCCCCGTGAAGCGCCAGTTACTAACGCTGTTTTTCCATGTAACATCACCATATCCTCCTGAAATTAAACCTCAACCTTCAACCGCGTTACGGTGCGGTCAATGCGTTTCATCAGGCTCAACAATACGTCCCCCGGTCCCACTTCCATTACACTGGTCACGCCCTGCGCTGTCAGGTAGTTCATGGACTCAGTCCAGCGCACAGGAGCCGTCAACTGCGCTGCCAGCTCCGCGCGAATCTCAGCCACGTCAGCCAATGGCTGCGCCGATACATTGCCAATAATGGGAATTTGAGGGGGATGAATGAGGGTAGCCGCCACCACTTCAGTGAATTCGGCAGAGGCCGACGCCATTAAAGGGGAGTGGGCAGCAATGGTAATCGGCAGCACCACCACTTTGCGCGCGCCGGACGCTTCCGCCATACGGACGGCGTCTTGTAAGGCGTCTTTATCACCGGAGATTACGATTTGACCCGGACAATTATCATTGGCAAGCTGCACGCAACGGCCGTTTTTCTCCGAAGCTTCCGCACAAATCCGCCGGACCATATCCGTGTCCAACGCCAAAATCGCCGCCATCGCGCCCGGAGCGCTCTCCCCAGCCTGCGCCATCAGCTCCCCGCGCCGCCGCGCCAGCCGCAACCCATCGGCGAACGACAGGCTGCCCGCCGCCGCCAGCGCCGTGACTTCGCCCATGCTGTGTCCGGCTACAAAGGCAGGCAGCGGCGTTCCTTTTGCCCGCAAGGCCGCAAACATGGCCATACTGGTTGTAAATAAAGCTGGCTGCTGGTTTACCGTATCGGTGAGGTCTGCTTCCGGCCCCAAAAAACACAGAGATGACAACGAAAACCCGAGCTGCACGTCGGCCTCATCAAAGATCGCCCGCGCCTCGGCATTTTGTTCGTACAAATCGCGCCCCATCCCCACTTGCTGCGATCCCTGGCCGGGAAAAAGATAGGCTGTCGTCATGTTAATTTACCAACCGCTCTCATCACCAGAGCTTGATATTGTGAGCCTATACAAAACAAAAAGTTGCAAAGCGGAAATATTGCCATCTGCCACCCACCTGCGTACCTGCAACATTGCCGCTTTGCAACTCTCATAAAAAAAGCCGCCCGAAGACGGCCGTTTTGCATCCTAACTCTCTTCCACAGCCAAAATCTGGCGGCCCTTATAGGTACCACACTCCAGACACATGTGGTGTGAACGTTTCATCTTGCCGCAGCTTGAGCAGGGAACCAGATGAAAAGGCACAATAAAATCGTGCGCGCGCCGGCGATCACGACGAGATTTAGAAATTTTGCGTTTCGGTAATGCACCCATGATTACATCCTCTCTCAACAAATATCAAAGACAACTTTGCCCAACCTTTTGTCTGACAACTTTGTCCCATACAAAAAACAAGCGGCGTAACCGCCGCGACTGACAATTATAGCCACCGGTTTGGCGCTGTCAAATAAACCAACTCTTTTAACGGCCGTTCAAGACCAACCTCATCAGGCCGTTAAAGATCCGCCATCGTGCTGGACTCTTGCTCCACCTGAACTTTGCGCATCCCGTTGCGCACCACAGCTAGAGAACGGAGCAAATCCTCTTCCAACTTGGTCAACACATCAATCACATACAAATCAGCATCGCGGCGCAAAGCCTCCGCATCACGGCGAGAACGTTCCAAAATGTTATCGGAACGCTGCTGAGCCGCGGAGACAATGCCGTCCCGCTTCACCAACTCTTCCGCTTCTTGCCGGGCCAGTTCCCTGATACGCTCCGCTTCCTCATGCGCCTGAGCCAACATGCGATCTTTTTCCGCTTCAACGCGGTTGGCGCGTTTCACTTCCTCAGGAATCGTGACACGCATTTGATCGATGAGGCCATATATCTTTTCTTCTTCAACGAGCCGATAAGCGCTCAACGGCAGCAGTCTGCTGTTATCGATTAATTCTTCCAGACGGTCAACCAGTTGTTGAATATCCATCATGTCACCCCAAGCATTTAGTGAACTTTCAAGAAGCGAAACCTGTAAATCCCTTCAAGTAAACGATACAGAAGCACAGTTTACCACCGCATTGTTCGCTATTATAGTGGTATCACGCTTAGTCACGCAAAGAAGGAGAATGACCATGCGCTTTCTCGTCTAATTCCGCAAAGCGTTCGCGCAGCGCCAGGGCCACATTCGGGGGCACCATACTGCTTACATCGCCGCCTAAAGAAGAAATCTCCCGCACTGTGGTGCTGCTCAAAAAAGTATGCTCTTCTCGAGTGATCAGGTTCACCGTTTCCAGGCTGGGCGCCATCCGCCGATTTGCCAGCGCAAAGCGAAATTCAAATTCAAAGTCAGAGAATACCCGTAAGCCACGCACGATGACCGGAATCCCTAATTCTCGGGCTAAATCCACCGTTAAACCGCTAAAGGGCACGGTGGTGATCTGGTGTCCTTCGCCATTCATGACATCCAAGGCGTCTTCGATCATCTTGCGCCGCTCATCGACGGAGAATAAAACGTTTTTGGACGGCCATCTATGGTCATATACGCCCACGACAACTTCGTCAAAAATCGAAGCCGCCCGCCGAATCAAGTCCAGATGACCGTAATGTACAGGATCAAATGTACCGGGATATAATGCGCGTCTGATCAAGTTACTCTCCTTGTTAACTTACGTCGCCCGCTTTTTCCCAAAACTTACGAACGCGGTCGCGTATAAATTGATGTTCCGGATTTACCAACTCGGGATCATCCTGAATTATCGACTCTGCTTCTTCTCGAGCAATAGTCAGCAGTTCCATATCCAAAAGCGAAGCCAGTTGTAATTCCGGAATGCCGCTTTGACGGCGGCCAAAAAATTCACCGGGACCGCGAATTTCCAAATCCTTTTCTGCCAGGGCAAAACCATCGTTGGTTTTTTCCAGGGCGTTGAGGCGTTCTTCGGCGTCGGCCGACTCATTGTCGGCGATGAGCATACAGTAGGATTGGTGCTCGCCACGGCCGACCCGCCCGCGGAACTGGTGCAGTTGGGCCAGCCCAAAACGGTTCGCGCCTTCGATGATCATGACGGTGCTGTTGGGCACGTCCACCCCCACTTCAATCACGGAAGTCGCCACTAGAATGTGGGTTTCGCCCTGGTAAAAGGCGCGCATGGCTGCTTCTTTTTCGTCGGAGCGTAAACGGCCGTGGATAAGACCAATCTTTAAATCCGGGAATACTTTTGTTTGCAGGCGTTCGTGTTCTTCCACCGCCGCTTTGGCGTCTATCTTGTCTGATTCTTCCACCAGCGGATAGATGATATAGGCTTGCCGTCCGGCCTCTACCTGGCGGCGGGCGAAGGCATAAGCCCGTTCACGTTCACTGGTGCGCAGCCAGCGGGTTTTAATTTCCTGGCGTCCCGGCGGCATTTCGTCCAGCAGGGATAATTCCAGGTCGCCGTAGAGGGAGAGCGCCAGGGTGCGCGGAATGGGCGTCGCCGACATGACCAGGACGTGGGGGCTGGCTGTTTCTTCGGCGCCGTTGATGTGGGCGCCCTTGTTTCTCAAGGCTTGCCGCTGGTCTACACCAAACCGATGCTGTTCGTCGATGACGGTCAGCGCCAGTTTGTGGAAGTGAACGTTTTCTTGAATGAGGGCATGGGTGCCAATGGCGATATGGATGGAGCCGTCTGCCAATCCGGTGTAGATATGTTCTCTTTCGGCGGCGGGGGTGCTGCCCGTGAGTAAGATGGTATTGATACCCAACGGCGCCAGCAAGCTGCTTAAGCCGCGGAAATGCTGCTCGGCTAAAATTTCGGTGGGGGCCATGAGGGCGGCCTGACCCCCGGCTTTGGCCGCCACAATCATGGCGGCGGCGGCCACGACGGTTTTACCGGAGCCGACGTCGCCTTGCAGCAGGCGGTTCATGGGCACACTGCGGCTCAAGCTATCTGTGATTTCACCAATGACACGTTCTTGAGCGCCGGTGAGAGCGTAGGGCAGGGAAGCGCGGAAATCATCGAGAACGGCCGTTTCCACCGTCAATGCTACCCCAGTTTGAGTCTGCCATTGGCGCCGGAAGCCCTGCATGCCCAGTTGCAGCAAAAATAACTCATCAAAAACCAGCCGCCGGCGCGCTTCATGGAGCGCTTTCTGGCTTTGGGGGAAATGAGTCTGCTCAACTGCCAGCGGCAGAGAATATAAGTCACGCCGATTGCGGACAGGCTCAGGCAAAATTTCAGGCACGCGGGGCGCCCACTGCGCCACCACCTGGCGCATAATGTCACGCATTTTGGTGCTGTTCAAGCCCAGCGTCAGCGGATAAACCGGCACGATCCGCCGCGTCTTCAGCGGGTCAAGCGCCAGCGGTTCCCACTCAGGGGAATTAAATACCAGCCGTCCCAGATAATGGTCCACTTTGCCGCTGATCACAACTTGCAAACCGGCTTTGAGTTTTTCGGCCAGCCACGGCTGGTTAAACCAGGATGCCTGCACAGAACCGGTGCCATCGTTGATGATCGACTGTACCAGCGTCTGGCTGCCGCGCACCTGGCGCGCCCGTGTTTCCCAAATCGTGCCGATAATGGTCACTTGTTCCCCATACTGCAAATCTTTGATGGGTTTCATCAAGGAATAATCATCGTAGCGGCGTGGGAATACGTAGAGCAGTTCCCAAATGGTTTCCGCGCCTAATTTTGCCAATTTTTCGGCAATTTTAGGCCCAACTCCTTTGATTTTTTCCACGGATTGTGACAATCCATTGGGATCCGGATCGGCAGCGGGCAGAAACGGCCGTTTCTCCGGAAATTCTTCTTCATCCCCGGGATAGTCGTCTTCATAGTCTTCATCCGACTCAGGTTCCGGCTGGGGTTTTGGTTGGGGTTTTGGTTGCGAACGGGCTGGCGGCGGTGCAGGCGCCTTCTGCGGCGCTTTAGGCGTTGGCGGCGTTTGCTCACCTACCCGCATTTTGCGTTTCCTTAAACTTTCAGTCAGAAAATCAAGCGCCTTTTTTCGAGCCTCCGCACCAGACAAACCACCATAATCCACCAGCAGTTCGGCAGTTTGTTCCACAAAAGCACGGTCCGCTTCATCTACGGCCTCTTCCCGCGCCTGTTCCACCCAAAATAAAGCAAACTGGCGAATACCGCCCACTACAGCCTTATTCTGGTAACCTTGTTGTACTTCTAAATCTAATACGCGTTCTAATCGATTAAATGCACGTGACATAAAAATCTTCTTTTCTCAGGATTGGGCTATAGCCAGAGCTACAGCTGGAGCTAGAGTATATCCCCCTTTTCCTTTAGTTCTAATTATCGCTCTGGCGTTCGTCAATCATGCGCCGCAATACAGGCAAATCCCACTGCGCCTATGCCTAAATGCACACCAATAGCAGGCGTCACTTCCATGATAAACGGAGGATGCTCCGTTTGAAATAAATTTTCAGCCTGCTGACGCAGTTCTTCCGCCGCTTCCGCCGCCTGGACATGGATAATGGCAAGCCGTTCAAAAGGGCTGAACTCGCTGACCATCTGAATCGTTTGTTCCAGCGCCCGCGTGCGCGTGCGAATCTTGGCGACGACAGAAATATCGTCTGCCTGAATCATCATCACCGGTTTAATGCGCAGCAGGGTTCCCAGGCCAAACTGTGCCCAATTCACCCGCCCACTGCGCCGCAGCGCTTCCAGATTATCCAACATGCCAAATACGCGCGAGCGGGTAACTCGTTCATCCAACAGCGCTACAATTTCAGCCAGTGATTTACCTTCCGCCGCCGCCGCCGCCGCAGTGACTACCAGCAGCCCGGCCCCCAGCGTAATTTGCCGGGAATCATAGACGGTCACCGATACGCCTTCAGCCGCTTCTGCCCCAAGTCTGGCAGCATTACAGGTGGCGCTGATGCTGTCGGCCAGGTGAATCGACAATATCTCAGTGGCGCCGGCCGCTGCCAGTTCTTCATAAACCTGGGTAAAAGTACCAATGGAAGGCGCCGCTGTGGTGGGATAAACCCGGTAACTTGAGAGATTTCGGTAAAATTCGTCTCTGGTAATGTCTACCCCTTCCCGAAATCCTTCTTCCCCGATGTTGATGTAAACAGGCACAATGGTCACGCCTAAAGCTTCCGCGGCGACAGGGGGCACATCACATGCGCTGTCGGTTACAATTTTAAGTGACATGGAAAATCCTTTTGGGTTTTAATTATTCCGCGCCTAAGATGTAAAAATAATGAGCCTGCCCGCCGGGCAGCACTTCGATTTCCACGTCCGGATATAACGTTTCGATTTGCGCGGCGGTTTGCTGGGCGTTTTGCCGGGTGACGTCTGCGCCGTAGTACAGGGAGAGTAGTTCGCGGTTTGCCATGTCCATAGCGGTGAGGATTTGTTCCAACACATCTGCTAATTCGGCGCCAGAGGTACATAAACGGCCGTTTACCAATCCCAGTATCTCGCCCTCATTCACCGTCACTTCATCTATCGTCACAGAACGGATGGCGCGCGTGATTTCACCGGTGGCAATATGCGCCAGCGCTTCTTCCATGGCCGAAGCCGTCGCCGCCAGATCGCCGTCCGGATCGTGATAGAGCATGGCGCTGATGCCCTGGGGAATGGTGCGCGTATGGACCACAGAGACCTGTTTGGGACTTAAATCCCGCGCCGCTTCGGAAGCCAGGAAAATGTTTTTATTATTGGGCAGTATGATGATTTTGTCGGTGGGCACGTCCTGAATGGCCTGGAAAATCTCTTCTGTGCTGGGATTGTTAGTCTGACCGCCGTTGACGACAAAAGCCACGCCCAGGCTGCGAAAAATATTGGCAAAGCCATCACCGGGAGCAACAGCCACTACGCCAATCTGTCCCGGTTCCACCACCACCTCCGGCACAGGCGCATTGTTGCTCTGATATGCCGTCTCCCCGACGATCTCCTCCATCTGCATTTGCATGTTCTCGACCACCACGTCTGTGACCTTGCCCAGACTGGCGCCATAACTGAGCGGTACGCCGGGATCTTTCACGTGGATATGGACCTTGATGGTGGTATCGTCGCCCACCACCACGGTGGAATCGCCCATGGCGTCGATGGTATTGCGCACGGTCATCACATTCAGACCCTTGCCCAGCAAAATAAACTGCACGTCATAGGGGAATTCCAAATCGCCGCCTGCCGGCATGGCGTGGGCCTGGGCAGGAGCGCCAACAACGGCCGTTATCGTTACACCACGGGCAGCAGTGACGGGTTGCAGCGCTAATTCACCCTGAGCATACTTGAGCATTCCTTCCAAAATATAGACCAACCCTTGTCCACCAGAATCGACCACTCCGGCCTGTTTAAGAACGGGCAGCATTTCTGGCGTTTTAGCCAGTGTTTGCTGGCAGCTTTCGATGACACGGGCCAGCACAAAACGCAAATCCTTGGTGATTTGCACGCCATTGGCCGCCTCGTCAGCGCCGGAGCGGATGACTGTGAGGATGGTGCCTTCTACAGGGCGCATCACACCGCCATAAGCGGTGTCGGCGGCCTGTTTCAGGGCGGCAGCCAGATCGTCGGCGTTGAAGGTTTCTTTTTCTTTCAGGGAACGGGCTAAACCCCGCCAAATCTGGCTGAGGATGACGCCGGAATTGCCCCGGGCGCCCATCAGCGCGCCATGCGCCAAATCGCTGGCCACTTTGCCGACGTGGTTAGATTCATGATTTTGGATCTGTTTGTAAGCAGAGCGCATGGTCAGCAGCATATTGGTGCCGGTATCCCCATCCGGCACGGGGAATACGTTGAGCGAATTAACATACTCATGGTTTTGTTCCAGCCAAAGCAGCCCGGCATGAGCCATTTTGCGCAGTTGTTGGCCGTTGCACTGATACCATTTACGGTCTATGGGCGGGGCCTCGGCGAATTCTATCTCCGTCACTATCTCCATCCTCCAAACGAGTGGATTTATTTACTGTTGCTGATGCGTAAACCTTGAATATATACATTAACGGCCGTTACCGGCAGACCGATTGATTTTTCCACGTGGTACTTGACGGTATTTTGAATGCTTTCCGCCACCGTGCGGATGCGCACGCCATATTCCACAATCACGTACACATCGATCATGATCTGATCATCTTCCATGAATACGTCTATGCCGCGCCGGGCGCCATCAATCGCCAGCAAACTGGCAATGCCATTCACCAGATTTTTGCTTGCCATACCCACCACCCCATAACATTGATTAATGGACTGATTGACAATGGTGGCAATGGTAGCCGTTGAAATATCAATTGTTCCTAAAGGCTCTTCCTTCGTGGGCATGTTATCTCCTGTTGATCCAGCCGCTCCGTGGCGAACAAGCAGCCTCCCTAGAGTAGCGGTAATGCCTCATTTGCACAAATTTTACCACTCGATTATAATCCCAAGCCATTCATTCTGTTAGAAATCTGAGCGACCTGAGTCTGGTCGCTTTTAATTTGTCCGGGTAGGTGAAATTATGGCTAAATGTGAAATTTGTGGCAAGAAGCCCATGTCAGGTCAGAATCGTAGTTTTTCAGAACGGAAAACCAAGCGTCAATTCAAGCCGAATATTCAGCGCGCCAGCTTCTATGAAGAAGGCCGTACAATTCGGAAACACGTTTGCACCCGCTGCTTAAAGACCTTGTCTAAATAGTTTGTGTGGGACCAATCTGAGCCAATTGAGCCAGCCGAGAGGTTGGCTTTTTTGTTTTCTTAACGGCAATTTTAACCGCGAAGGCGCGGAGAACACAGAGATTTTTCCGGACAGTCAGTAAGTGCAGCAGAGTTGGTTGAGCTTGTCGAAACCAACGGCCTTAGCCGAACCAACGGCCTTCGACAAGCTCAGGCCTCGTTTTTCCCAAAAATATTGGGCAGCTACACAGTCTTTGAAAATGTGGGGCAAAAGGTGGTTTTCAGGTGGGCGCCAGGGTGGTGGTGAGCACGTTTTTGGCTCCGGCTGTTTTTAAGGCGGCGATAACGGCCGTTTCCCCTTCTTCTCCCTCTACCAACGCAATCATGTTCCCGCCCCGGCCGGCGCCGCTGAGTTTTGCGCCCAACGCCCCCGCCGCCAGCGCCGCCGCCACCAGATCATCCAGTTCCGCGCAAGACACTGTCATCTGCTGCAAAAGCGTGTGATTCTCCGTCATCAGGCGGCCAACCTTTTCCACGTCGCCAGCCTCAACCGCCTGCCGGGCTGCCGCCACAATGCGCCCGCAGCCGGCAAAAATCGCGTCAAACACAGTTGGATTGGCCTGCCATTGACGGCGCACGTCGCCAACCACAATTTTGGTGCTGCTGCTGACGCCGGTGTCGGCCACCAGCAAGCGCAGGGGCCGGGCCACGGCAAACGGCTCGACGCGGTTACAGGGCTGCTGGCGCACAAAGTAGACAGGGCGTTCATACGCCACGACGGTATTGTCGATGCCGCTGGGGGTGCCGTGGTGGATTTTCTCAATCTCGTAGGTCTGGTCTGAAACCCAGGCGGCGCTCAGTAAATGACCCAATCCCAAATGGCTTGCCAGCGCCCGAATGACGGCGGCCGTGATGGCGGCCCCGCTGCCCAGACCGCCGGCAATGGGAATCTGACTGCTGACGGTGATGGTCAGGTCGGGGAGCTGCGCTAAACCGGCGGCGGCTTGCAGGTGGCGCACCACGGCGGCGACGGCGTCATCCGGGGCGGCATGGTCGAGCAGCATGTCGGTGCCGAGATCCGGCGCGATGAGACGGATGCCGGGGGAAGTGCTATTTTCGACAACGGCCGTTGCCCGCACCTGAGACAAGGGGGCGGCAATGGCGGGCTGCCCATACACCACCGCATGTTCGCCAAAGAGAATAATTTTGCCGGGAGCCGTCGCCGTTGTCATAAGCAATGTGTTTAGTGTAGGGTCGGTTCGCGAACCGCCCTAAAAACCCGACCCCGTTATAAAGAAAACGGGTTATAGAGAATGACAAAAACCAACAGGCCGTACAAGACCAATGTCACTTGCAGCGGCCGGTCGCGCAGCACAATTTCTTCCGGCGCGCCGCCTTCGTGGCGCACGTGGATGAGGTAGAGCCAGCGGAAAATACCGTATAACACAAAGGGAATGGTGAGCATCATGGCGTCGTTTTCCGGTAGGCCCTCAGCCAGGAAGGTGTACAAACTGTAGGCGGCAATGGCGCTGGTGGTAACGATGCTCAACATGCGGTCGATGAGATCCAGGTTGTATTCTTGCAAGATGGCGCGGTGGCTGCTGGCCCCTTCCCCCAACAGCGTTAATTCGTGCCGCCGTTTGCCCAACACCATGAATAGGGCCAGGAAACCGCCAAAGACGTAGAGCCAGGGCGAAAAACGCTGCACTTCGATGACTGCTACACCGGCGGCAATACGCAAAATGAAGCCGGTAGAAACGATCAACACGTCCCAAATGACCACGTTCTTCAGCCAGAATGTGTAGGCGACCTGAATGACCAGGTAGGCCAGCAGTATCCAGCCCAGGCCAACGGATAGGGCAAATCCGGCAGCCAGACTGCCTGCCGCAAAGA
This sequence comes from Chloroflexota bacterium, assembly GCA_046496595.1. Classification (GTDB taxonomy): domain Bacteria; phylum Chloroflexota; class Anaerolineae; order Promineifilales; family Promineifilaceae. The sequence goes on from JAWOGU010000554.1 coordinate 15,003, forward strand.
TGACGGCGGCGACGGCGGCGACTGTGGGATTGAGTTTACCGGCGGGTAACGGCCGTTTCTTCTTTTCCGGGTGCTGGCGGTCTGCTTCAATATCTGCCAGGTCGTTCATGATGTACACGGCGCTGGACATCAGGCAGAGCAAAATAAAGGCCGCAATGGTGTGCCAAACACTGGTGAAATCCAGTAATTTGCGGTCAAAAAAAAGCGCCACAAACACAAAACCGTTTTTCGGCCATTGGCGGGGGCGCATCGTCTTAAAGAGAGCTTTTAGCACAGAGTTGTCTCCAAGGTTGCAGAGTTGCAAAGTTGCAGGGTTGCAGGGTTGCAGGGTTGTAAGGCAAAAGTGTATCGCAGCCCCATACCCCAGGCAACAGCCCCATTTTTTGCGTTCAAAACGAGCAGCGCCCGGCGCTTCTCAAGCCACCGGGCGCTGCTTACAGTTCACGGTTCACGGTTTACAGTTCACGGTTCACGGTTTACAGTTCACGGTTCACTGTTCACTGTTCACGGTTCACTGTTCACGGTTCACGGTTCCCACAGTCTACACCCAGCCGCGCAAACGCACCGCCTCCGCCACCCGATTGACCGCCACCAGATAAGCCGCCACCCGCGTATCCACCTTTTTTGCCTGCGACATGTCATGGACGGCCTTAAACGCCGTGGTGATTTTGTGGTCCAGGCGTTCGTTCACCATGTCCTCTGTCCAGTAGAACTGATAGGCGTTTTGCACCATCTCAAAATAGGAGACGATGACGCCGCCGGCGTTGCATAAAAAGTCTGGGATGATATAGATACCCTTGTCATTGAGAATCTGGTCCGCTTCCGGGGTAGTAGGGCCGTTAGCCAGTTCCGCCACAATTTTGGCCTTGATGTTGTTGGCGTTTTGGCCTGTTAACTGGTTTTCAATAGCTGCCGGGATCAAAATATCGACTTCCAGTTCCAACAGTTCGGCGTTGGTTAACTTATCCGCCCCCGGACAATCGACCACTTTGCCGGTCTGGCGCAGGTGGGCGTTGACCACGTCGGGGTCCAGGCCGCTGCTGTTGTAGATAGCGCCAAACTCGTCACTGACAGCAATCACTTTCATGCCGAACAGGTCGTGGGACAGCCGGTGGGCAAAACCGCCCACGTTGCCGTACCCCTGAATGGCGCAGGTGGCGCCTCGCAGGTTAATGCCGCGCAGTTTAGCGGCTTCACGGATGGTAAACATGCCGCCCATGGCTGTCGCCGGACCGCGCCCCGCCGAGCCGCCTAGCGGCTGCGGTTTGCCGGTGATGACGCCCGGTTCCCGGTGGCCGACCAGCACTTCATATTCGTCCAGCATCCAGGCCATGATTTGGGGATTGGTATGCACGTCGGGCGCGGGGGAGTCCTTGGTGAGACCGACGTGCCGCGCAATGTTACGCATGTAGCCGCGGCTGAGCCGCTCCAATTCGTCTGGCTGCATCTGGCGCGGTTCGCAGATAACGCCGCCTTTGCCGCCACCTAGAGGAATGTCAGAAACGGCCGTTTTCCACGTCATCCAGGCCGCCAAAGCACGCACCGTATCAATGGTCTCGTTGGGGTGAAAACGGATGCCGCCCTTCGCCGGACCCCGGGCGTCATTGTACTGCACCCGGAAACCTTTAAAGATTTCCGTGCGCCCATCATTCATTTTCACCGGAATGGTGAAATGAAATTCGCGCATCGGCTCACGCAAAAAAGCGTGCATATCCGGCTCTAACTGTAAAACGGCGGCAGACTTGTCGAGTTGAGCCTGCGCAATGGCAAATGGGTTCAGATTTTCTGTCATGGGAAATTTAAACTCCTTAGGGGATTGGGAAATATGGAAATACAGTTATTAAAGATGCGTGGGAAATCGCCTTAACAACACTTTTCACGTCAGAAAGAGCGGTATAGGCCACCCTGCCGGACGCCTCTTAAGTTTCAACTATTCAAGAATCCCTGTCAAGTATTGTAAGCGCTCTCAACCCTGGTAAAATCAAAAGGCAAGCAACCGTATACTCATCCCGCATGGCCCATATACAATCGCAAAAACCAAACTTTATCAGAAATTCACACATCATACGCAGCAGAGGAACATCATGAATTACGGATATTTCGACGACGACAACAAAGAATATGTCATTACCCGGCCCGACACGCCCCAATCCTGGAGCAACTATCTCGGTTCCACCGAATACGGCGCCGTGATCACCAACAACGCCGGCGGCTACGGCTTTTATAAATCCGGGGCGCGCGGCCGTTTTCTGCGCCTGCGTTTTAACAGCATCCCCATGGACCAGCCCGGCAGGTACTTTTACCTGCGCGACAACGACAACGGCGACTACTGGTCAGCGTCCTGGCAGCCGGTGGGCAAACCGCTCGACCAGTACCAATCCACCTGCCGCCACGGCACAGCCTACACCACCTTCCACACGGATTACGCAGGCGTCACCAGCGAAGCGCTCTACTTCGTGCCCCTGGGCCAGACGTTTGAATATTGGCGGTTAAAAGTCACCAACCACAGCGACCGCCCCCGCCAGCTTTCCACCTTTACCTACTGCGAATTCACCAACCAGTGGCAAACCTTCCAGGATCAGGTCAATCTGCAATATTCCCTCTTCATCGTCAAAGGCGAGCGGGTAGACAACATGCTGCGCATCGCCATCCACGACAACCTGTCCTCTGAAAATCCGGCAGACCCCGGTGATATGGCTTTTCATGCCTGGATGACCCAAATCGGCGCGCCAATCGCCGGTTACGACACCAGCCGCGAAGCCTTTTTGGGAACCTATGGCGGCTACCACAACCCGCAAGTCGTGGCTGAAGGCCAATGCCGCAGCAGCCAGGCCTACGGCGACAATGCCTGTGGATCCCTGCAAGCCAATTTCACATTACAGCCGGGTGAAAGCCGTGAACTGCTCATCCTGATGGGCATTGGCGATGCCCGTTTCGTGGGCAAACAAACCACGGCCGAATTTGGTTCATTGACGCGCGCCGCCGCCGAACTGCAAAAGCTAAAAGATCATTGGCATGCCAAACTGGGCAGCTTCATCGCCCACACACCTGATCCTGAACTCAACAGCACCATCAACATGTGGGGTCTGTACAACAGCCTGATCACGTTTGCCTGGTCGCGCGCCGCCAGCCTGGTTTACAACGGCGAACGGGACGGCCTGGGCTTCCGCGACTCGGTGCAAGACATTCTCGGCGTGGCGGCGGCTATCCCCGACGAAGCGCAGGCGCGCTTAGAACTGATGCTCACAGGGCAGTTAGCCAACGGCGGCGCCATCCCCGTCATCAAGCCCTTTGAGCACAATCCGGGCCACGAACCGGAACCCGATCCGGAAGAGTACCGCTCTGACGACTGCCTCTGGTTCTTTAACGCCGTACCGGCGTTTGTGGGTGAAACGGGAGACTTTGAGTTTTACAACAAGGCGCTGCCTTATGCGGACAAAGGCGAAGACACGGTGTTCGGCCATTTACGCCGCGCCCTGGAATTTAACCTGGAACGCATGGGGCGCAGCCACCTGCCCTGCGGCCTGTCGGCCGACTGGAATGACTGCTTACGGCTGGGTTATTTTGGCGAAAGTTTGTTTGTGGCCTTTCAACTGCGCCTGGGATGGACACCTCGGCATTGATAGTCTGCCCGCCAGCCAGGGAGGCGCTGGCGCTCAGGTAGGCTCCGTAATAAGCCATGTAGTCCGCAGTGATCGCGTGCATTCCTGGGGTAAGCGCTCCCGTGATGCACT
>JAWOGU010000583.1:0-6636 GCA_046496595.1 Chloroflexota bacterium
AACAGCGGCGTCAGCTTTTCCATGAACGGGATCTGATCCGGCAGAATCTCCCACATCCAGAAAATGACGCTGTACTGCTCCCCCTTCTCAACGCGAAAACCCTCCTGAGACAACTGCGTTTTCAACTCCTCAAAGTAAAACGGCGCATTGATTTCATCGCCGAGCCATTTGGGGTAGAGCTTCCGCCCCCAATGGATGATAGGACTGTCTTCCGTCGTCTCCACCAGGAAGAGCACGCCGCCCGGCTTCAGGCAGCGGCGCACTTCTTGCAAGGCGCGCGCCACGTCGCCAATGTGGTGCAGCACGTGCTGGATGTAAACGATGTCAAATGTTTCGTCGGGAAAGGGCAAATTCAGCCCGGACGCAATCGCTGCCGGGCCATGGTGAGCGGCCAACTGCACCCGCTCTGGAACCACATCTATGCCAAAGGGAAAACGGCCGTACTGCCGGAACCGGCTCATATTCCAGCCGGAGGCGCAGCCCATATCTAGAATTTTCATCTCGCTCAGGTGCGAGGCCACGCCAGGCTGCTGCATGAGGCGCTTCTCCTCGGCAAAATAAGGCAGCACCCGATAGCGGCTGTTCGACCAGTTTTCTCCAAATGTGACAGGTTTGCGGTAATCCATAAATGTAAAATCTAAGATTGAAAATTAAAGATTGGAGTATACAACCGATCAATCTTCAATCTTTGCTCTCTCTCATTCTACCCGCCGAATATGCGCGCCTAAATCCAGTAGCTTTTGTTCGATGTTTTCGTAGCCGCGATCAATTTGCTGGATATTGTGGATAACGCTGGTGCCTTCAGCGCAGAGCGCCGCCAGAACCAGCGCCATACCGGCGCGGATGTCCGGGCTGGGAACGCCCTGCGGGCTGGCATGAAGCGCGCTGCCCCCATCCACAATCACGCGGTGCGGGTCGCAAATGACGATGCGCGCCCCCATAAATGTCAGATTATCGACAAAAAAGAAGCGGCTCTCGTACATCCAATCGTGCAGCAAAACTGTGCCTTTGGACTGCGTGGCAATGACGACGGCAATGCTCATCAAATCGGCGGGGAAACCTGGCCAGGGCATGGGCTTGATGTGCGGAATGCGACCCCCCAGCGCTGGTTGGATGATCATGCGCTGCTCGGAGGGCACCATGATGATGTCGTTGTCTTCCACCAGCCAGTGTACGCCCAACTTTTCAAATACCAACTCAATCATGCCCATATTTTTCGGATCGGCATTTTTGATGCGGATTTCGCCGCCGGTGACAGCCGCCGCCCCAATAAAACTGCCCACTTCCATAAAATCAGCGCCGATGCGGAACTCCGTGCCATGCAGCTTTTCCACCCCATGAATCGTCAGACGATTGGTGCCAATGCCTTCAATTTGAGCGCCCATCTGGTTCAGGAAATGGCATAAATCACGCACGTGCGGCTCACAGGCGGCGTTGTCGAGAATGGTGGTTCCTTTGGCCAGGGAAGCAGCCATGACCGTATTTTCCGTAGCCGTAACGCTGGCTTCTGCCAACAGATGGTAGCCGGCGCCCTTGAGCTGCCTGGCGTTCATGCGGAAGATACCCTGACCCACCAGTTCCACCGTCGTGCCCAGAGCTTCTAAGCCGCGAATGAGGGTGTCTAACGGCCGTCCGCCGATCACATCACCGCCGGGCAGCGGCAAAATGGCCTCGCCGGTGCGCGCCAGCAGCGGCCCGGAAAAGACAAAAGAGGCCCGCGTTTGGCCTGCCAGGGTGCTGTCCAATTCGCTGGTACGCACGTTGGCGGCATGGACGCGCCAACTGCCGCCGCCCAAATCAATCATCTCTACGCCAATAGCTTGCAGCAGGAAAATGGTGTTATTCACATCCTGAATATTGGGTATGTTGTGTAAAATAACCGGCTCATCCGTCAAAATGCAGGCTGGCAGCAGTTTGAGAGCCGCGTTTTTATTGCCACTGGCTGTGATGATACCATTCAGCTTGTGGCCGCCTTCAATGATAAATTTTCCCATTTTTAAGCTCTTTTATTGGTTGTGGGAGCAGGCTTCCCATCCTGCCCGGTTCAGTAAAAATAGATTAAGGAAAGGGGATTTTACCAATGCCTATAACCAAGACAACCCATGAATCCCCTACGCCTTTGTAACCTTGATTTGCCTGTGTACTTTCAGAGTAGTAAACTAGGGGTTAGAAACACCTGTCCTAAGGAATGGCGTGTGATGTACGAACGTGTACTTGTTATTGACGATTCTCAAGAAATCCGTGAATTTTTAAGCGAATATATTCTCAAACCCAAGGGCTTTGAGGTTCTGTCGGCGTCTAATGGGCTGATGGGGCTGGAAATGGCGATTGCCAAAGAGCCGGATTTGATGATTGTGGATCAGCAAATGCCACGCCTGACCGGCTTAGAGGTACTAGAGAAGCTGAAAGAGCGGGGCATTGAGATTCCAGCAATCCTGGCTACGGCGCATGGGTCTGAGGAAACGGCCGTTGCCGCTTTCCGTTTGGGCATTCGTGATTATGTCATCAAACCCTTTGATGCCGATGAAATCAGCGAATCCGTGGACAAGGCCCTGCGTGAAAGTCGTCTGGCGCGAGAACGCGACCAATTGGTGCAGCAGTTGATGGAAAGCAACTCTCAGTTGCAGCGCCGCGCCCAAGAGTTGAACGTGTTGTACGGCGTGGGTAAATCAGTGGCCTCTTCGCTGGACCTGGAAGAAGTGCTGCACCGCGTGGTGGAAGCGGCCGTTTACGTGGTAGGCGCGGAAGAAGGCTCCCTGATGCTGGTGGACGAGGAAATTGGCGAGTTGTATATACGCGCTTCCAAGAACCTGGACTCCAAAGCCAAATCGATGCGCAAACGGGTCAACGACAGTCTGGCGGGCAAAGTACTGCAAACCAAACGCGCCATCGCCATCGGCAACGATTCGCAGTGGAAACGCACCCATACCGCCCTGCTCGTGAAATCATTGATTTACGTGCCGTTGATTTTGCAGAACAAACCGATTGGCGTTTTGGGGGTGACAAACCGGCTCAAGGAAACGTCTTTTGACAGCAACGATACCCGGGCGCTGTCTGCCCTGGGTGGTTACGCCACTATCGCCATCAATAATGCCAACATTTTCAGTGAGATAGAATCTGAGAAAAACACTTTGAGCGCCGTCATGGATTTGACGGATGATCCGGTTATTGTGCTAGGAACGCATCAAGAGCTACTCATTGCCAATTCGGCCGCCCGTGAAGCGTTTGCCCTGCTGGCAGAGAATATTGTCGGGCAGACTGTTGATGACTTGACAGAAGGTGATTTCGTGGCGTTTATTAACCGGGAACAGGAAGAAGGCACAAAACTAACCGCAGAACTGACCCTGAAAAACGGCCGTTCCTACACCGCCCAAATGACAAAAATCGAAGGCGGCAACCGCTCTATCCTGCTGCAAGCCAAATAACAATCAATTGGCTTTCATGCCCAGCAAAAATTGATGAGGTAAGACCATCCGAGTCGGCTGCACTTCAATGCGGCCGACTTTTTTGTTTTCTTCCACCAGCGTTTTGTTGTTTACCAGGCACAGTTCAGGAAAACGGCCGTATTTTTCTTGATAATATTCTGCCGCCCGCATAATTTTGTCGTCAAAAGAACGCCGTGAATCATCATCTAACCAGAGCATACCTGTGTTCATTGGAAACCCTCCTCGCCGGCAAAGTTAAAAGCGCCATCCTGCCAGGAAAACGAACCTGGCTCATCAGTGCCTGCCATGTCCGGCAGCTCAGGACGCACAGAAAATGGTTGAGCCAAAATTGAGTAACCACCAGTACGCCGCAGCTTTGCCAGGCATAGGTGCAAATCATAATCCGTGACAAACGCCGCCTGAAAATAGGTCATTTGTTTCTTGTCTCGCAAGAGAAAATCCCCGTGCCCCAATAGAAATTCCGCGTCGCTGCCATCCATACCCATCGCCGCAGCCGCCTGCACCGCATCGGCCACCCGCCCGGTGATGCGCAGCGGTAAATTAGCCTTGAGCTGGCTGTTCAAATAGGGAGAATCCGGTTCTGACGTGGTTAGAATGAGGTGGATACCGGCCTTAGCGCCGCGCTGGAGCAGCAGCGTCAGGGGTTCGATGATGGCTGCACCGCCCCTCGCCATGAAGGTGGTCACATTATCGATGATCACGATCAGCATGGGTGTCGTTTCGGCGTTTGCCAATCTGTTTTCCAGTTCAGCCACCAGCCAGACCAATACTTGCGCCACCTCTTCCGGGTCGTATATGATGTTGGCTGCCAGATGAGGCAAATAGGTTAACCGCTCCAAATCCAGGTCGACGGCTTCCCCTTCCTTCAGGGCAGTCAGGACAATTTGTTGCAGCCGTGACTGGCGGTTGAGCAAAGCCAGGGAGACGCAGATGGTGCGAACGAGCGCGGTTTTGCCGGCGCCAGTCATCCCGGAAATGAGCGCGTGGGCGTAATCTGAACGAGACAGGGACAATGCGACGGGCTTTCCCTGGTCCGACAAACCTAAAACGGCCGTTTCCTTTGGGAAATCTCGTTTCATCGCCATCACATCCAGCAAAGTCACCGGCACATCTTGCGGACGCGCTACCGCCACTTGAAAACGGCCGTTTTCCCGCGTCACGGAAATGTCAGGCACGCCTAATGCCCGGCGCAGGTCGGTCGTCAGTTCCCTCACGCGGTCCCAACCGCCGCTCAGATGCGTTTGCAAATCAAACTGGATGCTTTGCGGCTGCACCTTGCCGCCGGAAACATGAGCAGGCAGGTGGTGCGCCGCCATCACATTCTCAATCTGCTGCGATTGAATTTGCACACGATGGCGCAGCCGCTGTTTTTGCAGTTGCCGTCTTTGTTCAAGATTGTCGTTTGTTTGGACAAATGGGAACATATGTTCTATTCCATGATTTAAAAAAAGGACGGCAAGCGCTAAACTGCCGTCCTTCAACAAACTTCTTGATAAACAGGCTTAGGCCGTTTGGCGCAGAACCATCATCACTTTCCCCTGCACCTGAACGTCTTGCGGGTCAACAAATATCGGATCCATGGTCGGGTTGGCAGGCTGCAGGCGGATACGGTCGCCGTCATAATAAAAATACTTCAAGGTCATGGTATCGCCTTCCAGCCACACCGCCACCATGTCACCATTTTTAGCCGTTTGCTGATGCTGCATGATGACGATGTCGCCATCATTGACCATGGCGTCGATCATGGAGTCTCCATCGACACGCAGGGCAAACAAGTCTTGTAAACGGCCGTTGATCATCGAAGCGCTGATCTCGATGGCATCCTCTTCATCATAAGTGGCGAAATCACTGAGGACAGATTCCATGGGTAAACTGGCGCCAATGTTGCCGCGCAGCGGAATCCGCAAAAGCCCCACCTCGGCTGCCACAGAATTGGCGGTAGCGCTGATGTTGTTCACCATCACGCCCAGAAACTCACGCGCCTTGTCGGTAAAACTGATACCGCGAGAAACTTCCGCATCTCGTTCCAGGTAGCCGCGCTCTTCCAGCCGGGTCAGGTTATAATTCACGACCGAAGTCGAGCTAATATCGACAGCAGAGCCGATTTCTCGAATGGTAGGCGGACGATCATGTTCCTGCCGGTAGCTGTAGATGAAACCTAATATATTCTTTTGCCGCTCTGATAGCGATTTTTTGGCCATGCCAATACTCCTTGACGCTCGGCATATTCACTTGCAAAATAAGTGAATATTGATGGATAGTCGCTCATTTGTTCTGTTATTATAAGCGAACAGGTGTTCGATGTCAAGTTGAATATTACGTCAACTTACAATTGTTGATTCTCTATACAGACACAAGGAGCACTCATGAAAATTAACGCATTTAATTACCCCTCCCGACGCTCTAATGTGATGGGTTTTAAGGGGCTGGTCGCCACCAGCCAACCGCTGGCGGCGCAGGCTGGACTGGATATTTTGAAGGCTGGCGGCAATGCGATTGATGCGGCAGTCGCGGCAGCGGCGACACTGTGCGTCGTTGAACCCTGCTCTACGGGGATTGGCGGGGATGCGTTTGCGCTGATTTGGAGTGCGCGGGAGCAGCGCTTGTTTGGCTTGAATGCCAGCGGACCGGCGCCTGAGGGATTAACGGCCGTTCTCCTGCGTGAAAAAGGTCATCAAACGATGCCGGTATTGGGCGCGCTGGCAGTGACGGTACCAGGCAGTTTGCGCGGCTGGGAGGCAGCTTTGAAACGCTTTGGTACGCTGGGGTTGGATCGTTTGTTGGCGCAGCCTATTGACTATGCGCAGGGCGGCTTCCCCGTCAGCCAACACATTGCCCGCGCCTGGCAGCACTCCACCGACAAGATGGCGGTCCATGCCGACTCGCGGCGCGTGTGGCTGCCGGGCGGACGCGCGCCCAGGCCGGGCGAACGCTTTCGCAATCCGGAGTTTGCCGCCACGCTCAAAACCATCGCCGCAGAGGGGTTTGAGTCATTTTACCAGGGGCGAATCGGGCAGCAGATTGTGGAATGTGTGCAGGCGGAGGGCGGCGTGTTGACGCTGACAGACCTGGCGCGTTATCAGGCGGAATGGGTGGAGCCGCTGCGGGTGGATTATAAAAACGGCTTCTCTTTTTATGAAATTCCACCTAATGGACAGGGCTTGACGGCGCTCGTTGCCTTAAATTTGGC